>BOAU01000022.1 GCA_026002025.1 Spirochaetia bacterium | reverse complement strand
TTGACATATTCCGGGGTCACCGGCAAAAAGTAGGTGGCGTCCGCCATGCCTTCGCTGGTCTGGATCGTAGCGATGTTGGGATTTATCAGGACGGTCTTGATGCCCTCTTCCCGCAGCGCCTTGAGGGCCTGCGAACCGGAGTAATCAAATTCACCGGCCTGTCCGATTTTCAAACCGCCGGAACCGAGGACGAGAACTTTTTTCACCGCTATCTTTGCCATATCAGTTTCCTTAATTCAATATTGCCGAATTGAATATTTTAACGCAAAGAACGCCAAGCAGGCGCAAAGTACGCAAAGTTATAATTACTATCTATTCTCATTTTTCTTTGCGGCCTTTGCGAAAACCTTGTGTTCTTTGCGTTTACTCTTCATTTCTTCTCTTTCACCTGTTCGAGAAACCTGTCAATCAAAAACTCCGTGTCCCTCGGCCCCGGACAGCCCTCCGGGTGGAACTGCACCGCAGAGAAGGGATGTGTGGTTGAGCGGATACCCTCGACCGTGCCGTCGTTGGCATTGAGGAACCAGGGCTCCCATGTTTTGGGGAGGGTCTCACCCCGCACCGCATAGCCGTGGTTCTGGCTGGTGATATAACAGCGGCTTGTCCCCGCTTCGATGCAGGGCTGGTTCTGGCCCCGGTGGCCGTAGGGGAGTTTGTAGGTGTCGGCCCCGGCGGCAAGGGCCATGATCTGGTTGCCCAGGCAGATGCCGAAGATGGGCTTGTCCTTTTCAAAAGCCTTTCGCACCATGGCGATAGTCCGGCCGCAGGCCTTTGGATCGCCGGGGCCATTGGACAAAAAGAGGCCGTCGTAGTCTAGGCCGGAAAGGTCGTGGTTCCAGGGCACCCTTAGCACTTCAACCTTGCGGGCAAGGAGGCAGCGGATGATATTGGCCTTTGCCCCGCAGTCCACCAGTACGATCTTTGGCCCGGCTTTCCCCGCGTTACCGGCGGGCAGGTAGGTTTTAACTTCCGCATGGGAAACATCCGCCACCGGATTGGGGATGATCCCGGAATCCATGGTCACGTCCCGGCTTCCTTCAACCAGAATTTTTCCCTGCATCACCCCGTGTTCCCGCAGCCGCTCCGTGAGGGAGCGGGTATCGACGCCGTAGATGCCGGGGACGTTGTTTTTTTCAAGCCAGGCGGAAAGACTGGTCCCCGAAGAATAATGGCTGGGTTCCTCGCAGGCTTCTGAAACCACGAATCCCGAAACCTGTACCATGGGGGACTCAAAATGAACCGGGATGCCCTGTTCGTCCATGAAGGGCTCGGCGGTTTTCGGCTTTACCGGTACGCCATAGTTGCCTGCCATGGGGTAGGTTGAAACCAGGATCTGCCCCCGGAAGCTGGGGTCCGTTAGTGACTGGGGGTAACCCGCCATGCCGGTGGTAAAGACCACTTCCCCTGCCTGGGACTTCGGCTTCCCAAAGGACCAGCCCGCGAATTCCGAGCCGTCCTCTAAGACAAGTCGTGCTTGTCGTACCGGCCGGGCGTTTGTTTTCATGGTTCCCCCCTTCATTTCAAATTTTCTCAACAAAGACATCATATCCTTTGTCGGATTATTATGCAAGATAGAAGCGAAAACTAGGAACGGAAAATGAGTTTTTTGCATAATATGATGTTCTATAATCCTATAATTTCAGAAAAAATCATCATATTTATTCTTAAAAGCCATGCGACCATACTCTTATAGGCCATCTCTGGCCTCTTCCCAAAAGACCGGATTGACGTTATCATATAACTGATATGTCAGAAGAAATACTCACCATTCGTGGCTTCTCAAAAACTTACGGTAAATCAAAAAAAGGCTCCACTGTTTCGCAAAAGAAGGCGGTTGACAACTTAAGTCTGAGTGTGGAAGCAGGGGACATCTTCGGCTTCATCGGGCATAACGGCGCGGGGAAGACCACCACCATCCGGGCGGCGGCGGGGACCCTGGATTTTGACGAGGGGGAGATCCTCATCGCGGGTCATAGCGTGAAGCAGGAGGGGGAACTTTGCAAATCCCTGACCGCCTACATCCCGGACAACCCCGACATCTACGAGTACCTTACGGGGATACAGTATCTCAATTTTATCGCCGACATCTGGGGCCTTTCTGCTGCGGAGCGGCGGGAGGGAATCGAACATTACGCTGAAGTTTTTGAACTTACCCCCAGCCTGGGAGATCTGATCTCTTCCTATTCGCACGGGATGAAACAGAAGCTGGTCCTCATCTCCGCTTTTATCCATAAGCCCCAGCTCCTCATTCTGGATGAACCCTTTGTGGGTCTCGATCCCCAGGCGGCGTTCCGGCTCAAGGAACTGATGCAGGAGTTCTGCGTCGGTGGCGGAGCGGTCTTTTTTTCCACCCATGTGCTTGAGGTGGCGGAGAAACTTTGCAGCAGGATCGGGATCATAAAAGACGGGGTGCTGATGGCATCGGGAACCACCGCAGATGTCCGGGGGGAAAAATCACTGGAAAAAGTTTTTCTTGATATGCTTGAAAGCAAGGACGCTCCGCAGTGAAACACTTACTGCTGCTTTTAAAGATTCAGGCCCTGGGCTTCTTTGGAATCAACCGCCTGTTTCACGAAAAAAAGGCGAAGGTAAAAACTTTTTTCATTGCCCTGGGACTATTACTGCTGGGCCTTGTTTTTGTTTCTTACAGTGTGATGATCGCAATAGGCTGCGCCGCCCTGGGCATGGCCGGCGCCGTTCCTTCACTCATGCTGCTGCTCTGTACCATGATAAGTTTTTTTGCCTTTATTACCCAAAGTTCCGGCGTTCTTTTCGGTTTCCGGGATTATGAGCTCCTCATGTCACTGCCAATAAAAAAGAACGTCATCGTGGTGAGCCGCCTTTGTTCCCTCTATGTTCTTGAATTTATTTTTTCGCTGGTGTTCCTGCTGCCCGCCCTTGTGGTGTACGGCATTATCGAAGGGGCAACAGTATTGGTGTGGGTGATGATTTTTCTTTCCCCCCTGATTGTTCCCCTGCTGCCCATGACGGCGGCGTTTATTATTGCTGCGGCGCTTGCCCTTGTTTCCCGCCATTTCCGTCACCGGAATATAGTAACAGTAATACTAAGTGTTTCTTTTGTGATCGCCGTTATGGTCTGGTCCTTCAGCCTCAGCGCTTCAAGCAGTGAGGAAATGATCTCCCTTATTACAAATCTTGAAGGCAGAATATTCCGCTTTTATCCTGTCGCCGTGTTGTATGATAAGGCCATCGCGGGGGGCAGCGGCATTCACTTTTTTTGGTTTGCCCTTTTGTCATGCCTTCCATTGGCGCTTTTTACGCTTATCCTTGCCAAATCATATGGCCGTATCAATTCCGCTTTAAGCGCCGGAAAGGGCAGGGGAGTGTATCATCTCAGTGACGCGGCAGGGGGGAAACATATTCATGGTTCCTTTTACGCCCTTTATGTGCGGGAACTGCGGCGCTTTGCTTCATCTCCGGTGTATATGCTTAACGCCGGTATCGGCGCAGTATTACTGATCACGGCGGCCATTTCTTTTTTGTTTACCGATATGTCCGCCATTGAGGCAAGCTTCGGGCTCCCGTGGTTCCTGAGCCGGACAAGTTTTGCGCTTCCCTTTTTTCCGGCGATCTTTGCCGCGATGACCACCAGCACTTCCGCAAGTATCAGCCTTGAGGGAAAAACCCGGTGGCTCATCTCTTCGCTGCCGGTTAAGACAGGAAGGATCTTTGCCGCAAAGATCGCCCTTAATCTTACCATCATGGTTCCCGCAATATTGATTGCCGCTCCTCTTTTTGCCCGCGCCCTTTTCCTTGCCGGAATGTCCCTGGCCTTTGTTTTTATCACCCCCCTGGTGTATGCCATTTTAACGGCGGTTCTGGGGCTGGCAATAAATTTACGGTTCCCAAAATACGACTGGACAACGGAACAGCAGGCGGTAAAACAATCCGCTTCGGTGATACTTACCATGCTGGCGGGATTTGCGGTAGTGCTCCTTCCCGTATTTTTGATTCTTGTTTTTTCGCATCATGCTAAAATCGTTCTTGTTCTGGTGACGGTGATTGCGGCGCTGGGCGCGGTTTTGCTTTACCGGACAATTTCATCCCGGCGTTATTACGGGTTTACATAAACAAAGGGGGAATTATGAGCGGACTCAAGATCGGTATTGTCGGCGCGGGCGGTATGGCCAACTATCATTACGATGGATTTATCCGGGCGGGCGCCGAAGTTGTTGCCATGGCGGATATGAACATCGATCGGGCAAAAGCTTTTGGCGAAGGCAGGCAGATAAAGAATTTTTATACGAACCTTACGGAGATGCTCGCGGGTGAACCGGACCTGGACGCGGTATCGATAATTACCCCGAATAAATTTCACAAGCCCTTGGTTGTTGAAGCCCTGGAAAAGGGAAAACATGTTTACTGCGAAAAACCCCCGGCCCTGAATGCCGCCGAGGTGCAGGCCATGCTTGACGCGTCAAAGAAGGCGGGGAAACTTCTCATGTTCGATCTGAATAACCGCGCCCGGCCTGAAGCCCAGGCCATCATGAGTTATATCCGGGACGGCAAGGTGGGGAAGATCAATTCCGCCCAGGCCTACTGGATCAGGCGGAACGGCATCCCCGGCTTCGGCGGCTGGTTTACCAACAAGGCGATTTCCGGGGGCGGCCCCATGCTGGACCTTCCCCACATGTTCGATCTGGCCCTGTATTTTATGGGCTACCCTGAACCGGAGTACATCATGGGCGCCGCCTATTACGACTTTATGGGGGACAGGGATTTTAAGGGCCCCTGGGGCATCCCCGATTTAAAGGACGGCGTAAGCGATGTGGAATCTTCCTGTCATGCCATGATCACCTTTAAGACCGGCCAGTCCCTGATGATTCGCTGTTCATGGGCGGAGATGAACGAAAGGGAAGTGGTCTCCGTCACCTTCCAGGGACAGAAGGCCGGCGGCAAGATCGAACGCCTCTTCGACATTGACGGAATCGACGGCACCAGCATTGATAAGTGCACCCTCTTTACCGAAGAATACGGCAACCAGGTTGATATGGACGTGAAGGTTGAAAAGGACGTGGAGATGGGCCGCATCAGCATGGCGGCGAATTTCGTCGATTCCATCACCGGCAAGGACAAGCCCCTGGATACCCCCGAAGAAGCTTTAATTCTCATGAAGATCGTTGACGGCATTTACGAGTCTGCGGCAACGGGGAAACCGGTGAAGGTTAGTTAGTGAATTAATATTAACCACTTTTCCACCTAAAGAGTGGAAAAGTCGACCTCACGGACCCTCACGGACTTTTGCTTTGAAATCTCATTCTTTGTCCGTGTGGTCTGTGTGGTGCTGCCCGTAGGGCAGCTTGTGGTTAAATTCTCTTCGCAATCGCGTCCACAAATTCCCAGGAGTCAAGCGCCTTTTTTGGCGCGGGCTTCGCAAGGCGCGCCAAATCGCCGGTCATGTCCCCTTCCTCAATGGCCCGCAGGGTTGCATTTTCAAGCTTTTTTGCGAATTTCCCAAGCTCCGGTGTGCTGTCAAGTTCAGCCCGTTTTGCCAGTGCCCCGGTCCAGGCGAAAATCAGGGCCACCGGATTGGTGCTGGTTTTTTCTCCCTTCTGCCAGCGGTAGTAATGCTGTTGAACCGTGCCGTGGGCCGCTTCGTATTCCACCGCGCCTGAGGGCGACACCAGAACGCTGGTCATCATGGCGAGACTCCCGGATGCGCTGGCGATCATGTCGCTCATCACATCCCCGTCGTAGTTCTTGCAGGCCCAGAGGAAACCCCCTTCGCCCTTGACCACCCGCGCCACCGCATCATCGATGAGGGTGTAGAAATAGGTGACCCCCACCGCCTCGGCCTTTGCCTTGAATTCCCTTTCCCAAATATCGTTGAAAATTTCCTTGAACCTGCCGTCATAGGTTTTGCTGATCGTATCTTTTGTGGCGAACCACACGGGGAGTTTTTCGTTCATGGCATAGAGGAAACAGGACCGCGCAAAACTGCGGATCGATTCATCAAGGTTGTGCATCCCCTGGATAATGCCCGCCCCCTTCATGTCCGCCACTGTCATCCGCCGCTCCCTGCCGTCCGCTGAGGTATACACCAGTTCTACTTTTCCCGCGCCGGGGATCGCCATTTCCACCGCCTTGTACACATCCCCGTAGGCGTGCCGCCCGATGACGATGGGCTTCTTCCAGGTTGATACTGAAGGCGTGATCCCCTTTACCTGAATGGGCTTGCGGAACACCGTGCCGTCAAGGATCGCCCGGATGGTCGCGTTGGGGCTGGGGTGCAGGCTTTTAAGGTTGTACTCGGTTTTACGGGCCGCATTGCTGGTGATGGTTGCGCACTTGACCCCCACCCCCAGCCGGAGTATGGCCCGGGCGGATTCGGCGGTAACTTCGTCGTTGGTGGCGTCCCGGCTCAGGAGCCCCAGGTCGTAGTATTCGGTTTTGAGATCCACAAAAGGGAGGATCAGCCTGTCCTTGACCAGGGCCCAAAGCACCCGGGTCATCTCGTCCCCGTCTATCTCCGCTATCGTGTTTTTCATCTGAATTTTTACCGCCATTGCTATCCTCCGGAGGGGAACCTCACTCTGCGAGTTCGGCGTAGGTTCCCATATTATTTATATTGATGATTATACTGATATGTGTGTTTTGGAACTAGGCGCTTGACATAATTCCTGGTAAATAGATAGAATCGGCCCTTTTCCCCATCTTCTCCTTGTTAAACCCCTCCAAATAATATAAATTATAACTAAAGGAGCGTCCCATTGCCCCGTGAATCTATCGCACCCACCAAGAGCAATCTCATCCGGGTCAAGGAACGGCTCACCACTGCCGAGGAAGGCTACGACCTCCTGGAGCAGAAGCGGGAGATCCTGGTGATGGAGCTGATGCAGAAGGTGGAGCAGGTAAAACTGCTGGAGCGGGACCTCGACGCCCGGGCGGGGACCGCCTATCCCGCGCTCAAGCGGATGCTTGTTGTGGTGGGCCGGGAGCGGGCGGACAAGCTTTCCCGGGACATCCATTACCGGTTTGAGCTCCACGAAAAACGGGTTATTGCCGCGGGGATGACCCTGCCGGGGCTGGAAATCAGGCTGCCCAACGCGGAGCTCAAGTACTCACCGGCGAATTCATTTGCCGAATGTGATGAAACTGTGCTAGAATTCTTTGAGATGCTCAAGCTTTGCACCGAGCTGGCGGCGGTCAGGACCATCGCGTGGCGGCTTGCCCGTGAAGTGCGGAAGACCCAGCGCCGGGTAAACGCCCTGGAAAAGATGGTGATACCCACGGCGCGGGAAACCAAAGTCTATATTGAGGCGGCTCTGGAAGAACGGGAACGGGACTCCTTTTTCACCAGTAAACTCTTAAAAAAGAAGGCGGGCAGGGAATGATGAAAGCGCTTATCTCCAACATTGTGGTGGTCATCACCGGTTCGGACGCTTCCATTCTGGCCGCCAAATACGCCATTGTCATGGCCAAGGCCTACCGCTGCCGGGTGACCGCAGTGTATGTGGTGGATATTGCCACCATCAGGCAGCTCACCTTGAGCAAAATTTTCATCCAGGAAGAAAGCCAGGACTACGAGAAGAGCCTTGAGGCCAACGGAGACCGGTACCTCGCCTTTGTGGAGGAACTTGCCCATGCCAAGGGTGTCAAGATAGAGCGGGAAATCCGCAGGGGCGCGGTCTACACCGAGATACTCACCGCGGCGGATGAAAAAAAGGCTGACCTTATCGTCATGGGGGGCTGGGAAAAGGACCGGAGTGCACGGGACATCATCAGCCATACCCACCGGGAGATCATGGTGAGCGCCAAGTGTTCGGTGCTCCTCGTCAAGGAACCGAACATCGATCAAATCTACAAGCAAGCTTGAGAATCAGCAAAGCTGATTTATCAGCACTGATTCTCTTGGAGAAAATAGTAATTTTCTCCATATATAGGAGTAGGGATGAGAATTGCAATAGTAAGCGTTCCGCGGCAGCGGCGGGGGATTCCCGATTATGTGAGTTCCCTGGCAAAGGGCATGGAATCCATGGGGCACCGGGTTGATATTATCGATGCCTGGACCGAGGACGGCATGCGCCTTCCCGGCTATGAATATATCGCTGTTGTGGCGGAGTCGATTGGCTATTTTTCCGGTAAGATTCCTGAGTCGGTTGCCAAGGTGCTTGGGGGAGGGAGCGCCCTGGAGGGGAAAAAGAGCGCCGCCTTTGTCAAAAAGGGGAACCTTTTTGTGGGTCGGACCCTCTTCAATCTGATGAAGGCCATGGAAAAAGAGGGGATGTCCATCAACTGGAGTGATATCCTTCTGAATCCCCCCCATGCGGAAGCCCTGGGTAAACGGATCGGGGCATAGCCCCAATCCGTTTACCGATTACCCGAAACTATTTACCGGCTTCCTGGTTTTTCCTGTCGATGGAGCCGATGGGATAGATAAGATTTTTGCTCTGTCCGAACTTGTCCTTATATACCAGCTTGGCTACGATACCAAAGACCACACCCAGAGCAACCCAGGATAAGAAGATGATCCCCTCTTCCTTGGTAAGGGCGGAGGGGCTGACACCGGGGATATACAGGATGCCCATGGCGAGGCTGAGGACCACGGCAAGAACCCCAACGATGACGCCGCCCTTGATCTTGTAGGGGCGGTGCATATCTGGTTCTTTAATGCGCAGAATGAGGAAGGAGAGCGCAACCAGCAGATAGGCCACCACAACCCCGGCGCTGCCCGCATCGGTGAGCCACACCATCATTCTCCGGCCGAAGAAGGGGGCGATGCAGGAGACTATGCCGATAAGGATGATGGCGGGGCCGGGGGTCTTAAAGGTGGGATGAAGCCGGGCGAAGACCTGGGGAACCATGTTGGCTTCGGCCATGGCGTATATGGCGCGGCTGCCCCCCACAAAGAAGGCGTTCCAGCTGGTAAGAATACCGGCCATGCCGCCGATGACGAGGATCTTGCCCGCGTGTTCCCAATGGAAGGCTTTGCTCATGGCTTCGGCGGTGGTAAGGCTGCTTGCGGCGGCGTCCAGATCCGTCTTTGACATAACAAATGATACCGCAAAGATGATCAGGATATACCATACAACGGCCATGAAAATGGACAGCATCATGATAAGGCCGATGTTTTTGGGAGGAATGTTCATTTCTTCAGAGGCCTGGGGCAGCACGTCGAAACCGACAAACATAAAGGGCGTCATCACCGCCACGGAGAGTATGCCGGGGAAACCGTCTTCAAAAAGCGGCTGCATGTTCGAAGCTTCACCGCTCACTACAGAGCTGGCAACAAGGGCAATTCCGGCCACGGCAATGACAACGGTGAGGACGGAATTGAAGACCGCCGCGGTTTTTATCCCCACATAATTGATTACCGTAATGAGGGCCGCCACAATGATGGCCACGATCAGCCACTGGATGCGGATATCAAAACCGGCGACGCTGTAGAGTACCGGCCCCTGTCCAAAGGCCGGAATAATATACTGGACCACCGTCGGCAGGGCGCAGGCCTCAAAGGCCACAACACCCACGTAGCCGAGAATGATGGCCCAGGTACAGATGAACGACGGGAACTTGCCCATGGCGCGCATGGAAAAGACGAATTCCCCGCCGCACTTGGGCATGGCCGGGGTCAGCTCCGCATAGGTAAGCCCCACAAAGAGCACCATCAATCCCCCCAGGGCAAAGGCAATCATTGCCCCCACCGAGCCGCCCTGACCTATCCAGTCCCCGGCCAGGACAACCCAGCCCCAGCCGATCATGGCCCCAAAGGCGAGGGCAAAAACCTCTCCCTTGTTGAGCACCTTTTTAAATCTTGCATTATCTGCCATGTCTACACTCCTTCTTTTTATTGAAATGACGCCAGGCGCCAAATTTACGCTTTTACCGCTTCGATAGAGGCCCGCAGAATCTCTACCGCCTTATCGCAGTCCGCCTCGGTTGCAATGAGGGGGGGGATCATGCGGATAAGATTCTTGCCGATGAGGGTCACGAGCATTTTGCGGTCAAAACAGCCGTGCTTTACATCAAGTCCGATAGGATCGTTAAACTCTACCCCGACCAGGAGCCCCTTACCGCGGACTTCCTTGACCCTGGGCAGGGTGCGGAGCTTCTTCATGAAATATTCGCCGATCTTTTCCGCTTTTCCGGCCAGATCCTGATCGATAAGCTCATTCACCTGGGCAAGCGCGGCGGCGCAGGCCACGGAGTTGCCCCCGTAGGTCGATCCATGTGATCCCGGATTGAAGGTCTTGGCAATCTCGTTGCTGGTAACTATTGCGCCGATGGGCATACCCCCGCCAAGGGCCTTAGCCATGGATACAATGTCGGGCTTAAATCCGTAGTGCTGATAGGCCATGACCTTGCCGGTACGGCACCAGCCGGTCTGGATCTCATCAACCAGGAAGAGCAGATTGTTATCCTTACAGAGCTTGCGGATACCGTCCACAAACTCCTGGCTCGCGGGATGGACGCCGCCTTCACCCTGGACCAGTTCCAGCATGATGGCGATGGTATTCGGGGTAACCTGCGCCTTAAAGGAATCCACACTACCGAAATCGGCGTAGGTAAAGCCGGGCAGCATGGGGCCGAAGCCGATCTGGCAGGCGCTGTTCGGCTGCCCGGTGGCGGCGAGTGCGCCCATGGTGCGGCCGTGGAAGCTGTTCTTGGCGGTGATGATATGATAATGCTCCGGCCCGTACTTTTCGATGCCGTATTTGCGGGTCATCTTAATCATGGCCTCATTGGACTCGGCGCCGGAGTTCTGGTAAAAGATCTTGTCATATCCCAGCAGGGTACAGATTTTTTCCGCAAGCAGGGCCTGGGGTATGGTATAGGGATAGTTGAAGGTATGGATAACATGATCCAGCTGTTCCTTGGCGGCGGCCACCACCTTGGGGTTGCGGTTCCCGGTGCTGTTCACCGCGATGCCGCCGTAAAAGTCCAGATAACCCTCTCCCTTTTCGTTGTAGAGGTACATGCCCTCCACGCGCTCGCAGATAAAATCGTAGCGCTCATAGGTTTCGATCATATACTTTTTTACCAAAGCTCTGATCTCGTCCGCATTTCTGCCCACATCTTTCAATAACATTTCACATTCCTCCTCGTTATAAGACTTTTATTTAAGATCATGCGGCGCTGCCGTTGGCACTGCCATTGGCGCTGCCGAATGTATCCTGCTGTAAAGGTATCCGCATGCGAATATGAGTATTGATCCGCCGATAGCCGGGAAAAGCGGATCGATCGCACCGGACATTAAACCTGCATTGATCAGTACCTTGCCGATAAGAACCAAAACCGGAGACACCAACATGGAGATGAAAGCGGCGCCTTTGGCAATCTTTCCCGGAAAAAACAGCACCGCGCAGAGGGGCACAAAGGCCACCGCCCCCCGCAGTCCCATGGACATAAAGCTCCAGCCCAGAATGAGGGAGCCCATGTCGCCAAAGGTAAAGACCGCCGCCGCCAGCAGCACCACCACTATCACCAGCCGGGATACCAGAAGGGTCCGTTTGTCACTGGGGGTTTTGTTGATAAACTGCTTGTAGATATCCTTCACGAACATGGAGGATATCCCCAGGGAGATGCCCGCCCCCGTGCCGACAAGGGCAACGAGGAGCACCGCGAGGATCATCCCTGCCAATACAGGCGGCAGATTTTCCAGGATAAACAGGGGCATGACCGAAGCGCTTGCCACATCGGGGCGGTGAAGTTTCATATACATCCCCACATATATGCCCGGAATACCCATAATGGGGATGAGGACCGCGCTGAGGAAAATCCCTATCCGGGAAGACCGCAGGGATTTGGCCGATATGGCCGCCTGGATATACGCCTGGGTGGTGAGGACACCCAGCACCAGGGATAGCCCTGCGCCAAGATCCACCACAACTCCCCGTGCAAACAGGTTAAAATAAATATCCCCGGGGAGCTTAAATGCGCCGAACCCGCCCTGAAGGACCACTGCCGCCGCAAGGCAAATGCCAAGCCCCGCATACATGAGCAGGGTTTTTGCGATACCCACGAGACCCGCGCCCCACACGCCCCCAAAGACCACATACACCAGCATGAGGGCTATCGTTATAAAAGTGGCCGGGATACGGCCCAGGCTTCCGACCACCGCCACCAGGGCAATACCCGAAAGTACCTGGGAAACGATGCTGAGAAAGCTTCCCACCGAGGTAAGTACCGTTGCGGCGACACCGCATCGTTTGCCGAACTCACGGGAAAAAACCTCAGGCAGGGTCTGGATACCGCTCTCGTAGAGGGGCTTTGCAAAAAACAGCCCCAGGGTCAGGCAGCCAAGCCCGGCGCCCAGGGTAAACCACCATGCGGAAAAACCGAAGCTAAAGGCGAGCTGCGCCGTGCCTATGGTAGAAGCGCCCCCCACCAGGGTCCCGATGATGGAACCGGTGACAATCCCCGCCCCTGCCTTTTTACTGCCCCCGGAAAAGTCGTTGGCCGACTTTACCCGTTTGCCGGAATAGATGCCAATAACCGTGATGAGCAGGAGGACCAGCGCCGCCCCTATGTAGTGGTAAAGGGTCATCTGGTCATCAGGCCCAGGGGGTCAACCTTTTCCCGCAATATGCGCAGGACCTCAGGCTCCGGGCTCTCCGCTTCTTTCGCCCTGGATATATCCAGTTCGATGCCCGTGTTCTCCTTGATAAATTCAGGGGTGATCCCGGCGAAATATTCCGACAGGTACATCCGCTTGTCATCATCCCCAAAACGGAGTATTCCAAGCTCGGTTATGACCGCCCGGGGACCCTTATTCGGGTCAAGTCCGCTTTTCCTGCGGCCATCCGGCCCGTCGATCCAGCCGGGGCTGGTGATATAGTCCACCCGGTCCACAAAGCGGCGCTTTTCGTGCTTCATTATAATGAAGGTGTCGCAGTAGGTGGCGATGCCGTTGGCCCCGCCGGAACCGCTGAACCGGGTCTCCGGGTGGAAGTAGTCGCCGATGGCGGTGGAATTGAGGTTGCCGTACACGTCGATCTGGGCCCCGCCGAGAAAACCCGCCGCAAGGGCGCCCCGCCGGGCGGCCAATGTCTGGAACCCGAAATAACGGAACTGCGGCCAAAGCACCGACGCCTGATAACACACCCGGAGGTCCCCCACACTGGTGGGCACTTCCTGGGGGTTTCCCTCCAGAACCCCGGTCTCAAACAGGAGATGGGCATTTGGGGCGTGGGTATTCTTGGCCAAAGCCCCGCTGATAAGCGGCAGCCCGGTCCCGACAATGTATGACTTGCCATCCTCCACCTGACGGGAAAGGGAGATGGCCATCATTTCCTTGGGTGTAACATCCATCTTATTTCCCTCCCATTACGGCTTTTCGTGACCGTTTCATACCCCGGACGTAACCGTATTCCCTGTCCACGGCAAGGGCGAGCAGTCGGGCCGCCCCGATGCCGTCAAGGTATTTGTCATGATCCGAATCCATTACGGTGTCCTTGATAAACGCGTCAAAACTCTCCTGGGTCTTGGAGATGTCTTCGTATTCCCAGAGGGACCTGCTGTCATAATCGTAATACCCATAGCACTGTGAAGGATGGGCCCCGTAGGGCAGGTGTACCACTGCGTCAACACAGAGACCCGGCAGGGTGTTTTCTCCGGGATGACGGCGTATTTCCTCGTCGGAGACAAGCTCCTCACAGGATATGATGGTGTGTTTGGCGGCAACGGCGATGTCCGGGTCCTGGAACTGGGGCCCCTCTATGCGGCAGGCGCCGTCCGGGCTGGCGGTCTGCACATGAATGCAGGCCACATCAATCTCCGGCGTGGGGACCAGACATAAAAGATCCCCGCTTTTAAAGGGATTTTCCTGTATCACGTATTTCAAAGCCGGCAGTTTTGGGTGCTTTGCCCGCTCTTTCCTGGATATCCCCCACTTATTGACCAGATCCGATCCGAGCATGTTTTTGACGGGCATATAGGGCAGCCCCAGGGCCGCCCCGTGATAGGCGATGGTGTGCACATCCAGGGAATAATCGTCAAAAAGAATATCCCCCTGCTCAATGGCGGCGCGGAAGCGGCGGCATACCATGGAATACCCCGAGTTGGCGGCATAGCTGGCGATCATGGCCCGTATGCATCCCGCACCAATCAGCATGTCGATATCCCCCCCGGAGGAGCCGCCCTCAAGGTACAGGCCCTTCTTCCCCTGGCGGATGATCTCCCGGACCAGTCCGTATGGACGCCGGGAGGTGGAGAATCCGCCCATAGTCAAAAGGTCACCGTCATTGAGGAAGCGGGATACGGCTTCCTGCGCGGTCATGACTTTCGATTCGCTCAAAACTATCCTCCTCTGGTAGCTTGTAATGAAGAATAATTAACCACGGACCACACAGACCTCACAAACTCGTTCTTTCCTGTCTTTTTCTTTATGTCCGTGTGGTTCGTGTGGTCCGTGGTTTATATTTTTTTCAGTCGCCCCAGATTTCTTCATCCGTGGGTATTTTCCGTCCCTTGATCTCGTATGATATGCGGCTGATGTTGATAAGGTGGTGATACCAGAGATTTTCGCTGATGGAGTTGTTGCCCCAGGAGCCGCAGCCCAGGGTAGCGGTGGGGTTGAGCCCGTTGAGCAGGGTGCCGCCCAGGCTGGCCGAACCCTGCTGGTTGACCGCGAAGCGGGAAACGGGGAGCTTCTCCCCGGCGTATTCAATGTGCTTGTCGGTAAAGGAATGGATTACCACACTGTGGCCCTTGCCTTCGCAGTCAAGATTGGCGGAGGCGATGGCAACGGCGTTTTCCCAGGTGTCATAGGTGAAGAAGGCCAATACGGGGCAGAGCTTTTCCCTGGCCAGGGCCTCGTTTTTGCCGTATTTGTCTAGTTTGATAAGGAGCATCTTGGTGCCATCGGGTATTGAAAGACCGGCCAGTTTTGCGATCTTGGCAGGGGAAGCTCCGGCGGCTTCCCGGCTGATGGGCCCGCCGTCGGGGAACACGGCCTGGCGCACCTTGGCAACATCGGCGGCATCCTTAATAAAATACGCGCCCAGCTTGGTAAATTCTTTGGCCACGGCGTCCGCCAGTTCTGTTGGGCAGATGACGCTCTGCTCACAGGTACAGAGGGTGCCGTTATCATAACAGCGCCCGGCGAAGATCTTGGGAACCGCGTCGGCTATATCGGCGTCCCGGTCGATGAGGCACTGCACATTGCCGGCGCCCACACCAAAGGCCGGTTTGCCGCTGGAATAGGCGGCCTTGACCATGCCGGGTCCGCCGGTGGATATACAGGCGTCCGCCAGCTTCATCACCAGTCCCGATATCTCCACCGTGGGATCATCCACAATCTGAATCAGATCAACCGGAGCGCCCAGCTCTGCAAGGGCGCCGCGCATATAATTTACCGTATCTTTGCCGCAGTTCTTTCCCTTGGGATGGGGGCTGAACAGGATGGCGTTTCCGCCCTTAAGGGCGATCATGGCGTTATGGGGCAGGGTCATAATGGGGTTCGTTACCGGAGTAATGGCCCCCACCACGCCGATGGGTTTTGCTACCTCGATAATGCCCTCTTCCTCAATACGGCGGATAATGCCCCGGCTCTTGACGCCCTTGAGCTTATACCAGGTAACCTTGGGCTTGCCCTTGTTTTTAACCACCTTGTGCTCGTAAACGCCCATGCCCGTTTCGGCAACCGCCTTTTCGGCCAGTTCTTCAGCATGGTCGTAGATAACCTTCCCGACGGCGCGGACGCATTTGTCCACCTTTTCCTGGGAATAGGTCTCGAATTCCCCTTGGGCCACCCGCGCTTTTTCAATGAGTCCGGATACATATTCAGCGGCTTCCATAAATAACCCTCCTATAGGTCAAAAAAGATACAAAAAAGAAGCTTTTATAAATGCGGAAAATATCCGTGTATTTATACACCATCATGCCGCAAAAACGAATTCTTTCTGCATAAATATGATTTATCTTAAGGGCAGGTAAATAGATTGGTCAAGTTTATTATGTGATTATTTATCAGTTTTTACAAAAATATTTTCAACGACGGGGGAAAAGGATACATAAATGTATGAATTTAGACTTTCAGCTTTTTCCGCATCTGCGCAGTATTGGGCAGGCCGGGATCGCGCTGTAAAGCTTCCCGGATAATCGATTCCGCGGCGGACTCGTCCCCCATGCGGAACAGGGTTTCCGCCATGGAGCGCATCCACCGGGCCTCGTCCCGGGGGGAAAAGCCCAGGTCAAGCAGGGTTTCCATGCAGTCCACCCAGGTATCGGCGTCCACCTGATTTTTAAGCCGCAGCCGGACCAGTTCCTTTACATAAAGCTCGATGTCCTCCATGTGCTGTTTGTAATAGGGCCGCTGCCGTTCCTCCCGGATCAGGTCCGCAAAGAGCATAAAGGCCTCGTAGGCCCGGTCCCGCTTGTCCAGCTCTTCCGCCAGCACGTAAACGCAGTCCATCCAGTCTTCCCGGTCAAGGTACTGTTCCATAGGGAATTCCAGGCCCCCGTTTTTTTCCCAGACCTCGATGGCGGCGTCTTCCTCAAAATGAAAGAGTTCAAATTCCACCAGTTTTGCCTGGCTCCTTGGGTCATCGGGCCGTTCCCGCAGAAAAGTGCGGTAATCAAAGGAGATTTTTTTGATGAACCGGGAATAGGCCTGGTCGTACTCGTAACGGCGGTCCCGGTCGGAGAGGACTTCGTAGGCGGCAAGGAGCTTCCGCATGGCCTCCTCGGCGTTCTTCCCCGCGATGTCCGGGTGGAGCTGCTTGGCCTTTTCCCGGAAGGCCTTCTTTATGTCCTTTGTCGAAGCGGTTTGCTTGACCCCAAGAAGGGAATAGTAGTCCTGTATCATTTATTGAATAATCCTAGCCCTATACCGGCCGTCAATCAAGCCGGTGGAAGTCTTTTTCCAATCCTGATAGAATAGTTTCAACATGATACGACTGAAAAACGAAAAGCAAATCGCGGGAATTCGGACCTCCTGCAAACTCCTCAGCGCCATGTACCGGGAACTTATTCCCCTGGTGAAACCGGGGGTGGAGACCATCGAACTGGACCGCTGGGTTCAGGCATGGATCAAAAAGGCCGGGGGCAAGCCTGTCTTTTTGGGAGTTGGGGACCGGAAGAACCCCTATCCCGCGGCGATCTGCATATCGATAAACAACGAGGTGATCCACGGAATTCCCTCAAAACGGAAGATAAAAAACGGGGACCTGGTTTCTCTGGACTGCGGCATAGATCTGGCCGGTTTCATCAGCGATCAGGCGGTGACCGTGGAGGCGGGGCAGGTGAGCGATGAGCTCCACGCCCTCAATGTCACCACCCGGGAATGCCTTTACAAGGGGATTGCCGCGGCAAAGGCGGGGGACCGGCTTCTGCAGATCAGCCGGGCGGTGCAGGCCCATGCCCTGGCCCACAACTACGGCATTGTGCGCCAGTGGTGCGGCCACGGGGTGGGGTTTGATCTCCACGAGGACCCCCAGGTGCCTAACTATCCCCACGGGCCCAATCCCCGGATGACCGGGGGCTTTGTGATCGCCATCGAGCCCATGATCAACCTGGGGACCGGGGATGTGGAGATGCTGGAAGACGGCTGGACCGTGGTCACCGCCGACGACAGGCATTCCGCCCATTGGGAGCACACCATCGCCATCTTTGCGGATCATACGGAGATCCTCTCCGATCCTCTGGAAGGGATTCCCGGCTGCGGGGGCGTTGCGGGCGCGAATTTGTAACTATTGGCTTAAAATATTATTTTTATAATATAAACACAGTTCGCGCCATTAAAACGGCGCAAACTGCAGCGATATACGCCATTAAAACGGCGCATATCGCCCAATACCGGTATTAAAATCTATTAAGAGAGGGCGACTATGAATGTTTTGCAAAAGTTATCTTCAAAGAATCTTTTTGTGTTTAATCTGGTGCTGATCGGAGTACTCTTCGGGTTCTCCCTGGCCTTTCTTTCATTTTCCTGTTCAACCCCCCAGTCGCAAAAAACTGCCCGGGCCCAGGAGAATGCGGTGATCATCCCCGAAGACGCATTGGCGGTGGCGGAGGGGCTCCAGACGGTGTTCCGTTCCGTGGCGGACAAGGTGCTGCCCTCGGTGGTGGAGCTCAAGACCGTTTCAATCCAGCGGCGGCAGACTCCCAGTTTGAACGGCATCCCCTGGGAATTCTTCTTTGGGCCCCGCAATGGGCAGCCTGACAGCCAGGGCCAGGAATACCGTTCCCAGGGCCTTGGGTCGGGGATCATCGTCCGGCAAAAAGGGGATGTCTACTATATATTAACCAATTTTCATGTGGTGGACGGCGCCAGTGAAATTTCTGTGGCCGCCAATGACGGTACCGAATACCCTGCGGAACTCGTGGCCAAGGATGAGCGAAAGGATCTGGCCATGGTTTCCATCAAAACCAAAGATACCCTGTCCATCGCCGTTCTGGGAGATTCCGATGCGGTCCGCGTGGGGGACTGGTCCATTGCGGTGGGGAACCCCCTGGGCTTCATGTCATCGGTTACCATGGGGATTGTCAGCGCCGTGGGACGGACCGGAGGGCCCAACGGCAATATCAACGATTTTATCCAGACCGATACCAGTATCAACCAGGGGAATTCCGGGGGCGCCCTGGTGAATATCCGGGGGGAAGTGATCGGAATTAACACCTGGATCGCCAGCAATAGCGGGAGCGGCGGTTCGGTGGGCCTGGGCTTCGCCATCCCCATCAATAATGCCAAGCGTTCGATAGACGATTTTATCAACACCGGCAGCGCCATTTCCGGCTGGCTCGGGGTTTCCCTGGTTGATCCCGACAGGGACACCCTTCAGGCCCTGTCCCTTGAGGGCAAACGGGGGGCCCTGGCCACCGATGTCTTCCTGGGCTCCCCGGCGGACAAGGGGGGAATCAAGGCCGGGGATTTCATCACCCATGTGGATACCAAGGAAGTGCGTGACAGGAATACCCTGACCCGGGTGGTGGGGGACCTCCGGCCCGGGGATCGCGCCGTGTTTACGGTGATCCGGGACGGCGCCGCACAGGACATCCAGGTCCGCATTGAGGCCCGCACCGATGCGGTGGCCGCGGACAACAAGAAGCTCTGGCCCGGCGTCTATCCGCTGACCCTGACCGATACCCTTAAAACCCAGCTTGAACTGGACAAGAACGCCAAGGGCCTCTACGCGGCCAATGTGATAGCCGACAGCCCTGCGGACGTAATCGGCCTTAAACGGGGCGACCTGATCACCGGGATCAACGGCGAAACCGTGAAGGATATCGCGGCTTTTTACAAGATTCTGCGGGAAAAAACCAGTAAAGAGCTCTGGTTTACCTTTAACCGGGGGGATACATCGCTGGAAACGCTGAAGTTTAAGCGCTAGAATAATGTACGCTGAGGGGAATCATTACCTGATTCCCCTTTTTTATGTGCGTTTGACGGCCCGATACAAATTTTCTTTGGTGATTATTGTCCAGACAGGGCGGCCGTGGGGGCAGCGGGGCTGCGGGAGCGACAGGACTTCTTTTGCCAGAGCCAAGGTAGCACTGTCGTCCAGGTAGTCCCCGTCTTTTATTGCGGCGTGGCAGGAGAGGGTGGCGGCCCACCGTTCCGCCATGTTTTCCCCCGCAGTCCGCAGTTCAAGAATTTCCCGTACCGTTTCCGCATCCCCAAGCTTCCAGTTCGCGGGCAGGGCTGTTATGCGCCACTCCCCTTCATCTTCTTCTATTATAAGACCCAGGTTTGCCAGTTCTGTCCGGTGTGAGCTGAGGAATTTGTCCTCATCGGCGCTTGCGGTACTGAATGGTATGGGCACCAGCAGTTCCTGTTTGGGGATGGGCTTTGAAAGAAAGGCATTGTAGAGGATCCGCTCGTGGGCGGCGTGCTGGTCAATGATAAAAAGTTCATCCCCTGCTTCAACCAGAATGAACAGCTCAAACACCCGGCCTATAAGCCGTATGCCCCCATATTGAGGGCTTGCTTCCGCAACAGCAAAACCGCGATCCGGCGATCGTGCCGGTTCGGTTGATCCCCGTCCGGGAAGGGGGGCAAATGCGGGCCTCTGATCCAGCAGCGCCTCAAGGGCAAGAGCCCCCGCATGGCGATCCCCATATCCCGGATAACTATTGCCGGGATTGTTGAATATGGTATCGAGGTTTTCGTAATCGATTTCGGTAGTATGGCTGTTTTCTTCCGTGCGGCGGGCGCTGTCGTGGCGGGTGAATTCCCGCAGTGTTTGTGTTATCAGGTGATGGATGGCACCGGGATCGGCAAAACGGACTTCCCGTTTGGCGGGATGGATGTTGAAGTCCGCCAGGGCGGGATCGATTTCCACATAAACCGCCCCCACCGGATGCACCCCATTGGGGAACCAGCCCTGGACGCCGTATTCCAGGGCCTGCATAAGACCATAGTCCTGAATCCGGCGGCGGTTGGCAAAGATATACTGCTGCCGCCGGTCATTCCGATAGAGTTCAGGTCCGCCTATTACCAGGGTTACCGAAAAGCCCGGACCCGCCCCGTGGATTTCGTGGAGAAAAGTGCCTTCCATGGAGTCGAGGAGGCATTGAATAAACCGTTCCTTCAAACTGGAAACAGCGGGGAGCCAGGTTTTGAGTTTACCGTCCTGGACAAAACGGAAGCCCCGTTCCGGGAAGGCCAGGGCCTTGTCGATAAAAGCCTGGCGGCAGAGGAGCGCTTCGGCGCCCTCGCGTTTCAGGAAACGCTTTCGCGCAGGAATGGTGTCGAAAAGGCCCAGGGCGCGGACGCTGGTCCCCCGGTTCCGCCGGGCCTGTTCAATGCGGGGCTCTGTTTTCCCGGGGCCAACCTCAAGCTGCCAGGCATCCCGGCCGTCGGTACTGGTGAGGATTTCGAGCCGTGCCACCGCCGCCGCCGCCGCCAGGGCCTCCCCCCGGAAGCCCAAGGTTTCCGCTGACGCCAGATCATCCAATGAACGAATTTTGCTGGTTGCGTGGGTGAGCCAGCAGAGTTCAAGATCGTTCTGATCCATTCCCGCGCCGTCGTCGATCACCTCGGTCCGGCGGCCCCCCCCTTCCTCAATGAGCACCTCAATCTGCTCACCCCCGGCGTCGATGGCGTTATCCAGGAATTCCCGCACCAGGGCTGCGGGGCGGTCGATCACCTCTCCGGCGGCGATTTTCCGGGCCTCCTCCGGGGGGAGCAATTGTATCCGGTGATCCCGGTCCCGCAGGTCCCAGCCTTTGGTCCGGTCCGGGGTAATATCCACCATAATCAGTCTTCTTCGTCAAAGAGGCTCAATTCGGGGTTTTCCTCCGGCGGCGCCTCGCTGCTGTTCATCAAAACCTCGATACGGCTTTCCACCTTTTCAAGGTCCTTTTCCAGGGTCTGGGCCAATTTGATCCCTTCCTCAAAGGCCTTCAAGGCCTCGTCCAGGGGAATATCGGTCTTGCGGATCTTTTCCCCCAGGTTTTCCAGCCGTTCCAGCCGTTCTTCAAAATTCTTCATGCCCTTTTCTGTCGTTTTCACTTTTCCCCCATTACATCCTCTGATTATTCTTCCTTTTCCCTAACCATCGCCGTAATCAGCCCTTCCAGGGGCCGGATACTGAGCTGATCCCCGGCCTTAACCTCCACCGCCCGGCGCACCACTTTGCCGGTCCGTTGGTTCACCGTTACGGAAAAGCCCCGTTCCAGTATGGCGAGGGGGCTTCCCGCCTCAAGGGTGGTCCGGGCCAGTTCCAGTCTGCGGCGGAGCTCCGCCGCCTTTTCGGTAAAGTTTGAGAGGAGCGCTTCCTTGGCATCGTCAAAGCGTACCAGCCGGGGCTGAAGTATGCTGCGAAACCGGTATTCCAGGTCCTCAAGGCTGAAGGGCTTGGCCAAAAGCCGGGCCCGTTCTATTTTGGCCTTCATACTTCGTCCCATTTCCGCCCTTAAATCCCGGATCATTTCCAGCACCGATTCCCGGTTTTCGCTTACCAGTTCCGCCGCCGCCGATGGGGTAGGGGCCCGGAGGTCCGCGGCAAAGTCGCTTAAGGCCCAATCTATTTCATGGCCCACGGCGCTTACCACGGGAATTTTCGATGCCGCCACCGCCCGCACTACCGCTTCTTCGGAAAATGGCAGCAGGTCCTCCAGGGAACCGCCCCCCCGGCCCACGATGAGCACATCCGCCAGCTGCCACGCATTGGCCTGTTCGATCCGCCGGGCGATCTGCGCGGCGGCTTCGTTCCCCTGCACCAGGGTGGGGAAGACAATCACCCGTACCCCTCCGGCCCGGCGGCGCAAAATATTGAGGATGTCACGTACCGCCGCCCCGGTTGGGGAACTCACCACCCCAATGGTTTCCGGGAACCGGGGGATGGGCCGCTTGCGGTCTTCATCAAAGAGTCCCTCGGCGGCAAGCTGACGCTTCCGCTTTTCCAGCATGGCCAGGATATCCCCGGCCCCGGCCAGTTCCATCTCCTCGCAGATTATCTGGTAGTTCCCCCGCTGGGCATAGACTGAAATGTTCCCCTTTACCCGCAGGAGCATCCCGTCTTTGGGTTCAAAATTGAGGAAGCGGCTCCGGTTTTTGAACATCACCGCGGAAAGTACCGCCCCGCTGTCTTTCAGGGTAAAATAGAGGTGCCCCGCGCTTGAGGGCCGGTAGTTGGAAAGCTCCCCCTCCACGATCACCTCGGGAAAACTCCCCTCCAGGGTCCGGCGTATGAGATCCGTAAGTTCGCTGACAGTAAGCTTCGGCATTTCCACAGGTACAGCATAGCAGATTTTTGTCCGATACTTAAAGGGTATGAATTCCCTTGCAGTATTATACGGAAGCCGCCTGTTCCCTGCGGCCTTTGAAAAAGTTTTTGACGGGAAAAGCACCCTTGATTTGGCCCTGGAACGGGTCAGGCTTTTTCCCGGCGTGGGAAAGGTGGTTCTTTTGGGTGCGGAAGGGATGGTTTATCCGGAAATTCCCGGTGATGTGACCGTAGTATCTCAGCCGAAATGGACCCGGAAGGGCCTTCTGGAGACCCTGTCCAGTCTTGGCATAGGGTTCGACCTCACCTTTTTTGCCTGGGCGGACTGCCCCTTCCTGGACCCGGCCCTTGCCGCCGCCATTGCGGACAGGCATCTGAGATACGCAGCGGAGTACTCCTATGCCGACGGCTGGCCCTACGGCTTTGCCCCGGAACTCCTCTCCCCCGGTACTGCGGGAATTCTCGCCAAAATCGCCGGGGAAGACGAAAGCCCGGTGGAGCGGGACAGCCTTTTCGCGGTATTGCAGAAGGACATCAACGCCTTTGATATCGAAACTGAAATTTCAGGCATCGATCTTCGCAGCCACCGTTTAAGCCTCAGCGCCGATTCAAAGCGGAACCTTTTGCTCTTGACCCGCTTTGCAGGGGCCGCGAAGGCGGCAGGCACGGCTTCGGGCATCCCGGCGGCCGCGGACGCGGCGGAAATTATCGCCTCCAAACCGGAAATTCTGCGGACATTGCCCAATTTCTACCCCATCCAGGTATCAGGGGTCTGTCCGCAGGCCTGTACGATCTGCCCTTATTCTCAATTTGCCGGCAATGGGAAGGCCGCAGGTCCCGGCAGCTTCCTCGAAATTCATCAATTTGAGGCTTTATTGGACAAAATCAGCACCTTTTCCGGGGATGCGGTGATCGATTTGTCCCTTTGGGGGGAGATCAGCCTCCATCCCCAGCGGCTGGAACTGATCAAGCTGGTCCTTGATAGGCCGGAACTGTCCCTCATCATCGAAACTTCCGGGGTGGGCTGGAAAAACGGCGATCTTGAAGCCATCGCGGGCCTTGCCGCAAAGGCCGGGACGGCTTCAGCGGCCAATCGCCGCAGCATCCTGCCGCCCTTATCATGGATCGTTTCCCTTGACACCGCCGATCCCCAGCGCTACCAGGAAATCCGGGGGCCGGGATTTGCGGAGGCCATGGACTGCGCGAAAAAGCTCCTTGCCCTTTTCCCCAAAGACGCCTATGTGCAGGCGGTGCGGACGGCTGGTGCGGAGGACGATATCGAAAAGTTTTACCGGTCCTGGAAAGAAGCGGCCCCGAACGGGTCGGCCAATATCATCATCCAGAAATACGATGACTTCTGCGGAGTTCTGCCCAAAAAGCAGGCTTCGGACCTTTCCCCGGTGCAGCGCCAACCCTGCTGGCACCTTATGCGGGATATGCCCATCCTGCTTGACGGCACGGTTCCCCTCTGTCGGGAAGATTTATCAGTATTAAAGGGCGGCCCGCAAGGGTCAGGTGAGCGGATTTTGGGGAATGCCTTTAGCGATTCACTGGAAATCATCTGGGAGCGGGGAGCGAAATTTTATGAAGAACATTGTCGCGGGAAATATACGGATTCCTGTGCGGGGTGTGATGAATACTATACCTACAACTTTTAACGATGCCCTGCCTTCCTACACGGCGGTGGGGGGCAATGAGCGGCTCGCCTCCACGGGACTTTCGGCGGTGCTCCTTAACCGGGGCGGCCGCTATCCCCGGCGTACCCTCTTTCAGGAACTGGAAAAGATCGGTTTTGACTATGTTCTTTCTATAGAAAACTCCCGCGAGCGCTACGATGTGGAGGAGCTTTCGGGCCGTTTCCCCTTTGTGCGGTTCATCCTCCTTTCCGAAGATATCAGCCCCGGCGAGCAGATCAACCTGGCGGTGTCCGAACTGTCGGGCCCCCTCTTTTTTGTAATCTGGAACGATCTCAGGATCATGTCGGGCGGCGGGGCTTCCCGGATGGCGGAACGGCTCTGCTTGAGTCAGGAAGAAATTGCAAAAACCGAGGGAAAGGGCAGCGGCTTTAAGCGGCTCTGTACGGTCCCGGTGATACAAAACGCCCGCTGCGAAACCCTTCCCACCCTGATTGCCCCGGCGGTGAAAGCGAAGGTGGTTAAAACCCTGGCCTTTACGCCTGTTAAGGACGGGCTTTCCAGTCTTTACCCCTATGACGGGGTGGGCATCTACGACCGGGACCGCTTTATCCGCCTGGGCGGCTTCGACGGTACCCTAAAAAGTCCCTATTGGCAGCTTATGGACTTCGGTTTCCGCGCCTGCCTCTGGGGGGAAGAAATCAGCGTCACCCAGTTGGTCAAACTTTCCTACGATGGTGAAGTTCCCGCCGTGGACAGTACCCCCGAGGCAAGTTACCGCCGTTTCTATCTGAAAAACCTGGGCCCGGTCTTCCGGGGGGATTATGCCCATCTGCCCCTGCGCCGCTTCCCCGGCTACCTCCGGCAAACCCGGGGGGACCCCTTCGGCGCCTGGGATGAATTTTCCTCCGCGCGCCGCTGGGTTAAAACCAACCGCTACCGCTTCCGCAACGATGCCCGGGCCCTCACCGAACTCTGGGAGGATATCGATCCGCCCCAAAATGAAGGCGCCCCAAGGGGCGAAGGCATCCATAAAGACGAAGATATCCCAAGGGACGAAGGCGTCCATAGGGAGGCCCCGTGACCGCCGTGATACTTCAGGCCCGGCTCGATTCAAGCCGGCTTCCCGGCAAAGCCCTGCTGCCCCTGAACAATAAGCCCCTCCTTTTTCGGGTCATGGAGGCCCTTAAAACCGTAAAAGCTGACCTTCATGTCCTTGCCTCCCCGGAGGACTGCGCTCCGGCCTTCGCCCCCCTGGCGGAAGAGGCGGGTTTTGTCTTTTGCGAAGGCCCTAAGGACGATGTGCTGGGCCGTTATTGCCTTGCGATCCGTTGTTTCGGCATCGATCGGGTGATCCGGGCCACCGGCGACAACCCCTTTGTCTTTGCCGATGCCGCAGACGCCCTTAATGAAGAGGCAGCATCCCTCAATGCCGCCTATGCCGGCTACAGCGGCCTGCCCTACGGCGCGGGGGTGGAATCGGTTGCCGCCTGGGCCCTTCTCAAGGCTGAAAAAGAAGCAGGCCTTGGCCCCGAGCGGGAGCATGTCTGTCCCTATCTCTACAATCACCCGGAACTTTTTTCCCTGCATCGTCCATTAGCCCCCGTCCGCTGGCAGGGGTCTTCCCTTCGGGTAACCGTGGACACGCCTGAAGATTACGAACGGGCCTCCGCCCTCTATGCCGTCCTTTCCCGTTTTCCCCCGGAAGCGCGGTATCGCGGGGAAACCATTATTGCCGCCTATAAGGAAATGGAGAGGTGAGCGGCGCAATCCTCGCGGTCCCTTGTGTTGAAAAGGGCAGGGGAGGGGGCCACTTGGTCCGTTCCGTTGCTCTGGTCCGGGATTTGTGGACCCGTGGCCGGGAAGCCTTCCTTTACATACCCGGTTCAGGCGGTACAGCCAACCTTGCCCCCCATTTAAGTCCCTTCCTCAAAGACCTCGACCCTGATTGGCTCATTTCCAATCAAAAAGCCGCGGTGGATCGCCCCTGGGCTTTCATTCTGCTGGACCGTTTCAGTACTCCGGCGGAAGAATATGTTTTCTGGTCATCCCTGGCCCCCCTCATCGGCATTGATGAAGGGGGAGCCTGTCGGGATGATTTTGACTTCCTTATCGATCTGCTCCCCGGTCCGCGCTTTCATTCAAAACCGAACATTTTGGATCCTTCGCTGCTTCCCCTGCCGAAAAACCGGCGATCCGATCCCTGGGCTGCTTCGCAAATTACCGCCGGAGAGACTGCCGGCGCCGGGCCCCTCAAAGTCCTTATCAGCTTCGGCGCGGAAGACCCCGCCGGTCTCGGAAAAAGGTGCCAGGCACTGCTTCCGGCGTCTACCCTCATGGGTTCCGGCGAAGGGCGGACTATCCCTAATTTACGGGAACACCTTGCCGAATACGATCTTCTGATAAGCCACTTCGGCCTGACCGCCTTTGAGGCTGTCCACGCCGGAACTCCGGTCCTTTTGGTCTCCCCCGGCGTGTACCACGAAAAATTGGCCCGAACCGCAGGTTTCATTTCTGCCGGAATCGGGAAACAGGGCTGCCGCAGGGCATCCCGGCTGCTTTTCCGAAAATCCGGGAACAGGGGAACTACTCTTAACCGGGCCTTTTTTGAAAGGTTGAATGAAAGCTGCCGAAAAATCGCCGAAAAATACGGCCTTATCAATACGCCGAAGCGGAATTTTGCGGATCTGGTTGAATCGATCAGTCCATTGGTAAGCCTCGGCGAAGATGCTGCGAAGGGCGGTACTTGCAGCGCTCATATCTGCCCCGCCTGCCACGCCCAATCC
>BOAU01000021.1 GCA_026002025.1 Spirochaetia bacterium | reverse complement strand
ATTCAGTGGTGTCCTCGGGGGTAAAGTAGTCGGTGAATGAGGTGGCGCCCCCTCCGACTGTCACTCCCGACGTGGTGTCTATAAAGTAGCAGTCGTCCATAGAACCGTCTTGGCTGAATCCCTCCACGCCGCCGCTAGGGCTACTGCCGCCCACCGTACCTGTGTTGTAGCAGGCGGTGATGGAGCCTTGGTTTGACCCTGCCACGCCGCCGATGTTGCCGCCGGACCCGTTCACCATGCCGGTATTGTAGCAGGCGGTGATTGTGCCGGCACTCCCCGCTATGCCGCCGACATTCGTACCTCCGGTCACCTTGGCCGCGTTGTAACAGGCGGTGATTGTGCCGTTGCCGGTAAGATTCCCCGCCACGCCGCCGACATTGTTCCCGCCTGACACCGTGCCGGAAGCGATACCGAGGTTCTTGATTGTTCCGCTTACCGTGCCGAAGAGCCCTACATCATTATCAGTGGTGGTTATCGTTAGGCGCGTCAATTTCATGCCCCCGCCGTCATAGATACCGCCAAAGGGCTGAGTCGTGTTCCCCACGGGCGTCCAGTCGGGAACGCCCTGCTCGCCGCCCATCAGGTCCAGGTTGGCCTCCTGTTTGTAATTTTTGGCCATAATAGCGGGATTGGTGCTTATCAGTTGGAACTCCGCGTAACTGCCTATGGGAACGTTGCCGTCGGCGCCCGCCGGGCGTAACTGCAGTTCCCCGCCGGTAGTCAGGCTGAGCACGATAGGGTCAGACGTGTCGCGGCCTATCAGGTGCGTCTGGTTCGGCGATGGATCCGTCAGGGTGATGCTCTTAACGGCCCCCGTGGGTGCGGTCAGGGAAGGGTCGTACTCCAGTGTACCGGCGGCGGTAACGGTTACGTCAAGGGTGTCGCCGCTCAGGTAGGTGATATGGGCCGGTCCCGTGTAGCCGCCGGGCAGGGTGGTAAAGTTGGGCAGCACGGAGGGCGAGACAGGAGGCCTGACTACTACCGTGCAGATATCTGATTTACCATCCGCAGTGACCGTAATCTCCGCCGTGCCCGCCGCTACACCGGTCACCTCACCGCTCTCCTCGTCCACCGTGGCAACGAGGGGATTGTTGGATGACCAGACCATCGTGGGATTAGTGGCGTTTGTCGGCAGCACTACCGCGTTCAAGGAAGTTGTATCACCAACGTCCATCGCAAAGGTGTTCGGATTGACCGTTACGGATGCTACCGGAATAGGGGGAATGGCCGTGCCAAACTCCACCACATCCAGGGTGAAGGAGGAGGAAACCGTCCCGCGCTTCCCCGTGCTGTCACAATTCCACACGGTAATTTTCGCCTGTGTCACGCCTAAGGCGCTGACGGGCATTTCCGATGAACCCCTATCCTGCGCGCCTTTATGCCAGCCCTCACCGAACTTCAGCAAACCGTCCGCTGCCGCCTCCACTTTGGCATTGGTATCCGTTTCAAAGGTCCATTGCAGATATTCAAAACCCGCAGGCGGGTGCTTAAAGACCGCCTTTGCCGTCCCGGTTACCGCCGCAGGGGTACTGGCCCCCCGATTAACGGCCGGCCAGGTGATGGTATCCCCGGTCCGCTCCGCGGCTTCATCGCCGTCCCAGTAGAGCGCGATATGGGGGATATAATACTCGCCGCTGATACTGCTGCCGGTATCCACCCCGGTGGTTGGGGTCCCTATATCAAAATCCGTGATGGAATTTTCACATGATACCAGTCCCGCCAGCACACTGCCGAGAATGAACGCAACAACCGAATAGGCGATTGCCGTATCGATCTTTTTCATCTTTATCATAAGACTACCTCTTTGAGACTATATATAGGCTGCCGGAAATTCCTGGCGCAAAACAGGGGATAATGTCTGTCTGAAACACCATTAACATATATTGAATATCGGCAAAATTCTTAAAAAAGTCAATATATAGTATCTATTGAAAATTGGAAGATCGGCGGTAGCTCAGCCAGTACAAGCTCCCCACCATCCCCGCGCCGCCGGCAATGTTTCCCAAGGTCACGGGAACAAGATTTTTTATAACAAAGTTAAGCCAGTTAAGAGCCGCCAGCGCCTCCGGGCCGACATGGGACCGGGCCGCCCAATGCGGGTTTGCCTTTGACAGAATCCCCGCGGGAATATAGTACATGTTTGCCACCGAGTGCTCAAAGCCGCTGGTAATAAAAAGGCCGATGATAAAAAAGATCCCCAGGATCTTTCCCGCCATATCTTTTGCCCCGTAAGAAACCCACACCGCAAGGCATACCAGCCAGTTGCACATGAGCCCCAGAAAAAAAGCGGAGCGGAAGGGCAGCGCGGTTTTATAAGAGGCAATCTTTATGGTCATCCCCCCAAGCAGGCCATCGCTGCTGTTGAACAAACCTGAATTGACCATCATATAAGCGATAAGGATACTGCCAAGAAAATTTCCGATATACACCAGCAGCCAATTCAACAGCATCTGCCGGATTTTGATTTTGCGATCCAGCACGCCGACAATGATCAGGGTATTGCCGGTAAACAATTCACCCCCGGCAAGCAGCACCAGCATCAGCCCCGTTCCAAACACCGCCCCCGCCAAAACTTTTCCGAGCCCGTAGGTTTCGGGATTGGCAAAAAGATTATAAGCCGCCATATTGGACCCCTCCGAAGCAAAGGCGATAAAGGCCCCCGCAAGGAATGCCAAAATCAATTCAGCGAAAATGCCCCGCCGCACCTTTGCCAAACCGGTGCCGCCGGTATAGGTTAAAATTTCCGCGGGTGTTCGTACTTCCATTCAGCCCCTGCCCTATTATACACTGATCCTGCGATTGCGTGCGGTAACTTCCCAATAGTTTACCAATGCGCCGCCTGAAACCACATAAGCGCCGGGATAGAGGGCCGTGGTGGGGCAGATATGGGCGGGGAGCACATACAGCACCGCGCCGATGGGGGGAACTTCCCCGGCAATGCGGAACACCCAATGTTCTTCGCTCTGGGCAAGGGGCTCCGCCTGGGGCAGGCCCGCGATAATGCCCCGCTGCCCCGCCTGATCGGAAGCGATGGCCTTGTAACCAAGGTCCACCGTAAAAAGGCCCTTCGCAGGATGGCTTATCACCCGTGTCAGTAAAGCCGCGCCGGGGGTAAAATCCAGGTCCTTGTACTTGGAAGCATAGCCCCAGTCCTGCACAAAAAAGGTCCCCGGCGATAAATACACATCCTTTTCGCGGAGATAGCAGGGAAAGGTCGGACTTCCCCCCATTACCATGAGGGGGAGCTTCTGTCCCTGCTTTTCCAGGGCGGCCTTTACTTTAAACAGTGATTCTGTTTTTTCATTCACCGCCTGTTCACGTTCCGCAATGTCCTTAATTGAAAAATGCCCGTCATAACAGTGCAGGCCCCGGAGGGATATGCCCTTAATTTTTTTGCAGGCCAAACAAAAGGCTTCCAGATCTTCGATGGCAAGGCCGGTGCGATCCATGCCCATGTTTACATCCACCAGGACCGGGAGCTCATCCTGTTTTGCGGCAAGCGCGGCATCGCCCAAAAGGGAGAGCTGTGCAAGGTCATCCCCGATGGCATAAAAAACAGAAGAACTATACTGTGCCCGCAGCCGGATAAAACGGGCGATGGCGGGCCCCACCAATGGATAGGACAGCAGGATATGCGCCGCCCCGCTGCCGGCGCGGGCGATCATTTCCGCCTCGGCAATGGTGGCGCACTTAAAACGCCGGATGCCATAGGACAGCTGCAGCCGGATCATGGCTTCCATCTTGTGGGTCTTTACATGGGGCCAGAGCCGGTCCGCACCCCCCGCCATGGCAACAGCCTTTTTGATATTTTCTTCGATGATGTCCTGATAGTAGATCAGGGCGGGAGAATCGATGGTTTCCTCCCCCTTTACGCGATAAAGACTGTCATCCATGGCTTACTTCGACGAGCAATTCAATCTCCACCGGGATATTGCCGGGAAGGGCGTTCATCCCCACGGCGGAACGGGCAGAGCGACCAATCTCCACCCCAAAGATGTCCTCCAAAAGCTGGCTGCCGCCATTGGCGACCTTGGGATGATCGTAAAAGGTATCGGTCCCCGCCACAAAGCAGATCATCTTGACGATCCGCTTGACCCGGCCCAGGTCCTTGACTGCCGCCTTGAGATTCGCCAGAAGGTTCAGCACGCAATAGCGGGCCGCAGCCTGCCCCTCTTCAATGGTATACTCCGCCCCCAGTTTACCCGTATAGAGCTGCTCCCCGTTGATAACCGGGCCGCAGCCGGAAAGATAGTACAGATTCTCCCCAAATTCCCTGGCCGGTTCGTAGATACCGCCCCTGGCAGGCGGGTTGGGCATGGTGAGCCCGTATTTTTTCAGCGCCTCTTCCAAATTTGCCATGATGCTCCCTCCTAAAAGTAAATTTACAGATTATCATAATACACATTTAAAAAATATTCTGCTAAGCTGTTGCTATGTACCAGATTATTCGCGGCGGCCTTATCGCCGATGGAAGCGGCGCCCCCCTTTACTCCGGGGATATCCTGATACGGGATGGTCTCATCGAGGCCATTGAAGCTCCGGGGAAACCAGACGCCGCCAATGCAGAAGTGATAGACGCCGGGGGAAAAGTCGTCTGCCCCGGTTTCATCGACATGCACCGCCACCACGACATTGCGGTTTTTAACGAAGGCTTCGGGGACATCGAAATTTCACAGGGGATCACGAGCTGTTTTGCGGGGAACTGCGGCATGGCCCCGGTCCCCAATGTTCCCACCTTTAAGGCCCAACTGCAAAATTATCTTGCGCCCTGCCTTGGACCCTTCGATGATATCAACGCAAAAAATAGTTTTACTACACACCGGGAATACCGGGAACAATTACAGAAAATTAAGCTGCCCCTCAACATGGGCTTTTATGCCGGGATGGGGGCCATCAAGATAGCGGTAAAGGGATTTTCCGCCGATCCCTTTTCCCCGGATGAAATGAAGGCGGCGCAAAAATATTTGCAGGAGGCGCTGGACTGCGGGGCATCGGGTCTAAGTATCGGGCTCATGTACATCCCGGAGGCCTATGGCACCGCAAAGGAGATCGCCGCCCTGGCCTCAGTTATGAAGGGGGGCAGGGGCATCCTCTGCGCCCACATGCGCTGGGAAACCGAGAACCTGGTCCGTGCGGTAAAGGAAGTTATCGCCGTTGCCAAAGAGGCGGAGATTCCCCTGGAGATCAGCCACTTCAAGGCCGCCGGCACAAAGGCCTGGCACGGAGTTCTGCGGGAAGCCATTGACTTAATAGAAAACCAGCGGGCGCTCGGCATGGATATCACCGTTGATTTTTATCCCTACGACTGCGGCTCCTCCACCATGATGCAGATGCTGCCCCCCGGCTACCTGAGCATGGGGGTGGAAGAGGCAATCGCCGGCCTTAGTAATCCTGTTAATGTAGAAAAGATGCGCAGGCTTTTAATTGATGGCGAAGAAGGCTGGGATAATCTTTCCCAAACCATCGGCTGGGACCGGACCATTATCAGTTCGGTTTCCCTGGAAGAAAACAAGAAATACCTTGACAAAAATGTTACTGCATGTACGAAGGAATTCAGCTTTAAGGATGAGGCGGAATTTGCCGCCCAATTAATGTACGCCGAGCAGGGCAAGGTTTCCATCATCAACCAAAGCATGTCCCAGGAGGACATCGACACCATCGCCCGGCTCCCCTACTCTTCCCTGATTTCCGACGCCCTCTACGGCGACATGAAGCGGCCCCATCCCCGCCTGACCGGCTCCTTCCCCCGCTTCCTGCGGGACTTTGTCCGGGATAGAAAAATACTGAAACTTGAAGAGGCGATACACAAGATGACAAGTGGTCCCGCCAAACGGCTCGGCCTTTCCGACCGGGGTTTGCTGCAACCGGGCTGCCGGGCGGACATCCTGGTTTTCGATCCCGGTGAATTCCGGGATAAGTCCACCTATTTGTCCCCAGCGGAACAGGCGGTTGGGCTTGACAGTGTTCTTGTCAACGGACAGCAGGTTTTAGAAAACGGGAAGATTATCCGCAGGGATGCGGGACAGATACTACCGCAAACTTAAGGCCTCTTCCCGGCTTGCCTTTGGCCAGAACATGCTCCGCCCAAGGCCAAGGCCTATCTCTCCTCTCATCTCAAGGGTATCTGTTTTATACTTTTTGCCGTCCGCAGCGTGAAAAATTATTTTGCACTTGTAGATGTTCCCCGACTCGGAATCAATGATGCTGCCGCCGCTCCACTGCCCTGCTCTTTCCATTGAGAGACCGTAGATCCACGGCGGCCCCAGGACAAGCATCTGATTCACCTTGCCGGACAGCGGAAAGCCCGGATAAGAGTCCCTGCATCTTATCGCCTTTAAGTCTTGGGGATATCCTGCTATGGAAAGTATCTTTCCGTAGAGCCTGTTGTTTTCCGCATATATCTCCCAGCCGGCGCTGGGCTTTCCGGTCTTTTCATTAAGGCTGAACCAATAGCCTTCCACCGGATCAGCGGCAAGACAGAAACCAATGCCGGCCAGCAGGATAATAAAAATGATGATGGACTTTTTCATATTTCATTATTACCGGAGAATCCAACATGGTTTCAAGGGTTTCCGAAGGACTGGTCCTGGGGTCTTAAAACCGGTATACTATTAAAATGCTTTTCCCACTCATTAAAGATATTCTTTCCCTGTCCCCCCAATCCCAGGACCTAAAGATCCGGGGCTGGGTCAGGACCAAACGGGATCTCAAAAACCTTGTGTTCGTGGAACTCAACGATGGTTCTTCCTTTGCCGGTATCCAGTGTACCTTTGATCGTGCGGCTGAAACCGGCGCCGATATCGACAAAGCCTTAGCTGCGGTTTCAACCGGCGCATCCGTGGAGATCCGCGGCAGGCTCGTCCCCTCCCCCGCTTCCGGGCAGGCGGTGGAAGTAGCCGCTTCATCGATACGGATCATCGGGGAGACCCCTGCTGAATCCACCGAAGAAATTCCCGCGTATCCCTTGCAGAAAAAACGGCACTCCCTGGAATTCCTGCGGGAGATCGCCCACCTCAGGCCGCGGACCAATACCTTCGGCGCGGTGGCACGGGTGCGGAGCCGCCTGGCCTTCGCCGTCCACCAGTTCTTTCAGGAAAACGGCTTCCAGTACGTGCACACCCCGATCATCACCGCAAGCGATGCCGAAGGGGCCGGGGCCATGTTTCAGGTCACCACCCTGGACCTGGAGGCCATTGCAAAAGCCGGCAAGGCCGTCGATTATACCAAAGACTTCTTCGGCAAGCGGACCGGTCTTACGGTCTCGGGCCAGCTTGAGGCGGAAACCTACGCCACCGCCCTTTCACGGGTCTACACTTTTGGTCCCACCTTCCGGGCGGAAAATTCCAATACCACCCGGCACCTTGCGGAATTCTGGATGATTGAACCGGAAGCCGCCTTTGCGGAACTGGAAGACAACATGATCCTGGCGGAGGAATTTCTCAAATACCTTTTCAACACGGTGTTACGGGACTGCGCAGAGGATCTGTCTTTTTTTGACGCCCATGTTGAAAAGGGCATCATCGAAAATATGCAATCCGTGGCCGCTTCAAAATTTACCCACATGACATATACCGATGCAATTAAGGAACTTGAAAAAAGCAACGCTGCGTTTGAGTTCAAACCTTACTGGGGCTGCGATCTCCAGAGCGAACACGAAAAATTTCTTACCGAAAAGATCGCTAACGGCCCTTGCATCGTCACGGACTATCCCAAGGAAATAAAGGCCTTTTACATGAAGGCCAATGATGACGGTAAAACGGTCCGCGCCATGGATGTGCTTGTTCCACGCCTGGGTGAAATTATCGGCGGTTCCCAGCGGGAAGAGGATCTTGCAAAACTGGAAAGCCGGATGCATGAACTCAACATGAAAAGCGCCGATTATTCCTGGTACCTTGATCTCCGCCGTTACGGCACGGTCCCCCACTCCGGCTTTGGCCTGGGCTTTGAGCGGCTCATCCAGTACGTCACCGGCATGGCAAATATCCGGGACGTGATCCCCTACCCCCGCGCGGTGGGACAGGCGGAGTTTTAATTGCGGACACTGCTCGCCCTTATTTGTTCACTATTTATTACGCTTCCTCTTTCCGCCCAAATAATACCGGGCCTGCTCGATCTTGAAGGGCCCGGTATTGCTTCACGGGCGGCGGTGATTATGGATGCGGAAACCGGGACCGTACTTTTCGCAAAAAATCCCGATGAACCAATTCCCCCGGCTTCGCTGACAAAACTGATGACCATACACCTCGTCTTACAGGAGGTTAACGCGGGCCGGGCCTCTCTTGATGAAATCGTTACGCTTCCCCCCGAAAGCTGGGAACTTAATCAGCCGCCGCGCTCAAGCCTGATGCATTTGGCGGAAGGACAGATCGTGAGCCTCCGGGAACTGATCCTCGGGATGGCCATACCATCGGGAAACGACGCCGCCGTGGCAGCGGCCCTGCGGGTCAGCCCTACGGTGCAGGATTTTGTGGACCGCATGAACGCCGAAGCCAAAAGGCTGGGCCTGAAAGAAACCCGCTTTGTGGAACCCTCGGGGATTGATGAAAACAATATGACCACCGCCATGGAATTCGCCTCCTTTTGCAGGGAGTATATAAAACGCCATCCCGACAGTCTTAGGGATTTTCACTCGGTCATGGAGCTTGCCTATCCCCGGGCGGCCAATGTGGCGCCGTCATTGCGGAGTACGGTAGCCACCTGGCGGCAGGGCAACCACAATCCCCTGCTCACCAGTTTTGAGGGGACCGATGGGCTCAAGACCGGCTACATTGACGAAGCGGGCTACAATATCGCCCTCACGGCAAAACAACAGGACACCCGGTTTATCGCGGTGATCCTGGGCGCCAGGACAGCCCGGTACCGTGACGCGGACGGGCAAAAGCTCCTCTCTTGGGCCTTTGAAAATTTCAAAACCCTCCGTCCCGTCATCGGCGATATTGAGCCCATACGTTTGTGGAAGGGTAAAACAAAATTCGCGGAGCTTGTTCCCGGCGAAGCGCCGGAATTTACCGTCCCCGTAAATCGGGGCGACAAGCTCTGGCTCTCCACGGAAATAATCGATCCCCTCATCGCGCCGCTTCCCGCCAATTTTCAGGTGGGAAATCTCATCCTCTCCGATCAACAGGGTGAACTGCGGCGTATTCCTCTCTTAACCGCGAAGGAATACGAGCAGGGGAATATCTTTAAGCGGGCTTGGGATAGTGTGCGGCTGTTCTTCAGGAAACGGGGCCGCTAAATCAGCAGCTAAGTTGATAACAGGGGACATGGTATTTCTCACAGCCTACCGCGCATGTTCAATCAGCGTGGACACCGGCACCACCGTGTAGCCTGAACGGACAAGGGCGTCAAGTAAAACATCAATGCGAAAGAAAAGGTAGTCGCTGCGGCCGCCTGTAAGCATGCCGAGGCGGATGGGGATAATCGAACCGGGGCGCTTCATGTTCATGATCCGGTCGATGATATCGGAGGCGGAATATTGGGAAATGCCCAGTGCTTTGGCGTCCTCGCGGCTGACCCAGTCCATGGGGTCCACGTCGCGGCCGATAGTCCGGTAGCCGGCCTGGGCGGCGGCGGTGATCATTTCGGGGGATGAGGCATAAAAGGGTGGATGCCAGAGGAGGCTGAGTTCCCCTCCGGCGGCCTGGAAAAATTCATCTTCGTTGCGGGCAAGACCCCGGGTGACAAAATCGCCGCCGATGCGGTAGCGGGAATCGGAAAGATCGATGGCGGCAAAAAACATGGAGGCTGTTTCGTGGCCCATGTCGGCGATCAGTTTTACCGCCGAAGGATAACGGCGGATAAATTCGCCGTTCAAAAAGAAGGTGGCCTTAATGCCGAAACGCCGCAAAGATTCCAGTACCTGGGGCAGGCCCGCGGCGTCATCGTAGAGATCAAAACAGAGGCCGACTTCCCGCAGGCCGGTCCGTGAGCCATGGACAAAAAATCCGTTCTGAACATTATCGCCGGGATTTTCCCGCAGCGCGCTTTCCCGGGGGTATTGGACAGGGGGCAGCAGCGGAGTGGTTCCCACTGCGGCGGTATTCCGTAACATGGGGAGATTTTCGTAGGGGCCGGAGCTTTGCTGTTCCAGGTATGCCCGGTAACGGCCGGAACTCACGGAGGCGCTCCGCACCGCGGGAGAGGTGATTGGCGTCCAGGGATTGGCGCCGTCGCTGGCATACCAGGTTCCGCCGGCCTGGACCAGTATCCGGGGGATCTCGGCAGAGCTGCGCTTTTCTTCAAAGCCGTATTCCGCTGCGGAAGCAAGACAGATCAGGTTCCGCTGTCCGTTTATCCGTATTCGCTCGATCCGCTGATCATCACCGGTGATAAATTCATCGTTACTGATCCAGAGACAGGAAAAAGCGGGCCGGTTGCTGATGGTTTGCAGGAGCTGCCAGTTAAGGTAATCGTAAAGGAGGATTCCCCTTTCGCCCCAGAACAGTGCCCTGGTCCCGTCCGGGGAAAGGACCCCGTTGGGACCTGCGGGGGACGCCAGGGGAACAAAGCTTGCATTTCCGGAAGTGGTAGAAAACCGGTAAAGCAGGAGCGCAGGACCGTCCTTTTTTAAAGGGGAAGCCATAACCGTGATCGTTCCCCCAGGGGACCAGAGTACATTGATATTAGTACAGGCCTGGGGAAGGATCACATAGGGCAGGCTGGAATCAAAGGCGGCGGTAAAATCATCCGTTTCAAGGGGATAGAAAAAGATGTTCCGCCCGCCCTTGCTCAAAAGGATGGAACGGGAATCCGGGGCTATCCAGAATGAATCAAAGTTACTATCAAAATCAAAGGGTATCTTCCCCGCAACGGCCCCGATCTCAAGAAAATCCGCATAAAGGGCCCGGGTAAAAATTTCAGCGCCCCGGACCCGGAAGACCGTAAAATTTTTGAGGTAAAAGAAATCGCCGTTCCGGTTCCAGGCAACCGAATTGATGGCCCCGTCGCCGATTAAGCGGTACCGTTCATCAATCGGGGCCGGCTGAATGGGATTCACCGCGTAATAATAGAGCCGCCCCCCTTTGCTGTAGACAAAAACCTGGGAATCGGGGCTCCAGCAGGCGGGGAAATTCCGGTCCGGCCGCTCCACATTGATAGCGATGATCCTCTTTTCCCCGGTCCGGGTATCAACAAGCACGAGGTTACCGTAGGCGGGGCTTACCGCTTCCACATAAAGTATCCACCGTCCATCCAGGGAGGATGCCATGTCCTCCACGCGGCCGCCGGCCGCCGGAGGAAATCCTGAGGCAAATGAAGGCATGCCGCCTACGCTCCGGGGAATCCCCCCCAAGGTGGAAATCCGCACCGTGCCGAAGGCGTTCCGCACCTGAAGAAGATGGTCGTTGTCCAGAAGTTCCATCTTTTCGGGGAAGGCGGTGATCTGCTGTAATGAAAGGTCGGTCAGCCGGGAAACAAAAAGGGCGCTCTGGACAGCGGCGCCGTCCTGGCTGGAATCGGCCCGGAAGAGGAGCCGGTCGTCATCGGAGAGATCCAGGCCCCCGAAATTTACTTTGGAAAAGGCGGGACAGAGGGGCAGGATTAAACCAATGATTAACAGCCACCGTGTAAACCGGGATTTCATTTTACTCGATTACTTATCGGTATTAAATTCTATCATTGCCTGGGGAATCCCGGGGGACATTTGCGCGCCGGAATTATCAAAAGCTCTTATAAAGGTCGCCACAGCGATAAATGCAATTAGAATCAACACTAAATTACGCATGAACCCTCCAGGTCCGGGCCGAATTATTTGATATATAGGTCACAATGACACTATTTGTTAAGATATTCAAGTGGATTAACCGCCCTTCCATTCTTATATACCGCAAAATGAAGATGGGGCCCCGTGCTGTACCCGGTGCTGCCCACTTCCCCTATCTTGGAACCCTGAAGAACCGCAGCCCCTTTCTTGACAGACACAAGACTTAAATGGGCGTACATGGTCTGAAAGCTGTTCCCATGACTGATGATGATGTAGTTGCCGTAGGTTGCGTCAAACCCCACCACCGCAATCGTACCGTCCATGGCCGCCTTGATCGGGGTTCCCATGGGCGCCGCGAGATCCAGGGCCGCATGGTGGCGCCGCACACCGCTGATGGGATCATCCCGCCAGCCAAAGGGGCTGGAGAGCCGTCCCTTAATGGGATAGATAAAGAGTTCACCCAAAGCAAGTTTGAGATCTTCTTTTTTCATTTTTGCGCCGGGAATAAAAAGCACTGTTCCGGCGCCGATGCTGTCGCTCTGGATGTCGTTGGCGTCAAGGATCGCCTCCAGGGGCACCCCCATGGCAGTGGAAATTTTTGAAAGGCTGTCCCCGTTCTTCACCGTATAGGGGATGCCGTCCATATTGGGTATCCTGATCATTTCCCCGATCCGGAGACTGCGGGCATTGGTAATGTTGTTGGACGCGATGATGGCGTCCATGGAAAGGGCGTTGGCCGCCGCGATTTTGGACACCGAATCGCCCTTCTGTACCTTGTAGTTTGTCCAGGAAAAGGCTTCCATCAAATCCAGGGGGATATTCTTTTCAGCCTCAAGCGGGGCCGCTTCGCCCAAAAAGCTTAAGCCCGCATAGGCGGCTAGGTTCCGGCCGGCCCCTGCGTCCTCACGGGGTTCCAGGACAGGTGTCCCGTCAAAAAGCCGGGCAAGGGCGGAGTTCTGCCAGGGGGTATTACCCTGTGCCAGGGGAGTATTCTGCCAGTTAAGAATAAACAATGAAAAAACCAGAACCCCGCAGGCAGCCAGAACCGGCGCAAGGGGAAAGCCCGATGTCTTTTCCTGGGGCTTTTCAGCCTGAACGGCAACGCCCTCTGAAAAATTGAATACCCGCGCATCCTTTCGCGCATCATTTTTGGGGACCTGGGTTTTTGCCTGTTTCTCTTCAAAAAGGCCGGAAAGGTCCGGCATCTTAAAATGAAAATTCCGGGGAACATCCTGATGGAGAATCCAGGGGGCCGAGCGGATGTCGGCGCTTGGACCCTGTTTTTTAACATGGCCCCTGCGAATATGAGATGGCTTCTGCTTTATCTGCCGGATCACATCGGTACTTAAGGGAGCCATTCCCCGGAGGGAGTTCCGCAAAAAATCTCCGGTTGTCTGATGGGGAATCAGAGACTTCTGCCGGCGGCTGACGTGCTGCTCTATAATCATATTCCGCATAATACTGGTTTATCGACATAAATCGTACTAATCATTATACTTGTGTCTGATATGGCGAAGGCGATGGGGGCGGCCCTTATCACGGCGGTGATCATGAAATTTTTTTTGTTTGATTTTATGATCGCCGAAGGCAGTTCCATGAATCCCGCCATACAGAGCGGGACCGTGCTGGTGGTAAACCGGCTGGTCTACGGTTTCCGTCTTCCCTGGTCAAAGGATTATCTTCTGCGGTGGTCCGTGCCGAGGCAAGGGGACGTGGTGGTTTTCTATACCCCCCAGGGAATGACTGCGGTAAAACGCTGCGCCGATATTTTGCCCACCGGGGAATTTATGGCCCTGGGTGATAACAGCCTCCAGTCTTTTGATTCCCGTTCCTACGGGCCGGTCAGGATGGATAACATTATTGGAAAGGTGTTAGGATATTAAATGGCAGAAGACCGAAGGCCCCTCCATAAGCGGTTTATCGTTTTCATATTCCTCTTTTCCATTGCCGCCCTTACGGTGCTTGCCCGCTACGGCATGCTCATGCTGGGGGGCGGGGAAGTTCCGGAACCCCTCCGCACGGAACGCATTGCCGAACGGGGCTCCATTCTGGACAGGAACGGCCGGCTTCTGGCCCTTCAGACCCGGCTTGCCAATATCAGCGCATGGCGGCCGGAAATAAGCGCCCTGGAAGAGACCGTTGAAGAGCTTGCCCCCATTCTGGAAATGCCCGCCGATGAAATCCTTGAGCGGATCAACCTTTCCGCAAGCGATTTTGTGTACCTTAAAAAACAGGTTGATGAATCCACCATCAAGATGGTTGAAGCCGCCCGCGCGAACGGCCGGCTGCGGGGTATCGGGATTGAACCGGTTCTGGGACGGGTCTACCCGGAACGGAACCTGGCAAGCCAGATCATCGGCTTTGTGGGGGATGAGAACAACGGCCTTGCGGGGATTGAGTACGCCTTTAACGCGGAGCTGAGCGCCCAGGGGAGCAGCACGGCCGGGAATCAGCTGATACTCACCATCGACATCAGGGTGCAGTCTATCCTTGAGCAGATTGCAGAAAACATCATGACCGAAAGCCAGGCCGAAGCGGTGATATTCATGGCCATGGACCCCCGCAGCGGGGACATCCTGGGTTCCGCATCCCTCCCTACTTTTGATCCCAACGACATCCGCCTTTCCGATGAAAGCGCCCGGATGGACCGGCCCGCGATCTGGGCCTATGAGCCGGGATCGGTGTTCAAGGTTTTTTCCCTGGCAGCCCTGATGGACGGCGGGGCCGTAGACGACAAGAGTTTTTTTACCTGCAACGGCCATTACGAGCGGACCACCGGCCGGGGGGAAAAGATACAGATCAACTGCCTGAGCGCCCACGGCCGGGTGAGCCCCCGGGAGATCATCATCTATTCCTGCAACGCCGGAGCGGCCTATGCGGCGGACCAAATGGGGGCGGACGCCTTCTTCGACGAGCTTAAAAGTTTCGGCTTCGGCGCCCGCACCGGCGCGGGGAACCCCGGCGAAACAGCCGGTTTCCTGCGCTCGGTCGAACGCTGGTCCGACCGGTCCAAGCCCACCATCGCCATGGGGCAGGAGATCTCGGTCTCCGCTCTGCAGATGATCCAGGCCGCTTCCGCAATTGCCAACGACGGCATCCTGGTGCCCCCGAGGGTGGTCTCCCGGATCATATCGGCGGACGGCAAAACTGTCCGTGATTGGGACAGCGGTCCCGCCCGGCAGATTATCAGCGCGGAAACCGCCCGGTCCATGCGGTCCTACATGGTGGACGTAACCAGGGACATCGGTACGGGCTGGCGGGCCCGTGTGGAGGATCTTTCCCTGGCGGTCAAAACCGGTACCGCCCAGATGAGTAAACCCTCAGGGGGAGGCTATTCGGACACGGACTTTATCGCCAGCTGCATCGCCCTGCTCCCCGCCGAAGACCCTTCCCTGGTGCTGTACCTGGCCATCGTCAAACCCAAGGGTGAAATCCTGGGGGGCCGCATCGCCGCCCCGCCTATCCGGGAAGCCGCCGAAGCCCTGGTCGATTATCTGGGGATCCCAAGGGGCCGTAACCCCCAGCTGAGCCATCCCCCCTCGGTGGCCCTCCCCAATGACCGCCTCCCGGTGATCACCGACAAAGTCCCGGACTTTACCGGCCTCTCCAAGCGGACCATCCTCCCCCTCCTCCTCCGGGACGATATCCGCATAGAAATTGAAGGGGACGGCTGGGTAAGGTGGCAGGACCCGCCTCCGGGGACAGAGCTCACACCGGACACCATCATCTTCCTGGAGCTGGAATGACCGATCCCTCACTGCTCACCCGGCTTTACCCCGGCCTGGCAGAGGAGCTTGAAAAAGACGATGAGGCTCCCCCGCTGGAAATATCCGTAGAAACAGCCGCAGCCGGCCTTCCCTCCATGGTCATAAATGGACTCCACGTCCACTCCCCCCGCGACCCGCTGCGGGAGGCCCAGCGGCTGGCAGCAAGCCTAAACCCGGTTCATACCGGCGGAACCGGGGCAGAGGCCGTTGATGGTCCCATCGTGATCATGGGCTTTGGGCTGGGTTATGCCGCAGAGGCAACGGCGGCAGAAGCAGCGGCAGATGCCGGGGCAAAAGGCCCCGGACGGTCCCTGATCATCGTGGAACGGCGGCGGCAAATACTGAAAAAGGCCCTGGAAACACGGGATTTAGGCAAATTCCTTTCAGAAAACCGGATCGTTTTTGTGGTTGGGGGAAGCGGCAATGCCATTACCGGCGCCCTTTCCCTTTTTGAAGACCCCATCCGGGGAAAAATCAGGCCCGCGATTATCCGCAACCGGGCGCTGATGCAATTGGATGAGGAATGGTACGCCAATGTGGAACAGTGCATACGGGCCTGGACCAATCGGGATGACGTCAACATGGCCACCCTCCGGCGTTTCGGGAAACGCTGGGTCCGCAACCTGAGCCGCAACATGGAGGCCATCCGGGACATCCCCGGTATTTCCCGGCTTGCGGGGGTATTAGGTAGCGATATTCCGGTCTTTTTAGCCGCCGCAGGTCCTTCCCTGGATGAAATCGGCCCTTATCTGAAAGAAATAAGCCGACGCTGTGTGATTGTGGCGGTGGATACGAGCCTCCGGTTCCTCCTCAAATGGGGAGTGGACCCGGATTTTGCGGTGGTGGTGGACCCCCAGTACTGGAATGCCCGGCATCTAGACCGTTCCGCCGCGAAAAAGACCCATCTGATTGCCGAATCCGCGGTATATCCCCCGGTCCTGCGGCATCCTTTCCGGGGATGCTTCCTCTGCGGCTCCCTCTTTCCCCTGGGCCGCTTCATCGAGGACCGCCTTGACCCCAAGGGGGACCTGGGGGCCGGTGGCTCCGTGGCAACCACGGCCTGGGACTTTGCACGGGTCCTTGGGACGCCCTCGATCTGGATCGCGGGGCTTGACCTCTCCTTCCCGGAACTGAAAACCCACTTCAGGGGAGCCCTCTTTGAGGACCGCTCCCACGCGGAGTCCGGCCGCCGGGTCCCCGCGGAAACCTGGTCGGTTCGGGCCCTGCGGGACGGCCGGCCCTTTTTGGCCCCCGCAGCCGGAGGCGGCCAGGTGCTGACGGATCACCGGCTTTCCCTCTACGCATCCTGGTTTGAACACCGCTTCCGGGAATATCCGGCGGTACACAGCTACAGCCTCTCGGCCGGGGGCCTTGCCATTGCGGGACTGGAAACCGCCGCGACGGAACAGCTTTTGGCTCTTCCTGAACGGCGGGAGGAGATAAACCAACGGCTGGAAACCCTCTTTGCAAATATTTCAATGGAATTTAATGACGATGAAGCGGTGCGCCGGCGGGCGGCGGAATACGAAAGGGCCAAGGCTGCACTGCTGCGGGGACTGGAACAGATCAGCGCCGAGGCCCGTGAGGCCGCCCGCCTGGCCGAAAACAGTCTGCGGAACTATCCGGCGGCCACCGAGGATGAGGCCGAACGGAGTAAAATCCTTAAAAAACTGGACAGGGCCTTTCAGACCATCAAAACCAGCGAAGTCAGGGACGTGGCGGGCTTTCTCTTCCCCCCTCCTGAAGAACAGGGAACCGGCGCGGCCGGTAAAAGCGATCCCTTTCGGCAATACCTGGAATTTTCCGCCAAAACCTGCCGGGCTCTGACAGAGGCGGCGGAATATCAGCTTTCAGTCTTGAAAAAGTAAAATCCTTCTCAAGTTCCAAAACAGAAAACCGATATTTAATACAGTGGGAGGGTAATACCCCCAAATATCAAAGACGGTGCGCATACCGACGTCCAGGCGCACCGTCTTTTTTTTACCCCTGCCGATAATGCTCCAAAAACACCCCCAGCCTCCGCATGGCGTCCGCCAAAGTATCCTGATCCGGAAGAAAGACGATGCGGAAGTGGTCCGGATCTTTCCAGTTAAAACCCGTGCCGTGGACCAAAAGAATCCGCTGTTCCCAGAGCAGGTCTATGGCAAAGCGCTCGTCATCGGTAATGTTGAAGCGCTTTACGTCGATTTTGGGGAAACAGTACAGGGCGCCCCGGGGCATCACCACCGAAAGGCCGGGGATGGCGTTGGCCATGTTCACTGCGGTGTCCCGCTGTTCCTTGAGACGGCCGCCGGGGAGGACCAGGTCGTTGATGCTCTGGTAGCCGCCGAGGGCGGTCTGTATGCCGAACTGGGCGGGCACGTTGGCGCAGAGCCGCATGTTGCTGAGCATTTCCAGCCCCTCGACATAGCCTTTGGCGCTTTTCTTGTTCCCCGACAGGGCCATCCATCCCGCCCGGAAACCTGCGGCCCGGTAGGCCTTGGACATGCCGTTAAAACAGATGGTAAGAATCTCCGGGTCTATTGATGCCATGGGAATATGCTTTGCCCCGTCGTAGGTGATGCGGTCGTAAATCTCATCGGCATAGACAATAAGCTCGTGTTCCCGGGCGACGCGGGCGATCCCTTCCAGGGTTGAGCGGTCGTAGACCGCGCCGGTGGGGTTGTTGGGGTTGATCACCACAATGGCCTTGGTCTTTTCCGTCACCTTGGCGCGGATGTCGTCCAGGTCGGGGTTCCACCCGGCGGATTCATCGCAGAGGTAGTGGACAGCCTTTCCTCCGGAAAGGGTCACCGCGGCGGTCCACAGGGGATAATCGGGCATGGGGACCAGAACTTCGTCCCCGCTGTCCAAAAGGCCCTGCATGGCGATCATGATGAGCTCGCTCACCCCATTGCCGATGTAGATGTCGCCGATTTCAACGTCCATCACCCCCTTGGACTGGAAATCCTGCATGACGGCCTTGCGGGCGGCAAAAAGCCCCTGGGAATCGCAGTAGCCCTGGGCGTTCCGCAGATTGACGATGATATCGTGGATGATCTCGTCGGGGGCATTAAAGCCGAAGGTAGCGGGGTTGCCGATATTGAGCTTCAAAATCTGAAAGCCCTCGTCCTCCATCCGCTTTGCCTCTTTCAGCACCGGCCCCCGGATATCGTAACAGACATTTTCCAGCTTCGCCGATTTTGTAAAATTTCTCATATTTCAACCTCCAAAAAGCCAGTCACCGGCTTCCTCAATATATTTTTGCAGAATAACCGTATGAACTTCATGTTTCAGCTTCCCCGCCTTTGCCAGCCACCCCGTCTTGTCTTGAACCGCTTTCTGCACCCGGCTGCGTCCCTGCTGGGCTGCGGCAAGGTAGACCAGGCCATTATCCGCATTCCGCTGCAAAGTGGTCCCCAAAAAATACGCCGAAAGACCGGCGATCAGAATATCGGAGGAATCCTCGGCCAGCAGCCTGAACTGTTCCGCCGCCGGGGTAAACTGCCGGTCCAGGAGCAGGGAAAAACCGTAGTACCAGCGGACCCAGGGCAGGTTCCGGCCTGCGGCCTGCGGTCCCTTCCGCGTCCGGCCCCTGATGTTTCCGTGCCGCCCGGCCTGCGCCGGTTCAAGGCGGGCGGCAAAAAAGCGGACCGCCCCGGCATTGTCGGCGGCCAGGAGCCGGGCAGTGCCAAAAACAAAGGCATTTGACTCAAGCAGGGCGGGCTTAACCAGGGCGGCCTTGTTTTCCAGATTCATCACCCCCGCGGTATCGGCCATGGCCAAATAGGTGTCGGCCAAAAGCCGCACCAGGGGAGGAAAATAATGCCCCCTGCGGAGGACCCTCATCTCAAGATAGCCGGAAAGGGCAGGATAATCCCCCCGCTCCATAAGCAGAAACAATCGCCTGTTGGAAAAATAAAGAATATCGAGTATAATAAGACCGGTGCCAGGGATCAGCGCCATTAGGGGGGCAAAATTCATCAAAAAGATTGCCGACAGAAAAAGGATGATTATATTAGAAAGGATGAAAATGAATTTGAATTTCAAAGGGACTACTCCTGCTATTGGGCACAGCTTATAATATGAAGAGTTATCCCCTTGGGGCAATACCCCCGGACAGTTATTTTTCCCAATCCGTTTTTCTCGATGATAAATTTGTCCTGGCCGCCCCGGAAACGCCCTTTTCCCCGGAACTGAAAAAAGCCCTTCTGGACTGGCAGTTTAAAGAAGTGTTCAGCGATGGGGAACAGGGAAAAAATAATGTATCCATGTCCTCCGGCATCAGCACAGAGGGGCTCGAACATTCTTTTAAAAATGATGGCGAAAAGCTTAAAATAGCGGAGGAATTCTACGCTGCCTTTCTCAAATACACGGAACAGCTTTTTGCCCGGCTGCTTGCCAGGAAGAGTGTGGAGTTCAATTCAACGGCGGAAGATATCAAGGCCTTCTGCGGAACTATCCAGGAGAACCAGCGCTATGTTCTGCGCATACTGCAAACCACAAATCCCCCGGCGGATCAGGATTACCTGCCGTCCCATGCGGTACGGTCCACGATTATTGCCGTCATCATCGGCTCCGCACTCAAGCTGCCCAATCACCGGCTTATTGAGCTGGGGGCCGCCGCCCTGTTCCACGAAGCGGGGATGCTCGAACTCCCCCCCCAGATAACTTTAAGCAAGCGTCCCCTAAGCCCGCTGGAACGGAATGCAATCCTGACCCATCCGATCCGGGGCTATAAACTCCTGAGCGCCCTTAATTTTCCCATGGCCGTAAACGCTGCGGCTCTGGAACACCATGAACGGGAAAACGGGTCCGGCTACCCCCGGAAACTTTCGAGCGGCCAAATCAGCCTTTACTCAAAGATCATCGCCGTGGCCTGTTCCTGGGAAGCCCTTTCCGTCAGCCGGCCCCACAGGGAAGCAAAAAACGGAAACATGGGGATGGTGGAACTCCTCAGAAACGAGGGAAAACAGTACGACGATACGGTTATCCGGGCTCTGGTGTATTCCCTTTCGATTTATCCCATCGGACTCTATGTGCTCCTTTCCAACGGGAAACGGGCCCAAGTGGTGGATGTAAACCCAAGAAACCCCCGGTTCCCCATCGTGCAGATGCTGGAAGAATTCTCCGAAGGCGGCAAAAAAAAGATAGTGGCAACCTCCGAGACCGGGGATGGAATATTCATCATCAGTTCCCTTACCCGTGAGGAGGCAGGCGTTTAAATGGGGGACCCCGGCGGTATCCTGATCATCCTCGCCGTCATTTTGGCGGGGGGCTTTTTCATCCTCTTTGAGCATGCCCTTGCCTCTTCCCGCAAGCCCCGGCTGCGGACCCTGGCAGAAGCGGGGGCGAAAAAATATCAGCAGGCCCTGGAAGCGGCAGAAGATCCCCGGCCCTATTTTTCCGTAAGCCGCATATGGGTGATCTTTCTGCGGATTCTCGCCGGGGTATTGGGGGGATTTTGGCTGGTCTCGGCCCTGGCAGACCGTCTGGGAAATGCCCTGGCAGCCGCAGCAGCGGTCATCCTGTGCCTCACCCTGGCGGCTGTTCTGCTGGGGGACATCCTTCCCAAACTCATTGCCCTTTGCGCCCCGGAAAAAATCTGCGCCGCCTGCCTCCCCGTCATCAGGGTTCTGGCCCTGCCCTGTAAGCCCCTGCTCATCCTCTATGATGCCTCCGGCGCCCTGGCCCGCAAACTGTTCCGCATAGATGGAGACGCCGGTAACGGTATGACCGAGGACGAACTCCTCAGCGCCCTGGCTGAGGGGGAAAAATCCGGGGTGGTGGAAAGCAAGGAACGGACCATGGTGGAGGGGGTTTTCTACCTGGGGGACCGCCCTTCAGGCGCGTTCATGACCCACCGTTCCGAAATCCAGTGGCTGGACTCAGGCGCCGGCATTGAAGAGCTTCGGGCCATGGTCCGTGAACACGGCGCCCAGGGCTGCTTCCCCGTGGCGGAGGGCACCCTGGACGAGATCATCGGCGGGGTCTTTCTGGAAGACATCCTCCAGGCCCTGAGCGAAGGTCTGTCCCAGGGTCTAAGGCCCCTTATCAAAAAGGTCGGTTTTATCCCGGAAACCATGTCCGCCCTCAAGTCCTTTGAAGCCTTTAAACAAGGCGAAACGGACTACCTCTTTGTGATGGACGAATACGGCGGTTTCGCCGGGCTCCTCTCCGTCCGGGATCTTATTGAAGAAATCGTGGGCCAGCTTTCGGAAAATGCCGAAGAAGAAGAGGGCATCATCCCCCAGGATGATGGAACCTGGCTCGCCGACGGCAGCGCCAGCATCGACGACATCGCCGCGGTTCTGGACCTGGACAGCCTCACCGAAAGCCACCAGGACTACCACACCCTGGCGGGCTTCATCCTTTCCCTTGCCGGGGAAATTCCCAAAACCGCCGCAAGTTTTTCATCCAGCGGCTTTAACTTCAAAATTGTGGACATGGACGGGAACCGGATTGATAAGGTGCTGATCTCGAAAATTCCGGCCCGGTAGAAAAAACGCAAAAAAAAGGGGGCTGTGCGGATTTTCGTCCGCACAGCCCCCTTTTTTTTCAGCTTCTTGATTTTTACTAATGCGTTATCTGAGCATCAATTCCCCAGAACCCCGGTTACCGCAAGGATCGATAGGGTCGTTGATATCAGCGACAATACCGTCGTGATTACCGGCCCATAGACATTGAATTTCGCCATAAAACTGTTCATCGGTACTGTTATCATCATCTCTGGCTCTATAATCACATCGCTCTTCACCTTCCGGTTATTCATGTTCGTTATCGTCTCACCACGCCCGGTGTTCTTCATCTCATCCCGGCCTCCGGCCAGGTTGATGTAATAGTCCGCCTGACGGTCAGGTACATAGGGATACCTCCCCGGCGCCTTCACCGCTCCCGCTACCAGCACAAAGTACTGCACAAAGGGAATACGGATGATGTCCCCGTTCTCCAATGCAAGGTCCTTGCTGAAATCGTTGTAGTAGATATACCGGGTCAGATCCATGGGGATTTGCCGGTCCCCCCGGATCACATAGGCATTGATCAAATCGCTGGATGCCGTAAAGCGCAGCGCATTCGCACGTACCGCATTCCCCAGGGTCTCACCTTCGTAGAAGGGATACTCCAGCCTCGCCATCCCCTCTATCACCACTTCTCCCTCTACCGCCGTCTCTTCTATCCCCGTCGTTGCCCGGGATATGGCCCCTTCAAAAAAAGCCACCGGTCGGGTGATTGCCTTGTTCCCGATACTGACCACATCCCGGTCTTCCAGGGTCATCCCGGTATTCCCCTGGTAATCAAATATCCTCGTCTCCCCCGCCGCTTCCGTACTAACCCGCGACAGGATGATCCGGCCGGGATTCGCGTTCAGGGTAAAGCCGTCGGCGTAGTGCTCCACCAGGCTCTCCAGCTCTTCACCGGGCAGGAGCTCGTAGGTTCCCGGACGGAATACCTGCCCGGTGATCTGTACCCTCCGATCGGCGGGGAGGATGGTGACCCGGTCCCCTGGCTTGATATAGGGGTTCTGCGCCAGGGTCCCGTAACGCTGAAACTGAAACAGGTCATAGGTGGTCGCCTTGTCCGCCGCGGAGCTAACCGTTACCCGCCGGGATGATGCTTTGGCGCTCAGGCCCACCATACCGGCGACCAGATCGGAGATGCGGGTCAGGCCGTCCACACTCCAATTCCCCGCGACAGTGGTTTCCCCTGAGACCATCACGTTAAAGCGGCCCAGACGGACCAGGGTAAAGGCGGGACCTGAGAGCGGGAAACTTTTTGAGACCAGGCTTTCCACTTCCCGTCGCACCTGGAGGTAGGTCTTGTTCCGGGCATTGACGGTCCCCATATTCTGGATCTTCAGCTGGTAACCCGCGTCCAGGGTCAGGGGCACGGAGACTGCGGTTCCCCCGCTTCCCGCCATATTGGCGGCGTAGCTGAGATTATAGACATCCCCCGGTGTGGCGGGGTAATCGGCGGTGGAGAGGGCCAGGATCAGGCGCCCGGTGTCTTCAGCTGCGCCCGCATCATCCGCCCCTGTCTGCTGGGCGGATAAGGGGAAGATGAGAAGCAGGATAATTATCAATAGCAAAAAATTCTTATACCGCATTGCTTAAACAGATTTCCTTTTTTTACTTTTGAACTTGGCCATCGCTTCCGGGTCTTTTCTGATATTCTCAATAGCATTGAGGACAAAGGCCAGGAAGACCGAGAAGAAGGCCCCCGCGAAGGTCACAATAATACAAATCAGCCCCCGGCTCGGACCGGATTTCTTGTCCGGTACTTCCGCCAGTTCCAGGACCTGAAACACCGGCTTCTCACTGGCCATGGTCACCTTGAGGAGTTCATACTGGACCTTGAGCTGGGTATAAACGGTCCTGCGGGCGGACAGTTCCATGGCGATACGGTTGAGTTCCAGAGAGAACGAAGGAAGCGAGGTACTGCCCATCTGAATGGACTGTTCCAGCCGCCGGGTCTCCCCTTCCCAAAACACGATTTCCTCGTAGGTGTTCTGAAGATTCTTTTCCAGGTTCACTCGTTCCAGTTCGTTCTTGTCCACTCCGAGCTCATCAAAACGTTTTTCCAGGTAGGCGACGCAGAAGTTCACCACACTTTGCGCAAAAACCGGATCGATATCGGTGAATGAAATACTGAAGAATCCGCTCTCTTCATTATATGCAGCGGACAGTTTTTTCTTGAGGGCCCTGCGGCTGTCGGCGCGGGGAGATTTTGCTTTTTTCTTTGGGGTATCAATCTTATAGCGGGTGATAAGATCAAACTTATCGACGACCATATCGAGCAGAGTATTGGTGCCGACCAGTTCCACCGCAAGCTGGCTGAAAGTTGAACCGGTGCTGACCCCGGCAAGACCCGCCAGGCCGCCGAGGCCTGAGGCGCTGATCATGGAGGACATCCCGCCGCCTGAGGATGAGGAATTGTTGATAAGCATGAGGGCCTTCGGGGTGTATTCGTTGGGGAGGGGGGAAGTTTCAGATGGCAGGACAATGGAGAGAACGGCGAATGCGACCACTCCGATTGCGGCGATAAGGGTGATAACAATGATCATCACCTTGCGATGCCAGAGGACGGCAAACAGGTCGATCAGGCTGATTTCATCTTTGGTGTTTTGTTCTTCATTCATTTACAAATATTCCTATTCAAAAAATCTGCATACGCTTTTGTTATGCCTTCACATAACCCGGTTTTCGGCGTAAATCCCAATGCGGAAAGCCGCGACACATCGCAGAGTTTTCTCGGTGTACCATTGGGCTTTGAGCTATCCCAGGTGATATGACATACCGTATCAGAAGATGTATCTCCCATAGCTAATTCCCGTGCGTACACCACGGAACGTACTGTTTCCGCAAGTTCCTTAACAGTAAGTTCCTGGCCGCTCCCAATGTTGATAAAATCCCCGGCGCTGTTACGGAGATCTTTGGCATCCTTGTATTCCATGAGATATACTACCGCATCGGCCAGATCGTCTCCGTAGAGGAATTCCCGCAGCGGTGAACCGTCACCCCAGAGGATAGCCTGATTACTACCGGATACCTTTGCCTCATGGAATTTCCGTATCATTGCCGGAAGCACATGGGAGTTTTCAAGATCGTAATTATCACCAATTCCATACAAATTAGTCGGCATTACCGACAGAAAATTTGTTCCATACTGTTTATTATAAGCCGTACATAATTTGATAACACTGACCTTTGCCAGCGCATACGCATCATTGGTTGGTTCCAGTAAGCCGGTTAACAGGGATTCTTCTTTTATCGGTTGTTCCGCCATCTTGGGATATATACAGGTGGACCCCAGATTCATCAACTTCTTTACGCCGGAGATATAGGCGGCATGAACCACGTTAAAGCCGATCAGCGTATTCTGAAACAGGAATTCCGCCGGATATGTGGAATTCGCGCCGATACCGCCTACCTTGGCCGCCGCAAGAAAAACATAGTCAGGCTTCTCCGCGCTAAAAAAAGAGGACACCGCATCCTGATTCAAAAGATCAAGTTCCGCATGGGTGCGGGTTATAATGTTCGTATACCCTTTTGCCTGTAAAGAACGCATAATTGCATTCCCAACAAGCCCCTTGTGCCCGGCAATATAAATTTTGCTTTCCGGCTTCATAAGCCCTGCCCTATTCGTAATAATTTTCTGTGGTGTATCCACCGTCACGCAAATGCAGTTCCCGTTCCGCAAGTTTCATATCGTTTTTCACCATCATTCTGACCAGTTCCGGCAATTGCACCTTCGTCTTCCAGCCAAGTTTTGTAGTGGCTTTACCGGGGTCGCCGATAAGCAATTCAACTTCCGCCGGGCGGAAATAGCGGGGGTCGATTTCTACCAGTGTTTTTCCGGTTGCAGTATCAATGCCTTTTTCGTCTATCCCCTGCCCTTCCCACTTGAGCGCGATACCTGCTTCTTGAAACGCCATGGTGATAAAGTCACGCACCGGTGTGGTGACACCGGTTGCCATCACATAATCATCCGGCGCATCTTGCTGCAGCATGAGCCACATCAATTCGACATAATCGCCGGCAAAGCCCCAATCACGCTTAGAATCGATATTGCCCATATAGAGTTTGTCCTGCAGCCCAAGTTTGATACGCGCCGCCGCCCGCGTTACTTTTCGTGTCACAAAAGTCTCCCCGCGCAGGGGGCTTTCATGGTTAAACAAAATGCCGTTACAGGCATACATGCCATAACTTTCACGGTAGTTAACGATAATCCAGTACCCGTAGAGTTTCGCGCAGGCGTAGGGGCTGCGGGGATAAAATGGCGTCTTCTCTGTCTGCGGGATTTCCTGTACCTTGCCATACAGTTCCGAGGTGGACGCCTGATACAAGCGCACTTTCTTAGTCATGTCCAATATGCGTATTGCTTCAAGCAAACGAAGTACGCCAAGACCGTCCGCGTCCGCCGAATACTCCGGCACTTCAAACGATACTTGCACATGACTTTGAGCGCCGAGGTTATAGATTTCGTCAGGCTGGACTTCCTGGAGGATACGGATGATGTTTGAGGTATCGGTGAGATCTCCGTAGTGGAGGATGAAGTGTTTGTCTTTAACATGGGGGTCCTGATAGAGATGGTCGATACGCTGGGTATTAAACGATGATGAGCGACGTTTGATGCCATGGACTTCGTAGCCTTTCCCAAGCAGAAACTCTGAAAGATACGCGCCGTCCTGTCCGGTTACTCCGCTAATGAGGGCGGTTTTCACTGTTTACATTCTCCCATCCAGAAATTTGCCTGTTTCCTTATGATTGAACTCGGGTATCATAGTATTAAACAGATCTATTAATTCAGAACGGGACCATGTCCCTTTTCTTCGCAATGACCAAATCGTGTCTGTAAATATTTTTAGCTCCTTGTCATCATATACAGACTCATTTTTAATGATACCAATTACCTCAAAACGTTCCATGTCAAGTTTTTCATCTTCAGTATAGAATTCTTCAAAGTCTTTTTCTCCTGTAGTGTCGCTTTTAAAAAAATATACTGGGTATTTTTTCTGTACTTTAAATTCTTTTACTTTTTTACGGGCCTCATCTTCTGTTGCGCATTGAACCGGCTCTAACCCCAAGCTTTCAAGATACCGCTCCGCGATTTCGCTAAAGGTTAACAGGTTAAGGTCATAATCAAGCTTCGGGAAGAAAATATCCCGGTTTTCACCGAGCAGACAGGACATAAGGCATAATTCCCCTGATTCCTGGGGTGTTACAAAATACCGGCGTACATCACCGGGAGCAGAGAGGGGCTGTTCTTTCTCAATGCGGCGGTTAAAGCCATGAAGCAGACTGCCATCAGAAAATGCAACATTGGCAAACCGTGCCGTTGACACCGGTAATTCCAGGGAACGACGCATCAGAAACATTTCCATGATACGCTTTGACGCGCCCATCATATTTACCGGATTTGCCGCCTTGTCCGTAGAAACACAGAAATATTTTTTAGCCCCTTTTTCATTTGCCTGCCGCATAGTCTTATCAGTATTAAATATATTGACATCAATCATCCGCATCAATGTAAAGGGGTCTTTTTCACTCCGTACATGCTTAAGTGCAGAAAGATTGAGCATATAGTCATATCCCTGTCCGTTCATTATGAATAAATCAAAAATGTCCGATCCGCAATCAATAGCAAACGTAGCAAACTCTCCATCAATATAACCAAGAGAACTACGAATATCCCTGACCAGCTCTACCATATTATTCTCGCTAATATCCACTACATGAAGCAGTTTTGGTTTACGCCTGAATATTTCGCGTACCACCGCTGAACCGATAGACCCGGCGCCGCCTATGACGAGGAACCGGGAGGAGCTGACAATATCGGATAGTTCCTGTTCATGCAGAACAATGTCGGCAGAAAACAGCGGTTCGGTACGGCCAATGAGGGAAAGTATATCTAACATGAATGATCCTCATTCTCTCTAAATATATTTTTGTAATTCGGGAGGAACAGGGGGCAAATCTTTAAAACTCTTGTTCCAAATACTTGAATTAGGCCTTAATACCACAAGAACTGTAATAAATATTATCTTGAAATAATTTATTATGCTTTTATGAT
>BOAU01000020.1 GCA_026002025.1 Spirochaetia bacterium | reverse complement strand
GGTCCTCAATTATTTTAAAACCGTATTTGCTGATATACTTATCCATACAATTCTCCATACAGCAGTATGAGTTGTGGTACAAAAAAAGACAAGCCGTTGTGCCTTGTAAGACTAATAAGGAAGAATTTATAACCACAGACCTCACAGACACTCACGGACAAGATAAATTGATGATCCTTGTCTGTCCTGTCCGTGAGGTCTGTGGTTGTTTTTCTTCTCCCTTTTCTTAATTAAACTTTGCTACCGTAGCCTTGGCCTGGTTGACGGCAGTTTTGCTCCAGTCAAGGATCTTCTGCATGCCCAGCACGTTGGCCTTGTCCCGCGCATCCTTCCACAGGGCGTCGAACTCGGCCTGGTTGGCGGCATAAACCATCTTGTAGAAATTGGTTTTGCAGACTTCACCAATCTGGTTAGCAATGTTGGTAATGTCGTTGGGGACCGGGGGCATTGCCTGCGTCCAGCTGGGAACCTTTGATGCTACGTTGTTTTTGGTCACCAGGTCATAATAGCTGGAAACCCCGCCGTAATACTGGCTCCATTTCTGGAAGATCTTGTTGTTCGCGTTGTTATGCTGTATGACCTGATCCCAGTCTCCAAGGTGTACATAGCGGCCGGTAATGGGGTTGATTTCCCCATGTCCTACCATCGGGTCCAGCATGATCTGATTGGCGCGGGTAAAGGGGGACTTCAGCTCGGGAACGATGCTGTCGACGTTATCAATGTATTGCCACGCCGACTCCTTGATCACCGCCTTACCATCCGATCCTTTCTCCCAGAATATCCCCTCAGGAAGATTGAAAAGCACCGTCATGGCTTCCGGGGAACAGTACCAGTTGAGGAATTTAACCGCGGCTTCGGGGTTTTTTGTGTTCTTCCCAATCGCGATAAAGCGGTCGGTTTTCCCGGTAACATAATCAGGCACAATCGGAATCCTCATGTCCCCGGTCAAAATCTGGGCAAACCCTTTGGGATCGGCGGCGGTCACATGCGCGGGGGTATTGTACCCGTTGGCGGACCATTCCCAGAGGACGAGGAAAACACCCCCGTCCTTAACTTTCGCATCGTAGGTCGAATAGGGCTGGGTTGCCGAATCGGGATCGAGTATGCCGGCCTGATTAGCGTCATAGAACCATTTCAGCACCTTCTTGATATAACTTGAATCCTCGAAAATTGAGCGGACATCGCCGGCATAGCCGGGCTCTGTCATTTCAATATGAATGGAAGGAAGATAATCGCCCCCGCCCCAGATGGCGCTAAAGAACCGCGAATACGCCATGGTGTTGCCGTCCCATTCGGGGAAGAAGCCTGCGCCATAGGTTTTCTTGCCGGTTTCAGTTCTCGGTTCCAGTTCCATCATCCTTTTCAAGAGGGGAATAAGATCATCCATGGTGTTGATCCTGGGGGAACCAAGTTTCTCATAGAGGTCCCAGCGTATGACCGGCTGGAAGTTTAAGGAGATGGACTTTCCGGTCTGCTCATTGACACCGTAGAGCGCGGTCCCCTTCCCATAACTGTCCTTGTTGAACTGAACCATGTTCTTATAAACAGGGTTGTTGTACAGGTTGGGCAGTTGATCCCGGTACTTTTCCAGATCAAGGAAAAGGCCGGCGTTCACCCCGTCCTGAAAATCTTCCAGGCTGGTAATGTTAACGATGTCGGTCATCTGGCCGGAGGCCAGCATGTTTTGAAACACCGCCCGGGTCTGATCGCCGGGAACCGTCCGCCCGCTTATGGTAATGTTCAGGGTTTCCTTGAGGTAATCAAGAAACCAGCCCGACTCATCACGGGTGATGTAATTCATGTAGCCAAACTCAGGAAATATTTCCAGGTTTACCGTGCCCCCGGCAGAAGTATTCTTCTGGCCGCCGCCAAATACCATGCCCGCCGCTAACAGCGCGGACACCATCAAGAAACAAAATCTTTTCATAGCTCCTCCAATAAAGAAAATATATTTAAAAAATAAAGCTCAATTCGGCTTTGCTGAATTGTACTTTATCCTTTTACCGCCCCTATCATGATCCCCTTGACAAAATAACGCTGGAAGAACGGATACACGAGGAGTATGGGGATAAGCGTTACCATGGTCACCGTGAAGCGCACCCCCAGAGGGGTCAACTGCTGGGCGGCTACTATAGTGGCCGCGTTTACTCCAACCGAGTTACGCATCATATTGGCCAGTTGATCCGTTTCCTTGAGGAACTTATACAACATGAACTGCAGGGTGAAATATTTGCTGTCCGTCATCAGGTACACCGTGTCCATAAAGGAATTCCATTGACCTACCGCGGCGAATACGGCGATAGTCGCCATGATGGGCTGGGCGAGGGGCAGTACGATCTTTGCGAACCGGGTAACATAACCGGCGCCGTCTATCTCCGCCGATTCTTCCAGCGCAGGCGGGATGGATTCAATATAGGTTTTTATCAGAATAAGGTTAAAAGGCGACACAAGGGCGGGGAGTATGTAGCCCAGAAAATTATTGGTCAAGTGCAGACTGTTCATTAAAAGATACCAGGGAATAACCCCGGCGCTGAAATACATGGTAATAATAATGAAACGATACCAGAACTTGCGGCACCAGTATTCCTGTTTCGTCATGCAGTACCCCAGGAATGCGGAAGATATAAGGGTACATACGGTGCCGATAACCGTCCGCGCTATGGAAACAAGGGTTGCCTGGGGAAGCTCCTTGAGCTTGAAAATCTCCTGGTAATTACGGAACTGCACCCCCATGGGAAAGAGCACCACCTCGCCGCGCGCCACCAGATCGTTATCCGAGATGGTATTGATGAACACATAATAGAAAGGATAAAAACAGAGCAGCGTAAAAAGGAACGTAACGACATAGACGCCTATGTCCAGGCCGCCTATCTTCTGCTTTTTAATCATTGTTTCAGCCTGCCTTAAAAGATACTTTCTTTACGGATTAACTTTGAAATCCCGTTAGCCGCGAACAGCAGCGTCACGCTCACCAGGGTTTTCAAAATACCCACCGCGATCGAGAAGGGAATGTCCCTGCCCACAAAGCCCCGGTTGTATACATAGAGATCGAGCACCTCAATATGCTGCCGGTTCATGGCGTTCTGGAAAACATAGTATTGATCCGTACCGCTGTTGAGGAAGTTGGATATTGAAAGGAGCAGCAGCACGGAAAAAGTCGGCATCAGGCTGGGGATGGTAATATGGGTTATCCGCTGTATACGGTTGGCGCCGTCCACGGTGGCCGCTTCGAAAAGCTCCGCGTCTATGCCGGTTATGGTCGCGTAATAGATAATGGAACTCCAACCAAGGCCCTTCCATGTGCCCCATGCCCACATGGTAAGCCACACATGCTTGTCGGACGCCAAAAAGTTATAGGGGCCTTCAAAGATACCAAGGTCAACAAAAACCTTGTTGACCACGCCGTCGTTCACCGAAAACAGCACGAACGCCAGAGAGTACACAATGACCCAGCTTATAAAATTGGGGATGGTGGTGATGGTCTGCACCACCCGGCGGTACTTGTTTGTCCGTATTTCAGAAAGCGCGATGGCGAAGAACATGGGAAGGAATGATGTCAAAATGCCCAACCCGCTGATGCCGAAGGTGTTGACAAGCACCCGCAGTACATCGGCCTTGAGCACCGAATTGGATACCATGGAGGTGAAGTACTTGAACCCGGCGAAGGGGGTATTGAACAGCTTCAAACCGGCCCGGTAGTCAAAGAAGGCGTAGGTCCAGCCGAAAAGCGGGAGATAGGAAAAAACAAGGTAGGCCGCCAGGAAGGGAACCGAAATCAAAAAAAGCTGGAACCCCTGTTTTCTTCGCCCGTTGGGCTTAATCGGATTTGTTTTATGTTTATCCATGACCCTGTTCTACGCTCCATTTTCTATTTTTTGAACCGCCGGTCATTATCATCATCAAAAAAAATGTAACCGGTTACATTCTAATAGTATACACTCTTTTTCAGAGTGTCAAGAAATATTCAACGATTTTTCAATTTTTAAAAGGTTTTACGGTAGCTGAGGTTGGAGGGAATGATATGGACCTTTTCCTGTTTTTTATCAGGATTTTTCCGTATATCCATATATAGATTTGCGGCCATCTGTCCAATATCCTTCATGTGTAAGTCAATGGTGGTCAGCGGGGGGGAGCAGGTCCGGGAAAGCAGGGTATTGTCTATCCCCACCACCGCCAACTCTTCCGGTACGGCTATACCAAGCTCCCTGGCGGCAACGAGGACGCCCAGGGCCATAAGTTCATTCCCGGCAAGAACGGCCCGAGGCCGGGCTGGAGTTGCCAGCACTTTTTTAAAATAGTCATGAGTATGCCACACGGCGTCTTCGCCGCTGGTATCCCTCATTTTTTCCAAATGAATGATCTGTGCGTCTTTGTCAGAAACATGGTACTTCTTTTTCCATTTTTTCAGCAGCGCTTCCTTGAGCAGGAAAGAATAACTTGCATCCTTTCCCAAAAAAAGGCAAAAAGGGAAAAGATTACGGGAGCGCACCTGTTCAAACATCTCCCATACCCCCGGTTCCTGATCACAGCGGACAACATAATTGTCCCCAAAGGGTTCAATATGCTGATTGACCAGAATAATGGGGCATTTGAACTGTTTATTAAGGAAATAGTTATCAACGGTGTTCATGCTGGGACTTTCTATTGCAATAATCGCATCGGTATTCCGTTCAAGGAAATCTTCGGTATACCTCTTTTCCAGCTCCGTATTCGTCTCACAACTACATAAATAAATGTAGACGCCGTTTCGGGAAAGCACCTGTTCAATGGCATTAACGATTTCCGTAAAATAGGGATTTATCGCATAGGAAGCGAGGATGCCCACCGAATCAGTGAACCCATTATTCAAGCCCCGCGCAAAATAATTAGGTCTATAGTTCGACTTGCTGATGGCGGATTCGACTCTTTGCCGGGTACCAGACCGGACCTTTTCAGGGTCATTGATGACCCGTGAAACGGTTGCGGTGGAAACCCCGGCCAGCTTCGCCACATCTCTAATTTTGATGCTCATATACGGCTACCATGGTTGTGTTTTGGCGATCTTGAGTAATTCATTGGTCATTCCTTCACCAATACAGATCATGGTCTTACACGCCCTGCCTGTTCCGCCGAATCAGGTCCAGCGTGGTCTGCACTGTTGCGCTTTGGTATCCCTTCAGGGGCAGGATCCGTTCGTGGATAGCGTCGATGATCCAGTTGATCTGGGGGAAGTAGAGTTCCTCCATTTCCGCCGCCGGGGTAATCCAGTTGCGGCTTCCCACCACCGCCACCGGCGCATCCAGGTAATCAAAGGCCATGGTCTGGATGTTGCTCGCTACCGTGTGAAGGTAGGAACCCCGTTCCGCAGCATCGCTGGTGAGTAACAGTTTTCCTGTTTTTTTTACGGACTCGATGATCTTTTCGTAGTTCAATGGGTTGATAAAGCGAAGATCGATCACCTCAGTTTCCAAACCGAAATCCGCCTGGAGCTTTTTCGCCGCGTCCATGGCCTTGTACAGGGTCGCCCCCAGGGTAACGATGGTAAGATCCTTACCCTGTCGGCGTATGGCGGGCTCCCCCTCGGGCACTTCGTAATATCCCTCGGGCACGCCGCTTTTCTCGAACTGTTCGCTCATGTCATAGAGAAGCTGGCTTTCAAAAAAGATCACCGGGTCGGTGCCCCGGAGTGCCAGGTTGAGCATACCCTTGGCGTCGTAGGGGGTGGCGGGGAAGTATGCCTTGAGGCCTGGGATGTGGGCCACCAGTGCAGCCCAGTCCTGGCTGTGCTGTGCGCCGTACTTGTTGCCCACCGAAACCCGGACCACCAGGGGCATCTTGAGGAGCCCTGCGGACATGGACTGCCACTTGGATGCCTGATTAAAGATTTCGTCACCCGCACGGCCCAGGAAGTCGCAGTACATTAATTCTACTACCGCCCGGCCGCCGGAAAGCGCGTAGCCCACCCCGGCGCCCACGATGGCCGCTTCGGATATGGGGCTGTTGAAGAGCCGGTTGTAGGGCAGTAATTCGGTGAGGCCCCGGTACACCGCGAAGGCCCCGCCCCAGTCACGGTTTTCTTCACCCCAGGCCGCCATGGTGGGGTCGATAGTAAAACGGTGGGCCATGGCTTCGAAGAGGGCGTCACGGTACTGGAAGGCCTTGTTCTTGGAAACCGGTTTGCCCTCCGCATCGAAGCCGTAGCGGGACTTGACTGCAAGCGCTTTGACCCGTGCATTTTGCTCCAAGGGTTCTAAAAGTTCCGGTTTTCGATCATCCAGCTTTTCTACTTTGCCGTTGGAGAACATCACCGATTCGATAAAGGCGCCGCCCAGCCGGGGGGAAACTTCATCATTCACCGACAGTTTTACTACTTCCAGGAGCTTGGCGTTTACCTGGGCGTGGAGGGCATCCAGTTCCGCCTGATCGGCAATTTTATTTTCAATAAGGTATGCGCCGTATGCGGCAATGGAATCCGCCTCCTGCCAGAGTTTGATCTCATCGGGGGTGCGGTAACTGGAGGCGTCCGAGGGGGAGTGGCCGGAAATGCGGTAGGTGAGGGTGTCCAGAAGTACCGGCCCCTTGCCTGCCAACAGTAATGCTTTTTTCCGGGCGATGGCGTCCGCTACCGCCAGCGGATTGTAGCCGTCCACCCGCTCCGAGTGCATGTTATCGGGGTTGACCCCCGCGCCGACACGGGCCATGAAACCGTAGCCCATGGTTTCCCCGGCGGTCTGGCCCCCCATGCCGTAGAAGTTGTCGAAAAAGTTGAACAGTATCGGCGGCGCGCCGCCTGAGTCTTTCGGCCAGAGGGTGTGGTACTGATCCATGGCGGCCATCATCATTGCTTCCCAGACCGGACCGCAGCCCATGGAAGCATCCCCGATGTTGGCGATAACAATACCGGGCTTCTTGTTGATACGCTTGTACAGCGCAGACCCGGTGGCAATATCCGCGGAGCCGCCCACAATAGCGTTGTTGGGCATGGAGCCGAAGGGGGTAAAGAAGGCGTGCATGGAACCGCCAAGGCCGCGGGTGAACCCCGCCTTCCGGGCGAAGATCTCTGCCAGGGTGCCGTAGAGGACAAAGTTTTCCGCCAGGTCCTTCACATTTTTATAGGCCGCCTTTTCCGCCGCTGCCAGGGTCTCCCCGTCAAGGAAGGATTTCATAATTCCTTCCAGTTTCTTTTCATCCAACTGCCAGATAGCGGAATAACACTTGGCCAGGATTTCCCCGTGGCTCCGGTGGCTGCCGAAGGTGAAGTCATCGATGGTAAGGTTAACGCACTGCCCCACGGAGGACGCTTCCTGCCCCATTGAGAGATGGGCCGGCCCTTTGTGGTTGTACTCAATCCCGTTCCAGGTTCCTTGCACCTTAAAGGTGTTGAGCATGGTTTCAAACTCCCGGATGGTCACCATGTCGTACCAGATCCGCTTGAGCCTGTCCTTTCCGTAAAGCTCGGTTTCCTTCTTGATGTCGCTCTTGTATTGATTAACCGGAATGTCCTTGAGCTTGAGAATTTCCGGTTTCCGTACCGACTTTGGATCCACCAACTGTGATTTAGGCATTTTCTGTTCTCCTTAAATTTTAGTTGTGGAGTTTCGATTTATCGAAACTCCGAGGCTATAAAAACGTAGTTTTTATAGCCCCCATAGCGCGTCGCGAATTAATTCGCTGACCGTGGGATGGGGGAAGATGAGCTGCTTCACGTCTTCGATCCGCAGTTCCTGTTCTATCAATGCGGCGCCGCCCCAGATAAACTCCGAAGCGTAGGCTCCAACAACATGGACCCCCAGGATACGCCGGGTGGCCGCGCAGGCGATCACCTTTACTGCGCCCGGTCCTGAGAAGGTATTCTCCGCAACAAACCGCCCGGAAACCCTCATGGGTAAGGATGCCTTGAGGATGGCGATCCCCTTTGATGCCGCCTCCTGTTCGGTCATGCCCACCCCGGCGGCTTCGGTGACTCCGTAGACCGCCCAGGGCACGGCGTTGTACCGCATCCTGTTTGATGCGCCGCGCACAGTATTACTGTCGCCGCCAATCCCGTCCAGGTTCGTGAGTATATCCGCCACCGCCACTTCCGCCATACGGTAGGCCGAATGGGCCAGGAGGCTCTTCCCGGTTACGTCCCCGGCGGCCCAGATACCCGGTATGTTGGTCCGCATCCGGTCATCCACATTCACGCCCTTGGGCGTAATGTCCAGTCCCGCAGCTTCGGCGCCCCAGGTATTGAGTACCGGGCGGCGGCCCACTGCCATGAGCACCAAATCGGCTTCGGCTTTTTCGGCCTCACCCTTTTTGGTGGCATAGTGAACCGCGGCTCCTTCGATCTTCTCGACCTTGCAGCCCAATTTAAAGTTCACCCCCGTTAGTGCCCGGCGGAACAGGGGCGCCTGCTCCTTGTCCATAAAGGGGATGATCTCGTCCATCATTTCGATGACCGTAACTTCCGACCCCAGGCTGGAAAAGAGCCCGGCGAATTCCACCCCGATAACCCCGCCGCCAATAACGGTGAGCCGCTTTGGTACGGCCGCTATGCTGAGGAGGCCGGTGGAATCCACCACTTTTGGGTTGTCCTTTGAGCCCGGAATGGGGGGGATAGCCGGAACGGAGCCCGCGGAAACCAGAATGGTCCGCCCTTCATGCTCTTCGGTACCGCCCTTGTTCAGCGTTACTTTCACCTTTGCCGGCACAGTTCCTCTCGGCGGGGCGATGATCTCCCCCCGGCCCAGGGCCACGTCCACGCCGAAGCGTTTCATCTGCCCGGCAATCCCTTCCCGCAGTTTTGTGGAAACTTCGTCCTTCCACTTTTGAATAACTCCCCAGTCAAAGGAAACATTTGCGGCATTGACGCCGAATTTTCCCGCTTCCCTTGCGTGGACATATTGTTTTGCCGAATTGAGCAGGGTCTTGGTGGGGATGCAGCCCACGTTCAGGCAGGTTCCCCCAAGGTATTGTTCTTCTATTAACAAAACCTTCTTCTTCTGATGTCCCAGCCGTTCCGCCGCAAGGTATCCCCCGGGCCCGGCTCCGATGATAATCGTATCGTACATGTGTCCCCCTACAGTGCCAGGGTAAGGTCGATGTCCGCCACCGCCTCTCCCAGAGCTTTCAAGAACCGCGCCGCAGGAGCGCCGTCCACTACCTGATGGTTGATGGTCAGACTTAACCCGATGTGGGGCAGGAACTGAACCCCGCAGCCGTCTTCGACATCCGCTCCGGCCGCTGCCACGGGCTTAAGCTCGATATTGCAGACCCCCAGGATGCCCACCTCCGGGGCGTTGAGCACCGGGGTAAAGCTGGAAATTCCCATGCTCCCCAGGTTGGTCACCGTGAAGGTGGAGCCCGAAAGCTCGTCGGGGCCGACCCCGCCCTTCTGACAGGCCGTTGCCAGCCGTTTCGCCTCGGCGGAAATCTGCCGCAGAGAGAGGAGGTTGGCGTTCCGGATTACCGGCACCATGAGGCCCCGTGGGGTATCCACCGCCACTCCCAGATGTACCCGCTCGTAGGTTTTCAGGGTATCCCCGATTTTGAGGGCGTTCATAAAGGGGAACCGGGGCAGGGTCCGGGACACGACGTAGAGCAGCAGGTCGTTCACGGTAATCTTGGTAAATCCCAATTCCTCAGGTGAGCCCTTCATCCGGGCCCGCAGTTCCTGAAGCCGCAGCGCCGGGGCGCTTGCATTCAAGGTGAGCTGGGCGCTTTCCGCCAGGGACTGGTGCATACGATCCGCGATAAGTTTGCGGATACCCTTGATGGGGGTCTCCGTAATAGTCCCTTCGCCTAAATTGGCCGGCGCTGCACCGCTTACCGCCGCCGCTCCGGAACCGCTCAATGCGCCGCCCGCCGTTACCGCATCGGCCCCGCCCGCAAGGTCCGCCGCAGTAAGGCGGCCCCCAAGCCCGGACCCGCTCGCCGGTACAGCGCCGCCGGTCCCTGCCGCAGCCTGGGCAGCCAAAGCAGCTTGGGCAGCTAAAGCCGCCTTCGCCGCGGCGGTTAATCCGGGGCCGGCCTGTAAGGCCGCCTGCACATCCCGCTCAATAATCCGTCCCCCCGGCCCGGAGCCCGCAAGAGCCCCGGTGGGCAAGCCTTCCTTCTCCGCCAGATTCCGCGCACGGGGGGAGATGGCCCCGCCGCTTCCCGCAGGGACCGTGTCCCCAACAGCGCCGCTCCCCTGCCCCGCCGCAGTGGTGTCAGGCACCATTTCGGAAGCCGCCGCCGAACCATGCGCCGTTGCCGCAGCGTCCGCGCCACCCACAGCGGCAGCCCAGTCTTCACCGGGCTTTCCGATAACCGCGATAGGTTCCAGGACGGGAACATCGTCCCATTCCGCCCGGATCAGTTTGAGAACCGTCCCGGCTTCTCCTGCGGGAAGCTCGAAGGTGGCCTTATCGGTTTCTATCATGCAGACCACAGAATCAACAGCCACCGAATCTCCTTCCTTTACCTTCCATTCCGTTAAAACACAGGATTCCACCGTATTGCCCTGACGGGGCATAATCAGCACATGCGCCATAATAACTCCTCCTTTCTTCCCGTAAAATTTAACCACGGACCACACAGACCCTCACTGACTCGTTCTTTCCCGTCTTTTTCTTTTTGTCCGTGGTGTCAGTGTGGTCTGTGGTAGATTTCTTCTTTAGCTCCTTATACCCTCGTAAGCCCAATCCCCGCTTCGGCCAGTTCCCGTGCCGCACTGTCCTCCAGGCCGTCATCGGTGATGATACGGTCCAAAGCCGAAAGGGGCAGTACCGTGGCAAAGCCGGTTTTGCCGTATTTGCTGGAATCCGCCACCAGTACCGTGGTTTCCGCATGGGCCTTCATCGCCTTGACGATCTCCGCCCCCTCCATCAGGTGGGTGGTAATTCCCCGTTCCAGGGTAAAGCCGTCGGTTCCCACAAAGGCAAGCCGCACATTCAGATGGGAGATGGTTTCCAGGGCAATGGGCCCCACCAGGGATTCGGTGGGCCGCCGGAATTCACCGCCGGTCATGGTAATCTGGAGATTGGGGTTCATCCGGGCATAGGAAAAAACCAGGGTTGAATTGGTCACGATGTGGATATCCCGCTTCCCCAGGAGGTACCGGGCAAGCAGGGCGGTGGTCGTTCCCGCCTCAATCATAATCACATCCCCGTCCTGTACCAGGGCCGCCGCGGCCCGGGCTATGGCGTTCTTCTGTTCCAGCCGCTCCCGCTGGCGTTCCATGATGTCCCGGTGTATCGCCGGAGCCGCCCCGCCCCGGGTCCTGAAAAGCCAGCCCTTATCCTCCAGTTCCTTCAGATCCCCCCTGATGGTCACCTCGGACAAGCCCAAATCCTGGGCCAAAGCGGTCACCGATACGGTACCGTTTGCCGAAAGTTTCCCGAGTATCGTTTGTTCCCTTTCGTTCAATTCGGATATCACTTACTTTCCTCTTTCGAAATGCTTACGAAAGTATTATGATTATATAGCGGTTAAAGAAAAAGCGCAAGGGGAAATTGGAGAAATTTTGTTAATTCTTCACATTGGCGTCTCTTCAAAAATCAATTTTGCAATATCGGCGGCATACCCAATATATAACGGAGTATCCCGGTAAGCGGCAGCCAGTTTTTCCGACACCCCCTGCCAGGTAAAGGGCGTCCCCCGCAGAAGGCCTGCGAGGCCAAGGATAAATTCACTGTCCATGGCATCGGAGAAAACCTGGGCATTGGTAATGGTATTAGCTTTGACATCAAAATGTATTTCCACGCCCCCCCAGGAAAAACGCCCCTGGACGGCAAACTCGAAGGGGGGATTTTTCCCGTATTTCCAATCGGGGTCCGCAAACTTCGCTTCAAGGGCCGCAAGTTGTTTCCGCGCCGCCAGGGGCGTTGCTTCGCTTTCACCGATACCGGGCAAAGCGGTAAACAGCTCCACCGCCTGCAATTCCCGGGATACGGCGCTGTATACTTCGTCAAAGCTTGAAGCCATACTGCGGTCCATGGAAGCGATGGTGATATCAGGGTTACATTCTGTCAGGTTGACGATCCGGCTTTTGACCGACTCCACGCCCTTTGAACGTATCTTGTCCTGGGAAACCGAGAGGTAACGGGCGGCGGCTTCCTTGTCGGCCTTGACCAACAGGGTACCGTGGTGGTAGGCGTTCTTTCCGGACCGGTAAAAGGCATTCCCCGAAAACTTGCGGCCGTCGGTTTCAATATCGTTGCGGCCGGTCTTTTCCGCCTTGATGCCCAGCTTCTGCACCGCCCGCAAAATGACATCGGTTTGTTTCCCCAGATCGTAATCCGCTGCGGGGAGCAGGAAGGTAAAGTTGAGGTTCCCCAGATCGTGGAACACCGCGCCGCCCCCGGAAAGCCGCCGGGCAAGATGGCCCCCATCGGCTTCCAGTTCCCGGACCCTGCATTCCTTATAGGCATTCTGATTCCGGCCGATGACCACCGTATGCCGGTTCTGCCAAAGGTACAGGATACAGGTTTCTTTTGGCACATGGTCCAGCAGAAAGGCTTCCAGGGCGATGTTCCGCCAGGGATTCGTTTCGCCGGTACGGACAACAAAGGTATGATGAATCATTTTTGTATTCTATAATAAATGAAATGAGCGTTTTGTCTACATACCAAATTTTTTGTCTATGTACATACCGACAAAATGATGGAATAATGAGTAAATATGAGTTTACAGGAACTTGTCGATATATCCAGATATTACGGATCCAATCCGGAATATGTGATTGCCGGGGGGGGTAATACTTCCTTCAAAGACGGCGCAACCCTTTTTGTAAAGGGTTCGGGGACGAGCCTTGGGGACATTAGCGCCGAAGGTTTTGTCAGGATGGACCGGACAAAATTGGCCCATATCTGGGAAAAACAGTATCCCAAAGATGCGGATGAGCGGGAAGCGGCGGTACTGGCGGATATGATGGCTGCGAAACTGCCCGGTGAGGAACATCGGACTAAAAGTCCGCAGCGCCCCAGTGTTGAAACCCTGCTCCACGATATCCTGCCCTTTGCCTATGTGGTGCATACCCATCCGGCGCTGGTTAACGGCCTTACCTGTTCACAGGAGGGTGAAGGCGCTGCAAAGGCGCTTTTCGGCGAAGGCTGCATCTGGATACCTATCACCAATCCGGGATATATCCTTTCGCTGGTGGTGAAGCAAGCCCTGGATACCTACCTGGCCCGCAATGGAAAACCGGCGGACATTATTTTCCTCCAAAACCACGGGGTCTTTGTCGGGGCCGATTCTGTTGAGGGCATAAGGGCAATTTATGCGAAAATCCTCTCTGTTCTGGAAAAGAAAATAACACGAAAGCCTGATTTTTCCGGTAAAACTAACCTTTATCGTGATTCGGAATCAATTGCACAGGCGCTGGCCGCCTGTGCCGGGCAAAATCCAAAAGTTGTTTTAGAACGGAACACCGAATTTGCCCGCCTTACCAAGACTATTGCCGATTTCAGCCCCGTTTCTTCCGCCTTTACCCCGGATCATATCGTCTATTCCGGCAGCGATCCCCTCTTTATCTCTGTTAAGGATGGCAATCCCCTGGAGGATCAGATTCGGGATGCCTGGGATCGGCATCTTGAAAAAACAGGCCGGCCGCCAAAGATCGTTGCGGTCCAGGGCAGGGGAATTTTCGGCATAGGGGCATCGGAAAAAACCGCGTCCCTGGCCCTTGAGCTCTTTACCGACACCGCCAAAGTCGCGGCCTATTCGGAGAGCTTTGGGGGCCCGCGTTTTATGACCCAGGACAAGATAGATTTTATCAATAATTGGGAAGTGGAACGCTACCGTTCCCAGGTTGCGGAAAAGCCATGACCGATTACCGCGCAGTAATTAACAATCCCCATTCTGATCCCCAGGAACGGCTCCGGGGGCTTGGGGAACTGGAAAAAAAGTATCCGGCAAAGCCCGCGGGCACCGGGGAAGTGAATAACCATATCCACACGATCTACAGCTTCAGTCCCTATACCCCCAGTATGGCCGCCCTTATGGCGCGGGATGCGGGGCTGCTGGCCGCGGGCTCGGTGGATCACGATTCCGCGGGCGCGGCAGAGGAGATGATCGCCGCCTGCGCCATCCTCGGCATTGGGGGATGCACCGGTTTTGAGGTCAGGGTAAGTTTTAAGAAAAGCCCTGAGGGGAAACCGGGCCCCTTTGCGGAGAAAAAGATTAACAACCCCGATTCCACAGGCCTTGCCTATATGACCGTCCAGGGTATCCCTGCACCGGCGCTTCCCAGGGTCAGGGATTTTCTCGCCCCCATCCGAAAGGAACGGCTTGCAAGAACCAGAGAGATGACCGAATCCGCCAATGCCATTCTCCATGAAGCGGGACTTCCTGAAATTGATTTTCAGCATGATGTGATCGATAAATCAATGTACAATCATAACGGCGAGGTAACCGAACGCCACCTTTTGGCGGCGGCGGCGGAAAAGCTCATCATCCAATACGGGAAGGGGCCTGGGATTAATGAAAAGCTCGGGCACCTTGGCGTTAGCCCTCCGGTAAAAATTGCGCAATCCCTTTCCGATCCGGAAAATCCGCACTATCTCTACGATCTTTTGGGAATACTCAAGTCCGGTTTTTTAAGCCGGATCTTTATCCAGCCCGGTGACAGGGAATGTATCAACGCTAAAGAGGTATGCGCCTTTGCGGATTCCATCGGCGCCATACCGGCCTACGCATACCTGGGGGATATCGCGGAATCCCCCACGGGGGATAAAAAGGCGGAAAAATTTGAGGATGATTATATAGAAGAACTGTTCGATGAACTCTCCCGCCTGGGATACCGGGCCCTTACCTATATGCCCCCCCGGAATACCCTTACGCAGCTCCGCCGGGTGCAGCGTCTCTGCGCGGAGAGGGGGTTTATGGAAATTTCCGGGGTAGACATTAACAGTTCCCGGCAGTCTTTCAACTGCCCCGAGATATTGCAGGACGATTTCCGTCACCTTCTGGACACTACCTGGGCGCTCATCGCCCATGAACGGCTGGCCTCGGTGGATTCCCGGTTCGCCCTTTTCTCCCCGGCCAATCCCCTGTATACCCTTCCCCTTCAACAGCGGCTTGCCGCATACGCCCTCGCGGGAAAGGATTTGGATACAAAAAACCCGGAAGCATCGGCGCCGGCTATACTCAAAAAACTACAGGAAGGAAGGTATCAAGTATGAGCTTCACGGATCATATACTGACGGCACCCCTTATCCGGGGGCTTTGGATCAATGCCGCGAAGTGTCCGCGGGTTGTTTTGCCCGCCGTCAATGCTGCCGCAGTTCCCCCCCAGGCCCTCACGGTTGACCTCCGGGCGGCATGGACAGGCGATAGTTTTGATGAGGCGCCGGCGGCTAAACTCCTGAGGGATGCATACACCGCCTGGGAAGCCAAAAACGGAACGGCAAGCGCACAGCCTTCCTGCATCAGAATAACAACGCCCTCCGGGGATGCGGTGTACTGGATAGACCGGGATCTCGATTCCGCCAGAAAAAGAAGTGTAACCGGTGATGCTTCGCCCCTGGAGCCGGACAACACCAATACTGCGGATTCCCCCATAGCCGCGCCGGGGGCCTCCGCAGTAAACCGGTCGCAGGTGGTAAAGAACAAAATAGTGTTGGTAACCGGGGGAGCCCAGGGCTTTGGGGAAGAAATTGTCCGGGGGCTTGTTGCATCGGGGGCACTGGTGTTTATCGCCGATCTGAACCTGGGGGGTGCGGAAAAACTGGCGGCCGCCCTCAACGCGTCAGAAAAACGGATCGCCGCAGTGGCGGTTCCGGTTAATGTTTCCAATGAGGCTTCGGTGGAGGCCCTCTTCAAAACCATTGCGGATACCGCCGGGGGCCTGGACCTCTGCGTAAGCAACGCCGGGGTACTCAAGGCGGCAAGCGTTCTGGAACAGGAAGAGGCAGCGTTTAAGTTTGTCACGGACATCAACTACACGGGATTTTTCCTTATGGTAAAACACTGCGGCAGGCTGCTCCGGCGGCAAAACCGTACCGCCCCCGGGTGGAAGACCGATATCATCCAGATAAATTCCAAATCGGGCCTTGTGGGTTCCAATAAAAACGGCGCCTATGCGGGGGGCAAATTCGGCGCCATCGGATTGGTCGAGAGCTTTGCCCTGGAATTGGTGGAGTATGATATTAAGGTAAACGCCATTTGTCCGGGAAACTTCCTGGACGGCCCCCTCTGGTCTGACCCGGTGAAGGGGCTTTTTGTGCAGTACCTCAACACCGGCAAGGTCCCGGGCGCCAAGACCCTGGCGGATGTGCGGGCCTTTTACGAAGCCAAGGTCCCCATGAAGCGCGGCTGTACCGGGGCAGATGTGATGCGGGCCATCTACTATGTGGTTGAACAGGAATACGAAACCGGCCAGGCCATCCCGGTTACCGGCGGACAGGTTATGTTACATTAGTATGTGTGAAAAATTTTAACCACGAACCGCACGAAAAACACGAACAAAAGAATAAGATGAAAATAGAGAGTTCGTGACGTTAGTGTGGTTCGTGGTAAATATCTTCTTACAGATATATTTTTTGAGGGAGAATGATATGAAAACAAAGGCAGTTCGTATTTACGGGGTCAATGATCTCCGGCTGGAGGAATTTGATCTTCCTGAAATTAAGGATGATGAAATACTGGCCCGGGTGGTTTCGGATTCTATCTGCATGTCCAGTCATAAACTTGCCCTGCAGGGAAACAAGCATAAACGGGTCCGCGCGGATCTTTCCGCCGCCCCCATCATTATCGGACACGAATTCTGCGGGGTCATTGAAAAGGTCGGGGCAAAATGGGGGGGCAAATTCAAAACCGGTTCCCGGTTTGCCATTCAGCCGGCCCTTAACTATCCCGATGAAAACGGACAGGAAACCCTCTGGGCGCCGGGTTATTCCTATCGGTACCTCGGTGGGGACGCCGCCTACATCATCATTCCCAAAGAAGTGATGGAGATGAACTGCCTCCTGGACTATCAGGTGGATAATTTTTTCATGGGCTCCCTGGCGGAACCCGTGTCCTGCGTTGTGGGCGCATTCCACGCCCAGTACCATACCAGGGGCGGTTCCTATGTCCACGAAATGGGCATCGTCGAAGGGGGCTCACTCATACTGCTGGCAGGGGTCGGCCCCATGGGTTTGGGCGCAATCGATTATGCCATTCACAACCCCCGCCGCCCCTCCCGCATGGTAGTAACCGATATCGACGATGCCCGACTCGCCCGTGCCGCCCAGCTTTTGCCCCCGGATGAGGCGAAAAAATTCGGCGTAGAGCTTTCCTATGTAAATACGAAAAATATCCAGGACCCGGTTGCCCGTCTTAAAGAACTGAACAAAGGCAAACTCTACGACGATGTCTTTGTCTTTGCCCCGGTCAAGCCGGTCCTTGAATTGGGGGACAGCCTGCTTGGCCACGACGGGTGCCTCAATTTCTTTGCCGGCCCCACGGACACCGCATTCGCCGCCAATTTCAACTTCTACAATGTCCACTACGATGCCCACCACATCGTGGGAACCTCCGGGGGCAACACCGACGATATGCGGGAATCCCTGGACCTCATGGCAAAGGGGGAACTGAACCCGGTCTTTATGGTGACCCATGTGGGCGGCCTTAACGCCGTTGCCAAGACCACCATCGACCTGGACAAAATTCCCGGAGGCAAGAAGCTCATCTACACCGGCAAAAAACTCGATCTTGCGGCCATCGCCGACTTTACTGAAAAGGGCAAGGCGGATCCCTTCTATAAGGCCTTGGGAGAAATCTGCGGACGCCACAATGGATTGTGGAGCAAGGAAGCGGAGGATTACCTTCTGGCAAATGCCCAGGATATCTAATTCAGCGCTTTTTCAGCACATCCCTTTCGTATTGCTCCACGGCGGGGAACCAGTCGGCGGCAATTTTCTGACGCGCAAGGTATTCTTCCCACACGGCGCCGAAGGGCAGGGTTTTCAATTCTTCCTGCATAACGAGCAGTTTTGAATAATTCCCTGCGTCCTGCAGCGCCTTAAGTTCATCGTAGGGCGCGAGGAGCGCGTTTAAGAGCGCCTTCTGCATGTTCCGCGCACCGGTCACCCAGGCCGCAACCCGGTTGATGCTGGCATCAAAGTAGTCAAGGCCGATAAGCACCCGGTCCTCAGCATTACTGCGGATTATCTCGCGGGCAATTTCCTTGATCTCATCTTCAAACAGCACCACATGGTCGGAATCCCAGCGCACGGCCCGGGTAACGTGGAGGGGCACCTTGTCAAAAAAAGCAAGCATGGACGGGATTTTGTCGGATACCAGTTCTGTGGGATGGTAGTGCCCGCTGTCAAGCAGTACGTTGATGCCCCGCGTTGCCGCATAGCCGATATAAAATTCCGATGTGCCGACGGTGTAGCTTTCAAGCCCGATGCCGAATAATTTGCTTTCCACTGCGTCAATAATAAAGCGCTTGTCATACTTAACCGAAAATATTTCATCCAGCGCGTCCCGGAGTCTTAAGCGCGGAGAAAGCCGGTCCGCCGGTGGGTTCTTTAAGCCGTCGGGTATCCATATATTGTTGAGGCAGGCACTCCCCTGTTTTTCGCCGATGTACGCAGCAATACTGCGGCAGGCCTTTACATGGCGTATCCAGAAATCGCGTATTGATTTATCGGGATGAGACAGGGTAAGCCCGTCTGCGGCAAAGGGATGGGAAAAAAGCGTGGGATTAAAATCCAAATTGATGCCGTGTTGCGCCGCCCATTCAAGCCAGGGATCAAAGTGCCGTGCTTCGATGGCGTCACGGGCCGCCGGTTTGTCACTGATTGCGTAAATGGCGTGGAGGCTGAGCCGCTTCTTTCCCGGAATGAAGGAATAGACAAAGTCCAGGTCCGCCATGAGTTCATCCTTATTCCGCGCCCTGCCGGGATAGTTGCCGGTGGTCTGTATGCCCCCCGACGCGCCTCCCGCATTTTGCTCGAAGCCCATTACATCGTCGCCCTGCCAGCAGTGAAGCGACACCGGTATCACGGCGCATCTCTTGAGCGCCTCTTCGGTATCTATGCCCCATGCCTGATATTTAGTCCGCGCTGTTTCGTACATGGTATATCCCCTTACTTAATTACCGTTATTTCAAAAGAATTCTTGATCACATTCCACACATCCCCTGTGATCTCCCCGGCATGCTGCATCTGCATGATGAGGTTCCCCGCCGCTGTTGCCTCTACGGGACCGGCGTACACCGTTTTGCCGGTGTGCGCGGCGATAAGCGAATTAAGATATTTGTCTTTGCTGCCCCCCCCGATAATGGAAAGCGCAGGGTATTGTCTGCCGGTAATGTGTTCAATGCCGATGATAGTATCGTTGTAACTTTTCGCAAGGCTCTGGTATACACAGAGCGCAAGTTCCCCGGCGTCCGCGGGGACGGGGAAACCGCCGGCAGCGCATTCGGCCTTCACCGCATCGATCATTGAGGGGGGGCTGATAAACTGCGGGCGATTGCAGTCAATGCCGTATTCCGCGCCGCCGGCCGCCTTTTTTTTAAGCGCCGCCTCTTTGGCGAGCGTCTCAAGCCGGCTGAAACTGTACTCATCGCCCAGTTCATGCCGGATACTTTGCAGCATCCAGAGCCCGGTAATGTTTTTTAAGAAACGTATGTTCCCGTGCAGGGCGCCTTCATTTGTGTAACCCGCTTCGCGGGCCTCATCGGTAAGAATGGGCTTGCCCTGTATGCCCAATAAACTCCAGGTGCCGGAACTCAGGTACAGGGCGTCAGAGGGCATGATGCTTACGGCGGACGCCGTATCGTGGGTGGCGCCGATGATCACCTGGGCGTCGAAGCTGACACGCTCCCTGACTTCCGCGCACAGGGAACCGGCTTCATAGGGCGGTTCCTGTACCGGCGGGAAAAAACGTTCCGGCAGGTTCAACCCTTTGATAAGATCATGGGCCCATGTCCGTTTTTGCGCGTCCAGTAAACCTGTTGTGGAAGCCATGGTGTATTCAGCGGTACGATTCGCAGTAAAACTGTTTTTTAATTTCCCCGTAAGGCGGTAGGAAAAATATTCAGGCAGCATCACGAACGCGGCGGCCCTATCCAGGCGGCCTGCGGCCTGATCCGAGAGTAACTGGTACACCGTATTAATGGGAAGCTCCGGGATTCCGGTAAGGGCGTACATCTCTTTAAAGGGGACTTTCGTATTGGTAAAGGCCGCCCCCCGCCCGTCGCGGTAGGAATACACCGGATCAATCAACAGGCCATTAGCGTCAAGCAGCGCATAGTCAACCCCCCACATATCAATACCGATAGTACCGGGGATTTTTCCCTGTGCGCCGCAGACAACAAGGCCCTTCACAATTTCAGTAAAAAGCCGTTCCGTATCCCATAGTAAATGATCGCCCGACCGGGATGGCATATTTTGGAAACGGTATATTTCTTCCAGCAGCAATCTGCCGTTTTCATACCATCCCAAAATATGCCTTCCGCCTGATGCTCCGATGTCAATGGCAAGGTGATAGTTCATGCGGATATCCTTAAAAAGAAAGAAGGCGAAAAGGTAAGAAAGTCAACATTACCTTTCCGCCTTTGTGATTAAAAAAGCTTCAAATTACTTGCGGGTCAGCTGGGCTATCAGGTCAACCACCTGCTGTCCGGCCTGGGCGGTAGTAATCCGTCCATAAGACACGTTCTGTGAAATAAGGTACAGGCTTTGCCCCCACTGGGAGTCGCCGGGGATATTGGGGTCCCGCGCGCTTGCATGTTTTCCGGCAATGTTCATATACGCAGTGATTCTGTCGGTAACCGCATCGCTAGGAAGTACCGCGCGGCCGTCAGAATTCACCGGCGTTCCCGGATCGGCACCCATAATCTTCCATACGTCGGCTGTGTTGACACGGTAATTAATAAACTTCGCGGCAGCTTCGGCGTTTTTGGAATTCTTGTTGATACCCATCATCTGGCTCATCTGACCCCAAAGGGCATTACTGGTTGTCGCGTGGGGGAATTCGATCAGGTCCAGTGTGTCCGGTGTGGCCCGCTGGTAGTTTACGAGCATGTTTGACCAAAGGACACTGCCCGCAACTTTTCCGGCGATAAGCGAAGAGGTGGATTCGTTCAGCTCGTCATAGTCGGCGGCTGTTTCGGCGGGGGGAATAAGGCCCGCCGCGCGGAAATCGGCCCACATATCAAAGTATTTTTTGGCGTCCGCAGCGGTTAAGCTGGACTTTACGCCATCCCACTGTGGAGTGCCGTTATCACGGGCCCAATAACCGAAGAAATATGATTGATCGGAATTGGCGCTGTTATCGGCAAAGGGATAAACCCCGGCGGGAAGTTTCGCTTTTACATCAACAAGCCATTGGCGGAATTCGTCCCAGGATGCAAATGATACTTTCGGCAGCGGCGCGCCGACCCGTTCAAGCAGCGACTTGTTATAAACAATGGCCGGCATATTGGCCGCGAGGGGAAGCGCGTAAAGATGACCGTTTACCGTACCGCCGGCAATCGCCGCGGCATCTACCTTTGAAAGATCGATGATACCGCGTTTTACCAGATCATCCAGTGAAAGCAGGACCGATCCGACATCTTCAACCTGCAGGTTGGAAAAATCGCCGCCAAGCTGCACAATATCGGCCGCGTTGCCGCCGACAAACTGTGTCTTGAATTTGCTGAAATGATCGGCAGTTCCCGGCGCGGGTTCAGCCGCTACAATGATACCGGTCTGTTCGGTAAATTTATCAATGGCAAGCTGGGTATTTTTAATACGGCTTTCACCTCCCCAGAATGACCAACGGACGACACCGGGACCGGCGTTTGAAGCAGCCTGATTACCGCCTGCGAAAACCATTACTGCGCTCATCAAAGAAGCCAGTAAAAACAACGTGAGTTTCTTCATCTTGAACCTCCAAAAAATTTATGGGGTAAACTACCCCTTGATGCCTGTAGTTGCGATTCCCTGTACAAAATACTTCTGCAGCGAGAAGAACAGTATAAAGCAGGGAATAAGCGATAATGTTGACATGGCGAACATCGATCCCCATGAAGATACACCGGAAGAATCCAGAAAAAGCCGCAAGCCCATGGGTACGGTGTATTTTTCCGGTGAATTGAGGTACAGCATCTGGTTGAAAAAATCATCCCAGGTCCAGAGAAACGTAAAAAGGAGGGTTGTTATGATTGCCGGGACCGTAAGGGGCAGGATTATTTTGATAAAAATACCGAATTTCCCGCAGCCGTCAATACGCGCCGATTCGTCCATGTCCTTCGGCAGGCTGCGGATAAACTGGACCAGGAGGAATACAAAAAACGCATCGGTCGCAAAGAGTTTTGGTATAATAAAGGGAAGAAACGTATCGACCCAGCCAAAGGACCGAAAAATCAGATACCGCGGAATTGTGGTGACGTGTCCCGGCAGCATCAGTGTTACCATCATCAGCGCGAACCAGATGTTGCGGCCCTTAAATTTCAGCCTCCCGAATGCATAGGCGGTAAGTGAACAGAAAACCGCGTTGGCAATAACACAGAAGCTGCAGATGATAAAGGAATTGACAAAAAACGCACCAAAATGAACAATGCCGATGCCGTCCCAGCCCTTGACGTAGTTTTGCAGGGTCCATGTTTTCGGCAGGAGGCTTGGATCACTGAAAATTTGGGAGCCCTCCTTAAAGGACGCCATGATAAGCCAGATAACCGGATATAACATTGCAAAACCCAGTACCAGAATAATGAGATTTGAAATACCGCCCTTAATCAGAAGACCTGTTTGCCGTTTCATTCTCCGCTCCCGTAACTGACCATTGTATTGGAAAACCTGAATGTCAGTGCTGTCAGTACCGCAATTATTATCAGTAGAACCCACGCCATTGCCGCAGCATAACCCATTTGGGCGTGGGCAAAACCTTTTATATACAGGTAAAGGCTGTAGAACATCGTTGAATCAACAGGCCCGCCGTTACCGCCGGAAACGATGTACGCCTGGGTAAAGGACTGGAATGCGCTGATCATCTGCATAACCAGATTAAAGAAAATAATCGGGGAAAGCGCCGGTATGGTAATCGCAAAAAACTGCCGGACCTTACCTGCGCCGTCAACGCTTGCCGCTTCGTAATGTTCCTGGGGTATCTGTTTTATCCCCGCAAGAAAAATGATCATCGGCGAACCGAACTGCCAGACGGCGAGCAGGATCAGCGTATACAGTGAAAAGGTCGGGTTGGATATCCAGGACGGCGGCTCAAGAACCCCGCCGCTTAGCTGCCGGATAATCGTGTTAATGGCCCCGTCACCGGCAAAAAGCCGCCGCCACAGTACGGCAATAGCCACCGAACCGCCGAGCAGGGTTGGTATATAGTAGATGGTCCGGTAAAAGGGGATAAGCCGCAGCTTCTGATTCATCAGCATTGCTACGGCCAGTGCAAATATCAATTTAAGCGGCACTGAAATAAACACAAAGCGGAATGTTACAAACAGTGAATTGAGAAAACGTTCATCCCTGATATACTGCTCGTTTCCAACAAACATTACAAAAAAATTCCGCATCCCTATCCATTTAGGAGGTTCAAGTACCGTATACTGGGTAAACGAGAGGTATAGAGAGTAGAGCATTGGGTACAGTGTAAGGACAAAAAAACCGATCAGCCAGGGGACGAGAAAGGCATAGGATGAAAGGTTATCACGGATCGCATTGTTCAGCGCTTTACTTCTCATAGTCAAACTCCTGATTCAAAAATAGTATATAACATGCGAACGCGCAGTGTCGATACAATACCTGCCGGGATCGCTCAGATATACGCATGAATCCCCTCCGTCTGTACGGTAAAACCTTTAGGGAATGAACCGACAGTATTACTATCACCATTGGCCGGCATCGCACAGGCCAGCATGGCGGCGGCAATCAAAAGACCGCCGTTGCCGGGAAGGTACAGGGGCAGGTCATCACTGCCGGTTTGCCTGTTGTGACCGTTGGGCAGATAGGTATTCTTCGGGCTGTCCATCAGCAGAAGATTGATCGCATCATCGTACCGGCCAAGGCGGCAGGCGCACATGGCCATCATGGGGAAGTCCCAGCCCCAGAGGGACTTCATATCCCATACATCAAGAACTTTTTCAAGGGTGGCCGCCATGATCGCGGGATCAACCTTATCACTGTTGAGGATGCCGTACATTGCCAGCATTGAAGGATGGTCGGTGTAGAAAGGCAGGGCGGTAAACGTATCGGGACAGTTTTCGTGGGCCAGGTATACGCCGTCTTTTTGCGCGGGAAGGGCGAGCTTTTCCGCAGTATCACTAAAGCGGGGCGCTTCCCCCAGCCGCTCCAGCCAGTGATCCGCCTGTTTTAAGCCCCAGCGAAAATACTCAAGTTCATAGGCGGCGTTCAGCACCCTACGGGGATCGTGCCGCTCCTGGGCAGGAATATAGGGGGCGTCCAGCACACAGCGGTCTTTGCTTACCCAATGGACAAAACTCTGCATAAATTCCGCAGTTTCCACGATGATATCGCGGTACTCCCGCAGAAAGGCTTCGCCCGGGGCGGAGCGGTAATACAACTCGGCAAGCAAGATCGGATGGGGCTGCTGCCAAATCAACAGTACCGCTATTGATGATGGCGTGTTGTACCCCGTGGGGTCGCACATCTTGGGCCACCGCGCCCCCTTATAGCCCTGGGATGCGGCGATCTTTTGCGCAGCAGGTAAAATCTTTTTATACCAGGCAAGACTTTTTTCAAGTTCCCCATGCCTGCCCCAAAGGGCAAAATGGGCGGAATGCCAGTAATGCATCTCCAGATGAAATTTTCCGTACCAACTGTTACAGGTAAGCCCCGTTTCAGCAGGGGGCAGGCTGCCCCGGCTTTGAATCGCGGTTAAATACTGCGAAAGAAGGATGCGCCGTTCAAGCTCTTCCGCACGGCTGTCCGCGGAGCCGGAAAAGTCGATGGCACCGCCTGTGCTCCAGTAATTTTTCCAGAACGCGGTACAGGATTGCCGCGCTCCGGCAAAGGACAGCAGATATGGCTCCAGAGAAACAGCATTACTATCAACAGTATTACTGTCAATATCCATCGCAGGAATACTGAGGGGCTCAAAATGAATTGCAAGTTCCGCCGTATCGGCTGTGCCGGTAAAGACAACGATATGCGTTGAAAGCGGGCCCGGCTCGGCGTTGCAGGAAAGGCCGGTAAAACAAAGGGTTACGCGGTATCTGACGCCGTCCATCACCCGATCCAAAATGATACCCCGATCGTTTTTTGCCCCCAGCACCGTGCTGTGCAGATGGGGAACCGTAAAGTCAGCGGCGGATTTCTTGTGGTTGCCGTAGGGAAAGGCAAGGGTCAAACGCAGTTTTCCTGCGCAAAGGAGCGGAGAAGAGGCGCGCACATACAGGGTATCTTCCTGGGGATGGACAAAGGTCTCGGTGAGGACCCTTTCCCCATCAATCGTAAATTCGGATGATAAAATTCCTTCCCAAAGATTGAGGGTCTGTTTACCGGGCCCGCAGTTTTTCTGCGTGAGGGGATTTCCCTTTAGCTCGAAGCCGATCTTCCCCAGGTGGAATTTGTGGGCATTCTGGCGCAGGCCCTTGAAGAGTTCCTCCTGCCCCGCGTCGTCCACCGCATAAGCCACCGGCTGCCCCTGAGTGTCAAAGGGCGTAAGGTGCAGCGCCGAATCATCCTTTGGCGCACCAGCGTAGGAATGCCAGCCCCACTCGGCCATGGTGCAGAGGGGGAAGGCATCGGCGGGGACGGCATAATCATCAAAGAAGCTTTGCAGGCCCGTAAAGTCGGCGGTAAAGCAGAAACGACCGTTACCCACCGAGAGGGGCGCGTTTTTTTCAGGCTTTGTGTAAACCGGATTATGCCGTGTTACCAGGCGCTGCCTGTCGATCATTGCGTTCTACCTTGCCTTTAGGGTTTTGGCGCACATGTCGTCAAAGAGGGAACGGGCATCGTTTTGGGAAAGGGTCTGCACCGCAAGATCATGGGAAAATACGCGGAAAGCTTTTTCAACAGACCCTTTAGGGTCTGCATCGCCCTCGAACACCGCTTCTATAATGCCTTCCTGGGCCAGTACATGGGGCATCACCAGGGCGCGGACATCCGTGGGCAGGCCATCGCTTACCAGCGGCTGAATGCTGTCACGGGAAAAAGAGGCGTTGGTTTCCACCACCGTATCACGCGGCAGGTCGGGCATCTGGCCCTGGTTGGGCAGGTTTACGTTGGTGACAAGATCGCCCAGGCCCAGCAGGGCCTTGAGGATTTTGAGCCCCTCCTCGCCTGATTCCACCGGGTTCATGGTTTCCGCGCCGTCCCGGTAGGCCTTTGCCTGGGCAATCAATTTTTCACGGTTGGCGATCCGCCAGGAAACCGGGGTCAGGCTGAAGCCCCAGCTTTCCGACTGGGCAGGATTTGCCAGATACCACGAGTGGGGGCAGAACTCGGCCAAATGCCGGTCGCCGGCCGCGGCGATAAGGCCGTAGCGGCGGAAGAGGTCCATCTTCACCCGTTCGGCGGAGGAAAAATATTTGCGCCGCACCGCTTCGTCGGGATCTTCTGTCCCGGCGCTCCCCGCGGCAAAGGTAGTGGCCGCCCCTGCTCCCCGGAAACCCGTATCGGCATATTTATCAACAAATTTTTTATAATAGGGGAAGATGTCGATGTCCTTCCAGGACGCCTTGTCAAACCAGGTAAAATGGTTGATCCCCAATACCGAAGTCCTGATATCTTCCCGCCTGATGCTGTCCCTGGGGGCAAGGCCCGCTTCTTCCAGCACCGCGGCCAGGAGCTTCTGGGTATTAAACACCTCGTGGCAGCAGCCGAAGCTCTTTATGCCGGGGAATTCCCGGTACAGGGTGCGGGTACAGATACTCATGGGGTTCGTGTAATTGATAACCCAGCTGTCCGGGGCATATTTTTTTACGGCCCGGGCAATCTCCCGGAACTGGGGGATGGTCCGCAGGGCGCGGATGAGGCCGCCTGCCCCGGCGGTGTCGCCCACGGACTGATAGATGCCGTATTTTTCAGGGGCATGAACATCGACCGCCATTTCTTCAAAATCGGCGGGTAATATGGAAACAAAGACAAAATCACACCCGGTCAGGGAGTCCGCCAGCGATGGATTGGCATGGAATTTCCAGCGCCCCCCATTGTGCGCCGCACTACTGTGCGAAGCCATAAGGGCGTTGCCGATGATTTCGTTGGTCTTTGCATCCTCCGGTTTTATATCGTAAAGCTCAATGGTCCCCGCGATTTCCTTCTCAAAGGCCAGGTCCTGCATCAAAACCCAGGTCCAGTTGCGGGACCCGCCGCCTATATAACAGATTTTCAGCTTATCCACACCCATGCCCGCCCTCCTTGCACCGTATCTGAAGTATAACCCCGGTCTTTTATTCCGGTATAGGGATTATTCTTTTGAGTATGGGGATAATTCTCTCATTTTTTTGATTTACATGATTTTGTTCAAAAAATAGATTTTTAAGCGGTTGTTGTTCAGAAACTGAAGTTTCTGAACAACTCTATTGGGTTATTAGCCAAGACCGGGAATCGAACCCGGGACCTGCACATTACGAGTGTGCCGCTCTGCCAACTGAGCCATCTTGGCGATACGGTTGACTATAGCAGTTAAGAGCCCCTTTGTTAACGTACCGGGGAACAAAACCGGCGAAGGATACCGTTACAGGCAATTTACCTCAACATCATCGAACTGGAAAATTGGGGCGGCGGCGGCACGCTGAAGTAGGCCGCCCTGAGGAAAATTCCGGCCCGGTAGAAAAAATGCAAAAAAAAGGGGGCTGTACGGATTTTCGTCCGCACAGCCCCCTTTTCTATCAGCTTCTTCTGTTGCAGTAATTCTATCTGAACATCAATTCCCCAGAACCCCGGTTACCGCAAGGATCGATAAAGTCGTTGATATCAGCGACAATACCGTCGTGATTACCGGCCCATAGACATTGAATTTCGCCATAAAACTGTTCATCGGTACCGTTATCATCATCTCTGGCTCTATAATCACATCGCTCTTCACCTTCCGGTTATTCATATCCGTTATCGTCTCACCACGCCCGGTGTTCTTCATCTCGTCCCGCCCTCCGGCCAGGTTGATGTAATAGTCTGCCTGACGGTCAGGCACATAGGGATACCTCCCCGGCGCTTTCACCGCTCCCGCTACCAGCACAAAGTACTGCACAAAGGGAATACGGATGATGTCCCCGTTCTCCAATGCAAGGTCCTTACTGAAATCGTTGTAGTAGATATACCGGGTCAGATCCATGGGGATTTGCCGGTCCCCCCGGATCACATAGGCATTGATCAAATCGCTGGACGCCGTAAAGCGCAGCGCATTCGCACGTACCGCGTTCCCCAGGGTTTCCCCCTCATAGAAGGGATACTCCAGTCTCGCCATCCCCTCTATCACCACTTCTCCCTCTACTGCCGTCTCTTCTATCCCCGTCGTTACCCGGGATATGGCCCCTTCAAAAAAGGCTACCGGTCGGGTGATTGCCTTGTTCCCGATACTGACCACATCCCGGTCTTCCAGAGTCATCCTCCTATTCCCCTGGTAATCGAATATCCTCGTCTCCCCCGCCGCTTCCGTACTAACCCGCGACAGGATGATCCGGCCGGGATTCGCGTTCAGGGTAAAGCCGTCGGCGTAGTGCTCCACCAGGCTCTCCAGCTCTTCACCGGGCAGGA
>BOAU01000019.1 GCA_026002025.1 Spirochaetia bacterium | reverse complement strand
GCGGACCACCCGTTCAAGGGTTCCCCCATTATAATCCCGTTCTTCAATCCGATCCCCTTCGCCGTCATACTCATATTCGGTGCGCCGTTCATCTTCCCCTGCCTTCCAGCTTACCGATGTCAGCCGGTCGCCGGACCACTGATTCAGCAGTTCCCCGATGATGTTTCCCTCATTATCCTGATGGGTCTCCCCCAAAATCCGGCCCCGTTCATCGGTGGTATATAAGACCCTGCCGCTCCCAATAAAAACATCCTCCAGAAAATCAGATCCGTATGCCAGGGCAGGATCGACAAAATGTTCCTCCCCAACCGAATCCAGAATCCGGTGGGGAAACTGATGCCGTACCAGATAGCCCTCATCGGAGCTCAGCTTCTCGTGGTAGACCCGTTCCACCGCCCGCAGTGAGGCCGAGCGGCTGTACCGGTAATAATCGGTATTGATGTGCCGGATGGTTTCTTCACCCTCATCGGTAAAGGATTTCTGACGGGTTTCCGATCGGACAAGGATATTCTTATTATAAATGAAATCGGTGACAAGCTCATCCCCATCATCAAAAAGCTGACGCTCAAGGGTGATAAGGCTGTCCCCGTCATACAGTTCGATGAACCCGGACGGCCCCTGTCTTTTCGGCGCATCTTCAGTACCGGCCTCACTCTCCCCATCCCCGTCCCCCCCAGGTACGGGGGGTTCTTCGTTTACCTCATCCGCCGCTTTGGGGGGATCGAAGGCGGCAACCAGCCGGGCAATTCCCTTTTCGTTACGGAAAATCCACTGCCGCCGCGTTTCTTCTCCGTTCTCGAAAAGGGTATGCACCTCAATGATCCATTCCTTGTTATGGTATTCCCCCAGCATTTCAGGCAAGTCAAAAAAGGAAACTTCTTCCACCAGGAGGCTGTATTTATTCCGCAGCGCCGCAAGGGCGGAGGATTGCTTTTCCAGGAGCATCCCGGCGGCGTTGGAAAGATACCATTCCTCTGCTCCTGCTGCGGCGCATATCAGCAGCAACAAAAGGAAAAAACCTGAACAACGCGGCTGTTTACCCAAGGCTTAAAAACCCCTGGGTAAAGGCGCGGGGCTCAAAGGGCCTGATGTCGCCGTATTTTTCGCCCTCGCAGAGGTAAACCACGGGGAGTTTCAGTTCCCCCATAAGGGAATAAACCACCCCGCCTTTTGCGCCGGAATCGTACTTGGTAAGGATCACCCCGTCCAGGGACACCGCCGCGTTAAAGGTCTCTGCCTGGGCCAATGCGTTGCGGCCGGTGGTTGCGTCCAATACAAGCCACTTGATATACTTGGCGCCCGCTGCCTTGGTTTCCACCACCCGGTCTATCTTTTTGAGTTCCTCCACCAGGGCGGACCTGGTGTGCATCCGTCCCGCCGTATCGGCGATGATGAGATCCCCTGCCCCGGACTGGGCCGCCTCCACCGCGTCATATACCACCGCCGCAGGGTCCCCGCCGTGCTGATGGGCAATGACCCGCACCCCCAGCCTATCCCCGTGTATCTTAAGCTGATCGATGGCCGCGGCGCGGAAGGTGTCCGCCGCCGCGAGAATAGGCTTACGCTTGTCCCGATCCCGGTAAAGCCGGGCCAGTTTTGCAGCGGTAGTGGTCTTCCCTACCCCGTTCACCCCCAGTAACAGTATTACTACGAGGTTACTATCAGATAAAACAGTATTACTGCTGCCAGCCAACCGGGCTTCCAGCAGATCCGCCAATTTTTGACGCAGTTCCGCCGGATCGGCAATCCTTTCTTTTTTATAAATTTCATGCAGCTTTTCAACGGTCTTCATGGCTTCCGCCGCGCCGAAATCCCCTTCCACAAGGAGGTCCGTCAAATCGTCAAAAAGTTCTTCCGATATGGATTTACGGAGACCGAAAAAATTCTTTAAGCGGTCCGCAAAATTACTTGCTCCCATTGGCTGCCTTCCTTTTTTTCACAAGCGGCGCAGAATCATCCCCTGCGGTATGGATATACCGGAACATCTGAATACCCTCCACAATTATCGCGGCGCCGACCACTCCCAGAGAGATATAGTAAGACGTTAAATACCGGGTGGCGTCTTCGTACATCTCAACGCTGACCTTCTGCTCATACCCATAATTATACGTATTCACATAAGTAGTATAAGAACCATAGAGGAGCCATGCGGCAATACCGGTAATCCATGTCCCGCCCCATGCCCCATAATATTGCCGTCTGACATTCATCACCCGGCCCTGCCCTGCCGGAGGAAGAATCCTGGTTTCAAGGATGAGATCGTTGTCCGCTTCCAGGGTACTCTTTGGAGGAAAAAGATTAAAAGAAGAGGACCGCGCCGGTCCCGGCTCCCCGGCTCTGCCCATTGCGGGAATGGGCTCATTGATCAGAAAGACCGCCTTGGAAGTGCGGCCCCCGCTGGTTTCCGCAAACACATATTCAAGCTTGTCCGCGGGTAGCTGCAAGGTAAGGGGCGCCTCCCCCACATACATGGAACCCTGGTACACTGAAACACCGGTCTGGCCGGGGGCGCTGATATTCACCGGAAGCAGATTGAGGGGCTTTAGGTTTGCGGTAATTTCCGTCAGTTCCCCGCTTTTAAGCTCCACCTCCTCCTGGGCGCTTTCGTAGTTTTCCGAAAAGATCTCCACCGTCACCTTTCCCGGCGGGTACTCCTGACGGGAAAGGCCGCCCCGTCCGGCAAAGGAATTGTTGATCAGCACCAGGGCATTCTCATCCCCGGTATGGATCGCTATTTCAGCGCTCGGGGAACCGGAGATCGCCGCTACCAGGCGGCCCGAAACTTCATTCACCGCAAGGGTGGTATCGTCGGTTGAAAAAATGATGCTGTCCTCATAGACAAAGGAATCCGTATAAAGGGCATAAAGCCTCAGGCTGATATAGAGACGCCCGTGGTATTCGCTCACAGCTCCCGCCAGAAAGGCATCGGCCTTTTCCTTTTTGCAGAACTGGTATTCCCCCTTCTCCGCAGGCGGAGCAGGAAAGGTTCCCTCATCGTTCCCGGCGGTAAACCTGAAAGAAGGCTCCTCCGCCACAAGGGGCTGCTGCGCAGCTGCCTTCTCAAGATCTTCCTCCAGTTTTTTGATATCCGCTTCAAGGGCCTTAAGGTTCTTCCTGTAACGCCAGCCGGCGTCCCCCTTGAAGAGGAGCAGGTCCCGTTCATTCCGTTTTGCCGCAAGGGCCTTTGCCGCAACGCTGCGGGATTGGGACCAGGCGTAAGCTTCATACCAGGCATATTCCGGGGAAACCTTAATCCGGTCCCGGTGATTCACGGTATGCAGGGAAGCCACCAGTTCCCGCTGGAGCACTTCCCCGATAATACGCCGGGATGCCGGAAGGGCGGAAACATCAAAAGAAGTGACACAGAGCACCCATTCACCGTTATTGATTGGCTGATCAATAACTTCTTCCTTTTTGCCCGAGGCAAAAATATTTGCAAGGGAAAGAGAAAAAATAACGATGGTGAAGAAAAAGTTCCCCTTACTCAATCCCATTCCCTTGCCCTTTAATTGGAAGCATTGTTCTGCCAGGCGAAACGGAGGTATTCCTCAATGAATGGATCGATGTCGCCGTCCATGACCGCCTGAATATTGCCCATCTCGGTCTTGGTCCGGTAATCCTTCACCATGGTATAGGGCTGGAACACATAGGACCGAATTTGATTCCCCCAGGAAATATCCTTCTTTTCCTGGGCGAATTTTTCGTTTTCCTTTTCCTTTTCCTGCCGGTAATATTCGTAGAGCCGGGACTTGAGTATGCTCATGCCGATGGCCCGGTTCATGGTCTGGCTCCGCTCACTCTGGCAGGCCACCACGATCCCCGTGGGCAGATGGGTAAAGCGCACCGCGCTGTCGGTCTTGTTTACGTGCTGGCCCCCGGCACCCCCGGAACGGTAGGTGTCCACCCGGAGATCCTCGGGCCGGATGTCAACTTCGATGGTGTCGTCGATCACCGGGAAGAGGTACACCGAAGCAAAGGAAGTATGCCGCCTTGCATTGGCGTCAAAGGGCGAAATCCGCACCAGCCGGTGCACCCCGCTTTCCCCCTTGAGGTAGCCGTAGGCATAGTCCCCGTCAATGCGGCAGGTGGCGGACTTGATCCCCCCCTCCGCGTCCAGACGGTCAACTTCTTCCGCCTTAAAGCCCCGCCGCTCCGCCCAGCGCAGGTACATCCGGTAGAGCATTTGGGACCAGTCGCAGGCCTCGGTGCCCCCGGCCCCGGCGTGGACCGTGAGGAAGCAGGCGTTCTTGTCCACTTCCCCGCCCATGAGCTCATAAATATTCTGTTTTTCATACCGGGCGGAAAGCTCCTTGAGAGAAGCCTCGATCCCCGCGCCTTCGCTTTCGTCCCCGGCTTCGGCGGCCAATTCCCAGAGGACCCCCAGGTCCTCAATCTCCGCATGAAGGGATTTCCAGGGCTCATACCGGTTTTTCAGGGACTTGAGTTCCCCCATAAGCCTTTCCGCGGCCGGGGCATCGTTCCAGAAGCCCGTTTCCCCGGCTTTGGCCTCAATTTCCGCTATCTTGTTCCCAATGGACGGCCGCCCCTCATTGGGCCGGTCAAAGACGCCCCCAGGTTTCATTTATACGGCCCTTCAATTCCTGAAGGGGATTTCCCAATTCTGATAACAACATTTTCTACTCCTAATATAGGTAGAATACGAAAAATGAGGGAAACTGTAAATGGAGCGATGGGTAATATATAGAAAAATTCGGCCGATATTATATAATAATGATGATGAAAAAACACGGTCCGGCGCCATTTTTGGGAACCCTCATTTTTCTTGCCATCCTCTTCCCCGCAGGGGTCTTTTCCCAGGTAGAATCCCCCCATGTTTCGGATCTGCGGGCGGAAGTGAGGGGCAACCTTATCCGTCTTACCTGGAAAGATTCCCCGGAAGCCGCGGGGTCGGTGTTTATATACCGCTCGAATTCCCCCTTTGATACCGTTGATTTGACACCGGAGCAGATGCGGACTGAGGAAGTACCCTACGGGGCGGAATCCTACATTGATGAAACAGAGAGCAGCGGATGGATTTACTATTTTGCCGCCGCCAGTAGGCCGGGTGGCAGTGCGGGGGCCAATGGGGCATTTACTGCCATTATGCCCCTTAACAATACGATTGCAGTAAATGTCCGTTTTGAGGAGATGGAATTTCCGGCCCCTGCGGCAGTCAGTTTCTCCCGCCATCCCCTGGGGATATCCGGCCTGAACACGGTAATAAACGGGGAAGGGGTTACCATTTCCTATGATCTGAATGACAGCACCCGGGATACCATCCTGTACCGGAGCGTTCAGCCCATAGGGGGGCCTGAGGATCTTCTGCGGGCCGTGATTGTTCAGTCGGGGCTTTTCCCTCCCTTTGTTGATTATCCGGTTCCGGGAATTCCCTATTATTACGCGGTCATTTTTGAGGATGATCTGTCCCGGGGCGCCGTGGAGATCATCCCGGGAATTAACGCCACCACGGAAGCAATAACGGTAAATACCCGGAGCGGCCGCATAGGCCTTCCGGGGACCAATACGGACCTCCGTTCCATGCCCCTGCCCCTGATGTCCCTGAACTATGCGGTCCCGGGGATAGATAGTTTTTCCGAATTATCCGCCCCCATTCCCCTGGGACGTGACGCGGCGCGGGCCGTATCAAACACCCCCCGGATGGAACCCAAAATTATAGCGCCCAAAAAGCCCCGGGCCTTCGGCGAAGATCTCAGGGAAGATGACGAAGACCGCTGGGAAGAATACGGTCTAAAAGCCATTGTCCGGGATTCCTTTCTTGCCCAGGACTGGAAAACCGTGATTGCCGACATGCGCCGCTACCTCTCCCTCCCCCGCAGTGAACTTACCGAAGCCCGCGCCCGGTTCTACCTGGGGCAGAGCCTCTATTTCTCCGCTTCCTATGAGGAAGCGCTGGTTGAATTTCTTATGATGAAAAACCAGTTTCCCGGCGAAGCAAGCGAGTGGATAGACGCCAGCCTCGCGCAGCTTATCAACAGGTAAGAATTGCCGCAGCTCTATTGCCAGCAAAAACCAAACACGCTAGACTTAGACTAAACTGCCAATTATGGAGGATGATTATGAGCACATCAGAAAGTTTTATCGGCCTTATCAACAGGATGGATGACAGCTTTATCCGAAACAACGCCTATATGGTAAGCAGAAACCTGATTGCCCGGGCGCTGAAAACCGTTGATCCCGCTACACAGGGGAAAATTTTCAGAAACCTGATGGAAACCGAAGCGGAAGCCATAAAAAAACTCATGGCCGATTTGGGCACACTCAGCATCGAAGATGTTGAGGCGGCCCAGCGGGAAATACTTTCCATGGCCCAGCCCTACGTTTAAACCGGGGCTTTTTTCCTTAAGCGGCGGGCCGGACTTCTTTGCGGCGGGGGGATTCACCAGAGGATGAGGCGGCTATTTCGAATGATATCTAAATGAAATATATACTATCTGTTTTTCTTCATTGGCCCCCTGGCCCACCGCATATACGATCCTATGTTCTGTATCTATTCTTCTGGACCAATAGCCTTGTAAATTTGCCTTTAATGATTCAGGTTTACCAATTCCATTATGGGAATTTCTGTCTAGATATTTCTTTAAATTCTCTTGGTAATAATATATTTTTTCCTTTAGGGTAATGTTTTTTATTTCCGGTAATTATATAATTTGCATCACTACTTCTAAAGACATCATAAAATATTTTATCATCTGCATCAATAAATTGTATATCTTGAGATTCCGCTACTATATATTCACCATAGATTTTTACAAATTCCAGGAAATCATTAACTAATTCCTTGTTGAAATTGAATTTCGATCTGGTTAAAACATCCGTATATTCTGATATTATCTTATTGTCGTAACAAAGGATAATTTTTTCTGATAATACTAATGATAATATTTCCCCGGGTATTCCTTTTGGATTTAAAAAGGCTGAAACAATGACGTTTGTATCTAAAACAACTTTCATTTTTTGGATTCTTTCCGGAGGGGAACCTCGCTCTGCGAGCTCGGCGGAGTGTTCCTAATTCTTTTAATTTCTTCATCTATCTCGTCCATCGTTATTTTGTCCATACCTTTTGATATTGACTCTTGTTGAATTAATTTTACCGCGTTTATTGCCTTTGCCTTCCTTATTGAAGAAAGGGTGTTTTCAAGTGTTTTATCACTTATAGGAGTCAATAAGGCAATCGGTTTCCCGTTATTGGTGATTACCATTTCTTGTTCTTCCGGCAATGTTTGCCAAATATTGGCCGAAGATGTTCTAAAATCCCTTACAGTTACAAATTTCATACATTAACCCCTTATTCTTACATAATACACCATTGTCCCACGTTTGTCAATTGTTTTTTGATTTTTTTTACGAATTTTAGGGCATTGCACATAACACACGCTATGCGAAGTGCCCCCGTTTTTTATCCTTCTTCGAAATAATCATTATCTATTTTTTTTATTTCATATATTTGTTGATTTGATACACCAACATTATATTCAATCATTAATTCTGCTAATTGTATTCCATCAATCATTATTATTTTTGTTTCATTTTTTGGAGCATATTCTAAAGCTTCTTTAGAAAATGATGAAGCCGTTATAAATATCCCTTTCTTTGCGCCTTGTCCGGCTAATGCCCCAACAAATTTTTGGAGTTCCGGTCTACCTACAATATTCCCTTCTTTCCACCTCTTAGCCTGAATATAAATTATATCTAAACCTAATTTATCTTCTTTAATAGTTCCATCTATTCCTTCGTCATTTGTTTTTCCTATCGCTTTGCCGGCGTCTTTAATTGAACCGCCATATCCCATTTTAACAAGTAAATCTACAACCAATCTTTCAAAAAATGACGGAGTCACATTCCGTATTTTTTCAAGAATTTCATCCGCCAATGTTCTTTTTATATTATGGAAGGCTGTTTCCATTAATTCTTCTGGTGTGTGATTTTCTATATCATGTAATGTTTCTTCATCAGTTTTATTTTCATTTGTAATTTTTATAAACTCATTGTATTCATCAAATTGTTTTAATAACTTCATATTTTTTGTTTTGTCAACACATGTTATTTTAAATATATTTTAGTCGCATAGGGGCATTTCGCCTAATTCCCCCTACCTTAACTTCCGCAGCAGGTTTTGCAGTTCCGCATTGGTCTGATTTTCCCTGGGGACTGCGCTTTCCGTTTTTTCGTTCTGCAAGATAAGCTCATCCCCTACGGCGATACGGTCAAAAAAACCATTACGGGCCAAGGCCCCGGAGGCTACTTCCTCATCGGCATTCTCCACGGTGAAGGTTCCTACCACGTCATCCGGGGCATAATAGAGGCCGATTCCTTCGTTCAAGATTGCGGCGCGGCCTTTTTTCACCACATCGTATACCTGCTCAATCTTCACCCCATCGGCCCGGCCCTTGTCCAGGAGGGCCTGGGCCTGACGGCGGACAATGAGTTCCCCCCGGAAAGGCAGGGCAAGGGCAAGCTGATCCGCCAGCCCCCGGCCGGCGTTCCGCAGCCGGTCCTGACCGGTGCGGTAGGTATAAAAGGTTTCCGCAGGGGAACCGGTCCTTCCCACAAAAAGTTCCCCCTTCATGGAAAGGTCCCGTTCATTCTCGGAGACGGAGACGACAAGGAAATAATCCGCCCCGGCTTCCCGGGCGGTACGGAAGGCCTGGGAAAATGAGGGCTGCCGCAGTTCCAGGTCCATGGGGGCGATGTTCCGGTCGTGGACAAGAAGTTCCCGAATCCAGGAGGCCCCCACCGCCCCGGCGTCGGCATGGTAAAAACTCGACTGGGAAACCACGGAAAAGACGGCGATTTTCCAGTGGGGGCTTGCAAGTTCCGTTGGATTTACCTGCCAGCGGCGGAACAGGGCGTCCGAAAGCAGGGAATCGTAGACCTCTACCGCGTCGTTCAGGCTCCGGTCCGCCTGGCCCTGGTCCTGCAGGAAGCGCAGTTCCTCAAGGTAGCGGGCAGGGTAACCCTGGAGCCGCAGAATTTCCGCGTATTCCCGCCGTTCCCTGGCAAAGGGATTCAGCCTGAGCCCCCGGCGATATTCAAAAAGGGCCTGCTCCGCCAGGTTCCGCGCCCGGTAATCCTGTCCCCGCGCAAAATGCCAGGCCGCCCAGCGGCTCCGCTGGGGATCTTCGATGGCAGTGGAGCCCACAAGAAGGTCCTCAAGGCTGGAGCGGATAAATTCATCCTCGCCGTCAATGCTGATTGCTTCCGAAAGTACCCTGATGGCATCGGCGCTACGGCCCATCCGGGCAAAGGAAAGGCCCTTGAGGTACCAAGCCCCGGCGTCATCCCGGTTCCGGGCAATAAGCTCATCCGCAAGGGCCGCCGCCGCCGCATACTGGCCTGAGCGGTAGCGGAGGCTTGCCAGCAGGGTCTGGGCCGGGGCATAGCCGGGCCTGCGAAAAAGGGCTTCCCCGGCATAACGGATAGCTTCGCTAATGCGTCCCGCCTGGGCGTCAAGGTACGCGGCATAGTAATAGACCCGGTAATCATCGCTGTGCTGGGCCAGGGCCCGCTCAACAAAGGGCCGGGCCCCTTCTGCATCCCCCAGGGAGCCCAAGACCAGGGCCAGGGAGAGGAGGAGCCTGCGGTCGTCGGGGTAACGGCGCACCGCATCCCGGAACCGGATCACCGCTTCGGCGCTGCGGCCCCGGGCAATATCCAGTTCCGCCGCGGCAAAAAGGGCATCCCGGTTATAGGGCTCCCGGCTCAAAATATCGGAAATAACCGTAGATGCGGCGTCCAGCCGGCCCAGGGCGATCAGGGTGGAGGCTTCCAGATTTGCAACCCCCATATTCCCCCGGGCAAGGGAACGGGCCTTCCTGACCCAGGTAAGGGCCTCGTCAAATTCCCCCAATTCGTAGTAACACTCCGCCAGAGCCGCGGTCCCCTCCGCATGGGCGGGGTTCAGGCGCAGGCATTCGATAAAAGACTCCGCCGCAGCGTACCAGTCCTCCGCCAGCATGGAAGCGCGGCCCTGATCGTAATAGGCCGCAGCATTGGAGGCGGACTGGGCATGAAGCTGCCCGACAACAACGGTGCTTATCAACAAAACAATAAAGACAAAGAAAAATAACCGCAAAGGCGAATAAGTCGAAGAAGGGGAAGAGAATAACCTCTTCTCTTTCTTTACTTTTGCGACTTCTTCGCCTTTGCGGTTGAAATATTCTTCCCGTCCCTTCATTCGTCATCCTTCTTACCAAGCACGATCTTTACCGTGTTGATCTTATGCCCGTCCATGTCCTGGATGATAAAATCGTTTCCGTTATAGACGGCTTTTTCGTATTTTACCGGAATTTTTCCGAAAAGGTCAAAAACAAAGCCCCCCAGGGTGTCAAAATCCTCCGCAGGGAGTTCGAGGCCGGTTTCTTCGGCAAGGTCCTCAAGGTTTACCCGGGCGTCGCAGAGCCAGGTCCCCTCACCAAGCTTGAGCACATCCTCGGTTTCGTGGTCGAATTCGTCCTGAATGTCCCCGACGATTTCCTCAATGATGTCCTCCATGCAGACGATCCCCGACACCCCGCCGTATTCGTCCACCACCACGGCGATGTGGACCCGGCGGCGGCGCAGTTCCCGGAGCAGACCGTCGATGTGCTTGGAAACGGGGACAAAGAAGGGCTTGCGGAGGAGTTTGGTCACATCAAAGGGTTCTTCCCGGACCAGGGATTTCAATACATCCTTTACATAGAGGATGCCAATCACGTTATCGATGGTTTCCTTGTACACGGGAAACCGGGAATGTTCGCTTTCAGCGATCAGGGCCAAAAGCTCGTCACGGGAGGCGTCAACGGAAAGAAAAACCGTATCGGTCCGGGGGACCATCACTTCCTTGACGGTGGTGCCCGAAAGTTCCACCACACCCTGGATCATCTCCCGCTGCTCCGACTCAAGGGATTTGATGGCCCGGGGGTTTATCTCCCCGTTCTTTTTGAAAATCCGGGAGATACTCCCCGACACCCCTTCAAAAAATCCGGAACTCATAGCCCTCCCTGCGGGAGGGCAAAAATGCGCTCCCCGGCTAAATCAGCCAATATTTTCTCCTGTAAGCGGAGCATGGGCTCCGTTTCGTTGTTGGTTTCGTGATCCATACCGTCTAAATGCAGAATACCATGGATCAGGAGACGGCGTAACTCCTCATCCTCTGATATGTTGAAATACCGTGAATTTTCCACAAGGGTGTCCAGGGAGATAACGATGTCCCCCGGAAGGTAGCGGTCTTCCCCTTCATCTTTGACGGTTTCCTCCAGAGGAAACGAAAGGACATCGGTGGCTTCGTCCTTATGCCGGAACTGCTTATTGAGGGATTGGATGCAGGAATCATTGCAGAGCAGTACCGACAAATCCCAGCCGTCCCGGCGGATCTCATCCAGTACCTTGAGGGTGAAATTTTTTAAGGCCCCCTCCCATTCAGGTAAGGGAACCTCCTCGGCGTTTACCTCGATCCGGTTCACGTGGCGACAGCCTCCCCGGCGGGAGCCTCTTCTTTAGCGGCCCCGGACTCTCCGGCTGCGTCTTTGGCCGGCGCGGCTTCCCTGGAAGGCAAAGATTCCTTGCCAAGTTTAGGGTACTCAATCCGGGAATGGTAATAACCGGCCAGAACCCGGACAAAGGCCTTACGGATGGTTTCAAGGTCCCGAAAGGTCAGTTCCGATTCCGCAAGCTGGCCGTGTTCAACCTTGGCGCTGATCAGTCCCTGGATGAATTTGTCCATCTTGGGGGCGGTAGGCTTGTTAAGGGTCCGCACCGCCGCTTCGGTTGTATCGGCGAGCATCACCACCGCGGATTCCCGTGACCGGGGAGGATTGCCCGGATAGGTAAAATCTTCGATGTTGACCTGCCCTTCCTGCTTCTGGGCCTTGGTGTAGAACCAGGTGATCACCGAGTTGCCGTGGTGTTCGGCGATGATGTCCAGCACCTGCTGGGGAAGGGCCAGGCTGCGGGCCTTTTCCACCCCCAGCTTGACATGGCTGCGGATCACCGTGGCGCTCAAACGAGGGGCCATGTCATCGTGCTTGTTGTAGACGGTCTGATTCTCCACAAAATAGTCCGGCTGTTCCATCTTGCCGATGTCGTGGTAATAGGCCCCGACCCGCGCCAGCAGGGGATTTGCCCCGATGTCCTGGCAGGCGGTTTCCGCAAGGTTCGCCACCATGATGGAATGACTGTAGGTGCCCGGCGCAGCGGTAAAAAGCCGCCGCAAAATGGGGGAATTGAGGTCCGAAAGCTCGATAAGGCGGAAGGTGGTGGCGGCGTTCAGGGCATGTTCCAGGGGCGGCAGGAAGCCCAGGACCAGCATACCGCAGCCAAGGCCGTTAAAGGCGGCCCAGAAGAGCATGCCAAGATAGGCGCCCGGGGCGGCGGAACGCTGTAGCAGGATCACAATAACCGCCACACAGTTGGCACCGGCAATGAGGAGGCCGGCCTTGAGAAGGTCCATCCGCTTTTCCGCGCCCTGAAGGGAATAGGAAGCCACAACAGCGGAAACCAGGGCAAACAGATAGGCCGAAACATCAAAGGAGCCGGAAAAGAAGGCCCCAAGGGGCAGCACCATGGCCAGGACCAGGGCCAGCCGGGGACCTATCAGGATGGCGGGGAGCATGACCACCAGGGCGGTGGGGAGCATCATGGACACCGGGAAGGGCTCCGCCCCCAGGGACAGATCTTTGACAAAGACCGCCCCGATAAGGTATGCGGCGGCCAGGGCCGAAATAAGGTATATTTCCGCATCGGAAAGGGTTTTGCCGATTACGATGTTTCCGCAGAGGAATAAAAGAAGCCCGTAAACAAGCAAAAGAATAAGAATAAGGGCCGCCACGCTCCGGGGGTCCCTGCCGGGCAGGGGGATATTCAATGCCCGCAGTTCCTTCATGTTATCTTCGGTGATGATAAATCCTTTTTTGATGATCCGTTGGCCCTTTTCAATATACCTGACCATCGGTTCAACCCGCTCCCGGGTCTCCGTGACCCGCTGCCGGGTATCATTGGGGGAAAAAAGGACATTTACGGTGATAAAAGGGGAGAGCAGCGCCGGGGCGATGCGGGCAAAGGAAGAGGGGAAGGTTCCGGCGGCAACAAAACCGTTGATCGCCCCTCCCAAATTCTCCATGGTGATAATGCCGTCATAGCGAATCAGTTCCCGTTCTGTCCGGGAAGCGGCAAGGGAAAGGAGCTCCGCCATGTCAGGGTTGTACTGTTCCAGCTCCTGTGCGCTTGGATTGAAAACGCCCCGGCCCAGGATATTTTCCAGTACCGCGGAGCCGTATTCCCCATAACGGGCCCGCTCCGGATCGGCAAAATAAACATCCAAAACCCCTGAAGCAAATGAAGTGGGGTATTCCGCCTGTACCGCCAGCTTGAAGGCGTCCGCGGAGACGCCCCGGTCAAAAAGCCCCGCTGTAAAAGCAGAAAAACGGTCCCAGCGGTTCCGTATTTCTTCATCGGCGGAGGATGAAAACCGGAACACCGCCGGAACCAGCCGCTCCTGGGCTTCCACCCGGACACGGGTAGCCTCTTCGTCCACAAATGAAACTTCGTCCTCCGCCAGCACATCCCGATCGGCAACCTTGCCTGCCTCAAAGTCCCGGACATCCCCGGCGGCATGGTCCACGGAACTCATATTCCCCACGATTATAATAGAAGAAACCACAAAGACCGCCAGTGTCGCCGCGGCAGGTCCGGGCCGGACCCGGGGAAAATTCAAAACATGGAGCAGAGCGGCCCACATTTTTTTGCCCTTTGAATTTTCAGGATCGTTTTTCACTGGCATTAATCTCGGCCTCGTAAGCCTGAATAATCTTTTTTATGAGGGGATTCCGCACCACATCGGCGGTGTGGAGAAATGCAAAATGAATGCCCTCCACCCCCGACAGCACGGAAACGGCGTGGAGGAGCCCGGAATCAACCCGCTTGGGCAGGTCAATCTGGGTGGTATCCCCGGTGATAACCGCCCGGGCGCTTTCCCCAATCCGGGTAAGAAACATTTTCATCTGTTCTTTGGTGGTGTTCTGGGCCTCATCCAGAATGACGATGCAGTCATTCAGGCTCCGACCCCGCATATAGGCCAGGGGGGCAATCTCAATGGCCCGGGTTTCCTCCAGCCGGCGGATCACCTCGTAGGGGACCAGGGATTCCATGGCGTCATAGAGGGGGCGCAGGTAGGGGTTTATCTTCTGGGCCAGGTCCCCCGGCAAAAAGCCCAGGCTTTCCCCGGCTTCCACCACCGGCCGGGTCAGTACCAGCTTCCGCATCTTTTTTGACAGAACCAGCCGGAGGGCTTCCGCAATGGCCAGATAGGTCTTTCCTGTCCCTGCCGGTCCTATGCCGAAGCTGATATCGCAGGCGCGCATCCCCAAAATATAGGCCGCCTGGTTCCGGCTCCGGGGAAACACCCGGTTAAACCCGTGGGGAATTTGTATGACCGCATCCTGGGGACGGCCGATATCCTGGGGACGATCAATATCTTGAGGGGCATCCCTGTCCGAAAGGACAGTTTCGTCCGGCGCAGAATTCTCCGGGGGAACAAAACTCCCGGTCAATGCCTGGACATATTCGGGGGAAGGATTATCCCCCTCTCTGACTGCGGTAATAAGGTTATCCATCATCTTTTTAAAACGCCGGACCCCGGCCTCATCAACCCCTTCCAGCCGGATCTCGTTTCCCCGGGTGGCAATCCGCCCACCCAAAGAACCTTCCATAAGCCGGAGGTTTCCGTCGTTGGCGCCGCATACCCCGGACAGCAGATCCCGGTTATCCAGCACAATGGTTATACTATCCTCCAAATATACTCCTACGGGGAAAAGTCTATAGCCGCATCAATAAGCCTGTCAACTCTCCGCCGCCATTCGGCGGGGACCTACTTGAAGGTCCACTCTTCCTTGGTGTACTTCATCTCGGTTTTTACTTCGCTGATGGGAATCCACTGGACCACAAAGGACAGTTGGTTATCAAGTTTATAGTAGGGCAGCCCTCCCCCCTCGGGGCGCTCCAGGTAGGGGGTAAGGATCATCCCCAGCTTGGCGTTCCAGTCCCCCAGGTGGTGGGTTACATCAAGCTTAAGGGTCTTCAGCTTAAAACCGGAACGTTTCCGCAGATCATCATCATCAAACCGGAAAGAATCGAACAAATCGAGAAAGAAGTTATTCTGATCCCCGCCGGGCATTTCGATGGGGAGCTCAAAACCGGGGATGTCCTTGAAATACCGGTACATGAGGGCATTTTCCGTGGTGGCGGAGAAGGCAATATCGATAAATTTATTGATCCCCAGGGTAAAACCCAGGGTAAAATTAAGCCGGGAATAGGTATAACGCTGAAGGTCGAAGACCATATTGGTATTGACGTTCACGGAAAAGGAAAACCGCTTCTGCCAAAGATCAACCTGTTTGAAGGTCTGGGCATAGCCGAAGCTAAGATCCCGGGGATGGAGTTCCTCTTCTTTATCAGGCCTCAATATCCATCCGTTTTCACCGGGTCCTTCCGATTGATTATAGTTAAAAACATAGGGAACCGAGCGTATCGCCGTATAGGCGGCGGTAAAACCGACCAGGCTCAGATTGGTGGTAAGGGTGGTAAATTCCTTTTCTTCCGCATCAAGCACCGCATACTGCGAAAAGTTTCCGTATTTCCCGAATTTAAGGGTCCCGGTCATGTAGAGGGGCTCCAGCTTGTAAGGCTTCTTTTCTTCTTCCGGGACCGGCGCCGGTGTCGTGACCGGTTTATCATCATAATCGGGGAAGACGATCCTCATGCGGGTGTTAAACTCCGCAATCCAGGCCCGCAGGGTAAGATTCCCCGAAAGGGTCTTCTCTTCCGGGGGAAGATCCGTGGTCAGGGTAAGGGTTTGGACCTTATCCATCACATTGGCGGCAATATTGACGGCAAACTGATGGGAATCCAGGTTTTCCTTATCCCAGGCGCCGTATTTTATGTTCCATTCCGGATCTTCCCGCCCATCGGCTGCGTTGGTACTTACCGGGAGACTGCCGGCTGTGGAAACCGTGGGGTCAACGAATTCCGATTTTGCGATAAGCCCCTTAAAAGAATATTGCAGGCTTGAATTTCCCCATACCGGGCTGAGGTACAGGGGTTTTACCGTGGTGGAAAAGTCATAGGAGGTACTAAAGGCAGTTGCGGCAAAGGCCCGGTTGCGGGCGGTCCTGATTTTTGACTTGTCCAGCACACCCCCTGTGGTGAATTCCTCGGCCTCTTCGTTGGCATAGTTGTAATCCTGCCAGGAACCGGTACCGGTGAACCGGAAGGTGTTTGCATAGAGTCCGTTCGCATCGTTCAGATTAAAGGAGGTACTGGCGTCGCCCCGGACCGTGGAGAGCACCGAGGAAACCTCCCCCCATTCAATATCCCGGGCCTCCTTCCAGTGGGTCTGATCGGATCTGAACTGAAGCTCCGAGGCGGCAGATGGATTAAGCCGGTAATCAATACTGAACTGGGGCCCCCCCAGCCGGCCGATATCAAAACGCTGGCCCAGCGCCGGGGGAACGAGGTTCATGGAGTCCGTGGTTCCGCCAGCGCTTTCTTCAGCCGCAGTCTCCCAGGGCGGGCGGGGGACACCGATATCCTTAAAGGGATCATCCTCAGGCAAAGGGTCCTTTGCCTTTTCCGCTGCCGCGGTACTGCCCCCAATGGTCAGGGGGGTTCCGGCGATGGCCAAACTCATGGAATAGAGGGTAAATTTGTCGGGGTAAAAGAAGGTCCGATTCGGAGAGTAGTCATTGGGAATCGCCCTGGCAGCCGCTTCTGTTTGATATTTTTCCGAATTCCTGGTCCGGAAGGCAACGGTACTGGTAAAACTGGAAAGGGAAAGGGTTGAAACATAGGGGCGCAGTTTCGCGATAGGAGGAGTCACGGCGCCGTTCATCTGCCATTCATAGGCCCCCAGGACGGAATTACCGGCGGTTCCATCTTCGACAATAGCGGCTCCGTCCTGCATCATACGGATCCAGTCCATTACTTCGCTGCGGTTCAAAAAGTCCTTGTCCACAAAGGGGTCGGAATAAAAGGGAATGGCCCAGGACAGGGAACCATACCCCCCTCCCAGGGAACCCTTGGTATTAAGCCGGTAACGGAAAGGGACATCCATGGAAAAAAGCCGGGAACTGTTCCAGTCGCTGGTCCCGTCATACCGGGCAAAGGGGGTATAAAAGGGATTCGAACCGTTTTGCATCTTGACCAAATCCCGGGTAATCCCTATCCCGCCGGACAGATCAAGGGAATTGAGTATGCCCTTCTTGGGCATGGTCAGCTCGGTCCCAAAGTAACCGCCCAGATTGACATACCAATCAACAATCGCCTTAAGACTGATTTCGTTGGGGTCCGTGCTCTTCTTGCCGGTACTTCGCAGGAATATCCCGTCCCGCTCCTTCTGCATATCCGACCCGTTCCCCAGGATTTTGGAGATGGAACTTTCCGAGCTGGTGTCCGTCTTGGGCCGCCCCAGAATATAGGTGGTGGTCTGCACAAAATTCCCCTCCCGAGAACGAATACCCAATACGGGATGAAATACCACTTCATCTGCGGGCCAATAAAGGAAGGGGATATACATGACGGGAATTTCCCCCACCTTAAGGACGGCATTGAAGAGGGCAAAATCCGAACCCGGCAGAAGCCATAATTTTCCGGCCTTAAGGGACCAAAAGGCTTCCGGGTTGGCGGCATTGCTGATTTCCGCATTGGTCAGGATCGTCACTTCCTCGTCGCTGCGGGAGATCACCGTCCCCGCAAAACGGTAGGTGGTCTCATCATTTTTGAGGGATTTTTCCGAAACACTGTCCATAAAGATGCTGGACCAGTTATCCAGATTGACGGTTATGTTGTCCCCCCGAAAGGTTTCGATAGTATCCCCTTCCTCCTTGACATAGGTGACACCCCCTTCGGCGGTTAAGAGGTTCCGGGTCCGGTTATAGAGAATTTCCCGGGCCGTTATCCGGTGCAGGGCTTCCCCGTCCTTGAGGCTGACAATCACGTCTCCCCGGAGCCGGGCATATTCCTCGTCCACCACATCCAGGGTAAAATATTCGGTACTCCGGGCGGATTCAATGGTGATGGTCTTTTTGTTGCTCGGCGCCGAAGCACCGGCTGGTACAACAGGCACTTTAAAATGATCCCGCAGCCGCCGGGCCAAATCATCCCGGGTCCCCCCTTCTGAAAGGCCGAGGCTCCGGCACCAGGCGGCCAATTCCGCCAGGGTAGAGGTCTTAATGTCCATGTCTATGACATTTTCTTCGGGGGATAGAGCCGGCGGCGCATCCGGCTTTTCCGCGGGAAGTTCTTCAGGGGTCTGTGCCGGAAGTTCCGCAGCCCCGGTTTCATCAGTTTCGCCTTCCCCGGTTTGGGCCCAAACCGTCAGGGTATGGAAAAAAAACAGAATACCGACAAAGAGGATTATTCCTGCAAACCGGGCCGGGGCGCTGCGCATGTTACCGGGAAGAACCGGTCTTTCGGGCTGAGGACCGACCTGAGCGGTTCCGATCCAGCAGTTCCTTGATATAGATTCCCGTATAGGACTTGCTATGGCCCGCCACCTTTTCCGGGGTTCCGATAGCCACCACTTCCCCGCCCTTGTCGCCCCCCTCGGGCCCCAGGTCGATCAGGTGATCCGCCTGGAGAAGCACGTCCAGGTTATGCTCAATCATCACCACCGTGTTTCCCTGATCCACCAGCCGCTGGATCACCTCCATGAGCTGCTTCACATCGGCAAAGTGAAGCCCCGTGGTGGGTTCATCCAATATATAGAGGGTTTTGCCGGTGGACCGCTTGGAAAGTTCCAGGGACAGCTTGACCCGCTGAGCCTCCCCACCGGAAAGGGTCAGCGCGGACTGCCCCAGCTTGACGTAGCCCAGGCCCACCGAAAGGAGGGTGTCCATCTTCCGGCTTATGTGGGGTATGGAGACGAAAAAATCCGCTGCTTCCTCGATGGTCATGTCCAGCACATCGGCGATATTCTTGCCCTTAAAGCGGATTTCCAGGGTTTCCTTGTTGAAACGCTGGCCGTGGCACACATCGCAGGTGATATACACGTCGGGGAGGAAGTTCATTTCGATCTTGATGGTTCCGTCCCCCTGGCAGTTTTCGCATCTCCCGCCCTTCACATTGAAGGAAAAACGCCCCGGCTTGTAGCCCCTCATCTTTGCCTCGGGGATGCTGGCAAAGAGGTCCCGGATGCCGGAAAAGACCCCCACGTAGGTTGCGGGGTTCGACCGGGGGGTCCGGCCTATGGGGCTCTGGTCGATATCGATCACCTTGTCGATAAATTCCGCCCCCTCTATGGCCTCGTAGGCCCCTTCCGCGTGGTTGGAGCCGTTGACCACATTGGTCAGGGCCGGGTAGAGCACGTCACTCAGCAGGGTAGATTTACCGGAACCGGAAACCCCGGTGATACAGGTAAAGACCCCCAGGGGAATTTCCACGTCGATGCCCTTAAGGTTATGCTCGGTGACGCCGGTAAGACGCAGGAAGTTGCCGTTCCCCTGCCGCCGCTTTTGGGGGATCTTCATGGTCAGGGTTCCCGCCAGATACTGCCCGGTAAGACTGCCCTCAACGGTCATCACCTCTTTTGGGGTGCCCTGGGCCACAATCTCCCCGCCGTGGACCCCGGCGCCGGGCCCCAGGTCCACGATATAGTCGGCGGTGCGAAGGGTCTGCTCGTCATGCTCCACCACGATCAGGGTGTTGCCCAAGTTGCGGAGGTACAGCAGGGTGTCGATGAGCCGCTGGTTGTCCCGCTGGTGGAGACCGATTGAAGGCTCGTCCAGGATGTAGAGTACCCCCACGAGGCTTGACCCAATCTGGGTGGCCAGCCTGATCCGCTGGGCCTCGCCGCCGGACAAGGTAGCGGACTTCCGTTCCAGGGTGAGGTAATCCAGGCCCACGTTCTGCATGAAACCCAGCCGGGCGTTTATCTCCTTCAAAATCTGGTAACTGATCTTCTTTTCGTTCCTGTTGAATCTGACGGAATCAAAAAATTTGAGAGAATCGGTGACCGAGAAACTGGAAAGCTCCCAGATGTTCTTCCCCCCCACGGTGACCCCAAGGGCTTCCCTCTTGAGCCGCTTGCCCCCGCATTCCTCGCAGGGCTTCTGGCTCATGAACTTTTCCAGCCAGTCCTTTACCCCGGAGGACTGGGTTTCGATGTACCGGCGCTTCAGCTCCTCCAGAACCCCGAGGAACCGGGAGTTGTAATCAAAATGGTTGGTTCCTTCCTTGTTTTTGTAATGGATCTCAATATCGTCCCTGGTACCATAGAGGATGGCGTCCATCACCTTCTTGGGCAGGTCCTTAAAGGGAGTATTCAGATTGAACCTGAAATGCTTTGCCAGGGCTTCAAAACGGCTGCGATACCAGGGGGCGTCGGGATTATAGGGGACGCAGCCCCCTTCATTAAAGGACAGGGACCGGTTAGGTATCACCAGGTCGGGATCGAATTCCAGCTTTACCCCAAGGCCGGAACAGGCCGGGCAGGCCCCGTAGGGGTTGTTGAATGAAAAGAGCCGGGGCTGCAATTCCGGGATGGAGATGCCGCAGTCCGGGCAGGCGTTTTTCTGGCTGAAAAAATGCTCGGTGGAACCGTTGCCCTTGGCACCATCTTCGGCACGGCCGCCGCCTTTGGGGTCCCCCTTCTGCACCGCCACCAGCATGATCCCATCGGCGGCATTGAGGGCGGCCTCCACAGACTCCGCCAGCCGGGAGCGGATTTCGGCACTGATCACCAGCCGGTCCACTACAATCTCTATTGAATGCTTTTTCTGTTTATCCAGTTTGATGGCGGTTTCATCGTCCAGGTTCACCACAACCCCGTCGATCCGGGCACGGGCAAACCCGGCCTTCCGGGCATCCTCAACGATCTTCTGGTGCTCCCCCTTCTTCCCCCGGATCACCGGGGCCAGGAGCTGGATGCGCACTCCCTCCCCCATTGCCATGATCGTGTCGATAATCTGGTCCACGGGCTGTTCCCGGATCTCCCTGCCGCAGTTAGGGCAATGGGGAACGCCGATCCGGGCGTAGAGGAGCCGGTAGTAGTCGTAAATTTCCGTGACCGTCCCCACGGTGGAACGGGGGTTCCGGTGGGTGGTTTTCTGTTCAATGGAAATGGCCGGGGAAAGCCCCTCGATGTAGTCTAGGTCGGGCTTGTCCATACGGCCCAAAAATTGCCGGGCATAGGCGGAAAGGCTCTCCACATAGCGCCGCTGCCCCTCGGCAAAAATCGTATCAAAGGCCAGGGAACTTTTACCGGACCCGGAAAGGCCGGAAATAACGATAAGTTTATCCCTGGGAAGTTCCAGGTCGATGTTTTTAAGGTTGTGCTCCCGCGCGCCCTTGATGATGAGCTTGTCCATAATGGGGGAAGAATACCCCGGATAGGGGGGATTTTCAAGTATGGGATTCCTTTACATACTATCTATCGCGGTATCTGGGCGATACCTTCGGAAGGGGCTTTTCAGAGGCAAATCTTTGGAATTTCAGGAAATTCTATCTTACTTTTCCTGAATTCTCTACGCAGTGCGTAGAGAATTCAACCTGGACGAACATACGACAAATTATACGGCTTAATGACGCAAGAGAACGGGACTATTATATGAGGGAAGCGGCAGAGCAAAACTGGTCTTCCCGTACTCTTGAGCGCAACATCAGAACCGGATATTATCAGCGCTTGCTTTCATCACAAAAAATAAAAAAAAACCCCAATATTCCGACGATTTCGGATGCAACTGATTTTATCAAGGACCCCTATGTCCTTGAGTTTCTTAATATGCCGGAAGATCTAAGGGGCAAGGAAACAGAGCTTGAAACAGCCCTCATCAGCAATTTACAAAAATTTCTGCTGGAATTGGGTAAGGGATTTTCATTTGTTTCGCGGCAAATGCGGGTCAGCACAGAAACCGATCATTTTTATGTTGATTTAGTGTTTTATAACTACTTGCTCAAATGTTTTGTAATCATTGATTGTGTCGCCGCTGTCCGTGAAGCGGTAGGCCCAAGGGACAAAAATGAATTCCCGTATTCCTATCAAAGTGGAAAAAACTAAATTCTTAAAGCACCATGGGTCTGCCTACTCCTTAGTCTTTTTGGAAAACAACCAAACCGATTGACCGGGGCGGGATTGTTTCGGGCATCTTTTGAAAAGCGCCGTCAATGGTGGCGTATTCCAGAAAATGCCCTTTCTTTACGGCTAGCGCCAAAGGTTTGGGCTCCTCCGAATCGTTCCACAGGGCAACCGCAATCGTTTTACTGTTCTCATAAGCCTTGGTGATAATCTGGGGATTATAGGTTTCCAGGGGATCATCATCAACAAAATCGGCGCGGATAAGTTCGTCAATATATTTTCTGCGCAGGGCATTCACCGCTTTTGAATACCGCCGTTCCTCCGGCCATTTGTCGGCTAACACATCTTCCCGGTCCTGTTCATAGCGGATCTCCAGCTCAAAAGCCAGGCCAAAGACAAAAGCGAAGTTTGCGGACCGTTTGTCAACGGATGGGCGGGGATTGCGAATGGTAATTTTAGTTTCCGGGAAACAATAACGGAAAAGGGAAGGCTCATTTACGATGCCCTTCCCTTCAGCACCTGCAAGATATTCCCCCTCCGGGGACTGCAAAAGGAAGAGACCGTGGCAGCAATCCTGGTAAGCGGAATAAATGTCATTAATATGCTCGGAAAAGAAGGCATAGTCGCTGTTAATCTCCTTTGTCCGTTTCTGAATCGCATCAAGGAGTTTTTTACGCCCCCCTGACATTGCCAACGAAGGCTTTCCCTTGTCATGGGGATGTTTGTCGTTAAAACAGGGGAAGGCCCACATACCGCCAATCTGATCGAATAATACCGCATCTGCACCAAAGGAGGCGACAAAACCGGTTTTATCAACCATTAATTCCCGCCATTCCGGACAGGAGGGGCATGCGATGGCAAAGTTTTTTGAAGTGTAATTTTTTAAAAACACACTCCGGTGGGCTTTACTGTAATAATCATAATAGGGGGTGTCCCAGCGGGTACGGCACTCGTAACGGTAACCGCCGTTCCGGTAGAATGCAGTGGTTGTGTCAAAAAGGTACCCCTGCTGGTAGAGGGTAACCCTGCCCCCTGCCTGCTGTACCTTCTGTATGTTTTCTTTTAAGGCATCTGCGCCGCCCATGCTGTGGCTTGCTTCCACATCCGGGTATTGGTTATCATGCCCGCTGTCGAACCATCCAAAAAGGGAAAGGTTTTCAAAACCATGTTCCTGGGCAAGCTCATAAAGTTTCGGCAGGGTATCGTAGGGCCACATTTCATCGCCGTACTGCTGCTTGTTGATCACCAGGAACATCCCAAGCAGATCCTGTATCCACTGGGGCTTTTCGTGGGACGGGCGCCAGGAATGTGCCCATTGCCGGTATTCATCGGCGCCGTGATGCCAGGTCCCCTTATAAAGTTTCAGGCGGCTCTGGGGCGCCGCCCAGCATTCATCTGGTTTTACAAAGGGTTCAATTTCAAACACCAAGGTAATAGCGCCCTTATCTTCAGGATCCCCATCAACCCGCATTTGGGATGTATAAAAATCCCCGTCGTGGCAGGCGGTGTAGAGGGTTTGCCCGGCGGCCTGCAGCGCCATCCAGTGCATACTACCGTGAAATCCCGGGTAATTGATCTCAAAGGAATAGAAGTTGCACTGCCGGGTGTCATCCCAGGGGGAATTCCTTTTTTCGGAAAGCCAGGAGCCTATACGGTCCACCCGTACCCCCGCCTGGAAGGGCGCAAAAAGAGAAGGCTCCTTGCCGCCGATGTTTTTTATAATCCCCAGTTTGGGGTACTCAAAATCGATTACCAGAAGATCACTCTGGGTATTCTTGATATCCGCATCGAAGTATAGATTCTCCCCTTCCAGAGTAATGGACAAAGTCAGGGAGACACGGTTTTCCCCATTCCGGGTACGGAGGCTTTCGCAATGGTATTTTAACGTATTACCCTTTTGCTCCGCTTTAAATTGCTGATTATGCCCAAATGCAATATCTTCCCATTTCTCCCCATTTTTACAGTTGAGAAGAAATGCGTCTTGCCCGGGTTTATCAATGATATTGCCCGAGCCTTCCCGAAGATTTTCAAGCCAGGTTAGCCGGGCCTGCCCATCAAAAACCGCTTTCAAATATTCGTTCTGTAATCTGTACATTTCTATTGCTCCTTGTTAATGTATACCATTTACCTGTTTTCAATCAACAACCTCGCCCTAAAGGACGAGGTATGTAGTTCTCGTAAGGTGGTTATATTCAGGGGTCTAATACCTTTTAACCGCCCTAAAGGGCGGGGTATTAGACCCCTTCAATACGAATAAAACACTAATTTTTCCTGCCCTGGGCAATCCATGCGGCATTGACTTCCTTTTCCCATTCAATACCGCCGGCAACTTCCCATTCCCGCAGGAACCGATTATAAACGGTCCGCAGATCCTCTTTGGTAGTAAGAAGCTGTGCGTACATTTCTCTGACAATCTGATTCATCTCGGGCCCGTATTCCACCCAGGTCTTAAGATCCGCAATAACATTAGCGGTATTATCCAGACCTTCCGACCAAGCTAGCTCGGAACCTTCCCGACTCTGTTTGTTCAGGGTACGCCACTGGGCATTATCCCTGGGCGGAAAGAGACCCCCGTAGACGAAACCTCCTTCAGCCCGGTGAGTAGTTAGATCAGTATATTTACCCAGGTATTCATACTTACCGTCAACTTTATCGGTCCATCTGTACATGACATCTTCGACTCCCAGGAACAGGAGATCAGACCCTTCCGGTGTTTTGCAGAAATCGGCAATCCGGATAGCGGCTTCTATATTGGCTTTGCTGGAAATGACCGTGCCAGAACCAAGTGAAGGAAATTGTTTACGTACCCCATGCTTGCCATCCGGTCCCCGGATGATGGGGAAACCAAAGGTGGGAGTCACCGCTTCGGTATAACGAACAGGCATCCAGTTGTTTGTTGGGCCATAACATTCCCATTCTATAGCCCCGGCAACGCCATTCCATAATTTAGCGAACATATCCATCGCGGGGATCGTCACCCAGTCCGGTTCAACCAGGCCGTCCGCAATAAGCCGACGGATATAGGTAACCGCGTCAAGGTATTGGGGGTGCTTTACCCAGGTAGTCAAAGTCCCGTCATCCTGGATAATCGTCGAGTTATGGGGTATACCGAATGCGCCGAAAATAGACGCAAAGGCCTTCATGTCTGGGAAGGTATTGGCTGCAAGGCCGAAGGTATCCTTCTTGCCGTTGCCGTCGGGATCATTGTAGGTAAAGGCGTAATACACCTTGTAGAGGCTGTTCAGATCCGTAGGAAGATCCATCCCCAGGTTCTTAAGCCAGTCGGTTCGCATGCAGAGATTCATCGCATAATATATGTTTCCGTCAGGAATCATATACACCCCGTTTTTATTAACCTGGCACTGATAAAGGACATTGCCCACATCCGCAAGAATATTAGGCCCCAGGGTATCAAGATATTTGCTCACATCAGCAAGGAGGCCTGCATCTATAAATTCCTGGGCTGTATTACTATTGGCCCTGAAAATATCAGGCGGTGTTCCTCCGGCGACCAGGATACTCAGCTTACTACCATATTCACCAGCGGCAGTATAGATCATGTCGATCACCGTGTTGGTTTTTTTGCCCAGTTCATCCAGGACTATATTCTGTGCATTGGGGTTAGTATCCCCCTCTAACAAGATGGTTACCTTGTCAGGGCCCGTAGATGCCGCAGGGGCCTTGAAACCGGATCGGGAACATGCAGCAATTGTAATAGTAAAAAATAGCGCTACCATCAGCGCTGCCGAAAAAAATAGGGATTTCTTACACTTCTTCATTTCAATTCCTCCAAAATAAATATATTTGCAGATCAGCCCTTAACGGAGCCGATCAAAACGCCCTTGGTATAATACTTCTGTAAAAAGGGATACACGAACAAAACCGGAATCACCGCTACGGTAACAACCACCATCTTCATGGTCTCGTCGGTAAGCGCGGAAGCCTGGCTAAGATTCTCCGCGGCGCTCAAGGCGCCTTTTGCCCCCGTAGAGTTCATCATTTGCCTTAAGTAAACCTGGAGTAACTGCAGCTTTTGGTTGTTTACATAGAGCACCCCGTCCATATAGGAGTTCCAGTTTGCAACTCCGTAGAACATGGCTATCGCCGCTAGGGCAGCCTTCGAAAGGGGGAGGATAATGTAGAACAAAACCTGGAAAGGATTCGCCCCGTCCAGCATGGCGGACTCTTCCAGTGAAGTTGGGATAGAGGAAAAGTAACTGCGCAGGATGAACATGTTATAGACGTTCATCATCCCGGGAACTACATAGACCCAGAAGGTATCCAGCAAATGGAGATCCCGGAGGACCAGGTAGGTGGGGATGATCCCCCCGGAAAAAAGCATGGTAAAAAAGATCATCCCCGAAAAGAAATTCCGTCCCCGGAACCGGTGGATCGACAGGGGGTAAGCGGTAAGGGCTGAAATGATGACGCTGAGCAGGGTACCTACAACAGTCTTGGCAATAGTATTGCCATAGGCAATAAAAATCTGCTGAGTACTAAAGAGCATCCTGTAGCCCAGGAGCGAAAAGGAGCGGGGTACAAAAAAGAGCCCGCCACTCATGGCGGCTTTGGAATCACTTACCGAATACATGAGCACATGCCAAAAGGGGTAAACCGTCATTAACACAAAAACCCCCAGGGTAAAATAAATAACGATGTCCCAAGCGGTGTCTTGAACTAATGAGTTAGAATATTTTCTCCGCATCAGTTTTCTCCCCTCACCTACATTATCGCGCTGTCCTTATCGACCCTGCGGGCAATAGCGTTTACGCCGATTACCAGGAACATACCGATAAGGGATTGGAAAAGCCCCGCCGCCGTGGCTAGGGAAAACCGCCGCTGTTCAAGACCCATGCGGAATACATAGGTATCGATAATATCCGCTACAGAGATAACCAGGTCATTGGACATGGCGTACACCTGATCAAACCCGGCGTACATCACATCCCCCATACGGAAAATAAGCACAATAACAATGGTGGGGCGCAGGCTGGATAGGGTAACATGCCACATCTGCCGCCAGCGCCCGGCGCCGTCCACTGCTGCGGCCTCGTACAGTTCCTGGTCAATCCCCGAGATCGACGCAAGGTATATAATGGTCCCCATACCAGCGTTCTTCCATATATGGGTCATTACCAGGTAGGCCTGGAAATGCTCACGGCTGGTAAGTAGATTCGGAACGACCCCCTTGTATCCGAACAATTCCGCAAGCTGCTTAAAAGCCCCGGTATTGGGAGAAAATATGGCGTACATAAGCCCGGAGACCACTACCCAGGAAATAAAATTTGGCAGAATAACCGCTGTCTGAACCAGCTTTTTGGGGAAGGAGCGGCGGATTTCGTTAATCATAAGAGCAAGGATAATCGGGGATGGAAAGCCAAATATCAGTTTATAGATACTGATCAGTACATTGTTTTTAAGGGCTCGGATAAAGGCGGCACTGGAAAAAAGACGCTGGAAATTCGCCAGACCCACCCATGCGGAATCGGAGAATCCTGAGGTAACTTTATAATCCTTAAAGGCAATAACAATACCGTACATGGGCCAGTATTTAAAAAGTAGTATATAGACAATGCCGGGCAGGATCATCAGATAGAACAGGTAATTCCACTTCATGTACTCCAATAAGCCCAAAATACCGGTTTTATGTATGGTCATATTCCCTCACATAACAAATTTTTACTGGTAAAAGCAGCAATTCCGCATACACCTGCATCACGGATTGTATTGCCCCGTATTATATTATACCCCAGACCTGCCTTTTTACGGACTCACTGGACCAACATTCATTACCGCAATCTATTCCAAGAGTAATGGTTTTTCCCTGGTTCCGGGATTACCATCATCGGCTGCAGCATTATTACCGTCAACATAAAGAAATGTATTATAATCAGTTTCATCATCCCAGAAAGGGAAAAATTCTCTATCCGGTAATTGGGCTGATAGATCTCTGTCACTCATAAAAACTCCTTTGAAAAATTAAATCTCTGCCACTGTTCCATCTATTTCATAACGGGGATCGTACTGCTTGAATGTATAGGGATATTTTTCCATAGCCTTTTCATCAAGTTCAATGCCAAGGCCGGGGCCTTCGGGAAGTGAAAAATATCCGTCCTTTGGCCTGAGTGGTATGGAAAAGATATCACTTCTGGGATAGACCGATGCGGCGGCGAATTCCAAAATGTCAAAATTCTGGGCGGCCGCACATACATGCAGGCTGGCGGCGGATGCTACCGGGCCATTAGGATTGTGGGGCGCAAATTTAATATCATAGGGCTCCACCATGGCCGCAATTTTCCTGATTTCAGTTATTCCGCCGCAATGGCAAATATCCGGCTGGGCAATATCAAAGAGACGCTCCTGTACTACTTCACGGTAATCAAACCGGTTATACAGCCGTTCACCGGCTGCAAGTGTTACTTCGGGCATAGCCTCCCGAATCCTTTTATAAGCCAAAGTATTCTCCGGCAGAATTGGCTCTTCAATAAAATAAATATCAAAGGGCTCCCAGGATTTCATCTTTTTAATTGCCACTGAAGGCACAGACTGACCGTGATTGTCAATACAAATTATATGATCATCCCCGATAACCTTTCGAATCTCACCAAGCCGTTTAACCAGGGCCGGTATATCCCTTGGGGGATCATAAGGTCCGGGCCGCTGAAAACCGCCGGTCTTAACACCGGCAAAGCCCAATTCAATGGATTTTGCGGCTATCTCCGCATTAAAGGCATGGGTATAGGTACGGATCTTATTACGTACGGCGCCGCCCAACAGCATATACACCGGCACATTGTATATCTTGCCGCTAATATCCCACAGCGCCTGATCAATACCGCTGATTGCCGACATGTGAACAAATCCGCCCTTCCAGAATCCATGATGGTACATCTGCTGCCATATCTTCTCAATGTTACGCGGATCTTCACCCACAACACTTCTTTGTGCCAGCACATGGACGCATTGCTCCACGGCCTTGGTTTGGCCTTCCACACTGGCCTCACCCCAGCCATGGATACCTTCATCTGTCATTACCTTTACAAAGAGCCAATTTTGCCTTTCGGCAGCCACCAGGAAGGTCTTAATCTCTGTTATTTTCATTTATGCGTTCCTCCTAGATAGAATTTTGGTCAACCTTAAGCCAGTCTTCAATTTCATATGAATCGGTCATATCCATAAGACTTTCCGGAATACCCATGGCGGACACCCCCCCATCCACGCAGATTACCTGGCCGGTGACATAAGCTGCGTCTTCCGATGCCAACCACACAACTGGCCCTCCCATATCGGCGGCATAACCGTTACGCCGCAGTGGAATAAAACGATAGGAATTACGGTATTTTGGATCTTTGGCTTCATCTTCCGGTTCCGGAACACGTACATTAGTTACACCCGGGGAATATCCATTAACCCGTATTCCGTAGGGCCCCATATCAATAGCAAAGGATTTAATGATACGGTTCATACCGGCCTTAAGTCCCCCGTATACCCCATCCCGGGGATGAGGAGAAAAACTGCGTATGGAAGTGTTAAAGATAATGCTGCCCTTTACCTTGTTTTTAACCATGTATTTGGCCGCCGCGGAAGCAACCAGGATCATACCCCGAAAGTTAACGTTGTACATGCCGTCCATTGTTTCGGCGGTGATATCCAAAAGGCCCTCATAACAGGTGTAACCGGCGTTGCTCACCAGCACATCCAGTCTTCCAAGCTGGGCAACGGTTTCATCAACCAGGTGCTGAGGTACCTCGACTTCACCCATATCACCCTGAAGTACTATTGCTTTTACTCCAAGGGCTTTTACTTCTGCCAGGGTTCTCTCCGCCGCGTCCTGCGATTTTGAGTGATGAAGAGCAATATCATAACCAGCCTTGGCCATGGCATGAGCCACTCCGCGTCCTATACCCCGGCTCGAACCTGTTATTAACGCAACTTTTCCGCTCCCCATGATCCATGTCTCCCAATATAATATATACATGTATACACATGTAAAGCAAAAATAACCCCAAAAAAGGAAAATTTTCTTTTTTCCAATCTATTTCTTACATAATAAATCAAAATTTCCCCCTTGTCAATAAAATTATTTTAAAAAATTCAATTTTTTTATCAATATTTTGTTGACTTTTAATTCTTTATTATTATAATATGTATATACAACAAAGGAATATATTACGGTTGCCGATTTTGACT
>BOAU01000018.1 GCA_026002025.1 Spirochaetia bacterium | reverse complement strand
CAAAAAATATGAGTAAGTGGAGGGAGAGAAATGGCAGAATTGGCATTTAATAATTCGGAACTGAAAAAACAGGTTCCAATTAAAGAGTTTAATGAAGAAACTCTTGCCTCTGCTCCCGTGTGTGAAATATGCGGTAGTGCAAACCGTGCAAACGCCAAATATTGCCGTTTCTGCGGGACACAGCTTGAAGAAAAAATAGAACCAAAAACGCCTGAAACATTAGGAGAGCATCATTCAAAAACAACTGCTAAAAAACTTGAAACATATAATGATTACATCGGCCTTGAAAAAGTCCGCGGGGCTTTGCAAAAACGAAAAAATCTCATAAATATTGAAAAACGCCGCGCCGCAAATGGACAGAACGGCGAAGTAAAACCGCTGATATTCATATTTTGCGGCAATACAGGAACCGGTAAATCGCTTGTTGCTACTTGTTTCATAAACGACCTCAAAAAGGAAAAATGCCTTGAAAGCGACAAAACATTACAAAGGCTTGATAGTCAGCCATATTCAGCAAAAGTGCTTGCAGGAATGTTAAAAAATGAACTTGAAATAACAAAACAATTACAGGAAAATAACTATAGCTATCTTGTTATCGAAGATGTCCACGCCGATGATACGTATTTTCATGAATTATTGCTTGGTATAAGCAAAGCAAAGATAAATTGTATATGTATTTTTAACGGCCTTAAAACTTTTTTTGACCAATACTTTAAAGAGAACATCGAAGACAAGAAACTGGTAGATGATAAAAAGCTTGTTGATGAAATATTCTATTTCCCCGACCAGACTGATAGTGAACTTGCTTTAATTCTTGAAAGAGAACTCGCCGCAAAAAAAATGAAATTCGATGACACGCTGCGTGAACAGTTTATCCCGTATATTCAGGAAAGCAGATATAATCCCGCTTGCATTAATAAAAATGGATGGCTTATAAAAAATGATATTGTCCCTGCGATATTAAAACGACAAGCCGAACGATTAAGTACACTTACAACATTTACTGATGATGATATGAACACCATCAGTGCCGATGATTTGCCATTAGCAACCAAAAAACCAAATGCCAATGAAATATTCGCCGAGTTAAATGAAATGATTGGACTGGACAAAGCAAAAAAAGCCGTTCGTGATATCTATGATACGATACTAATGGACAAAACCATGGAAGAACAAGGCATGGCGAGGCAGAAACAGGCGGTACATATTGTATTTACCGGAAATCCCGGGACAGGAAAAACCACCGTAGCCCGTATGCTGGGTAAATTATTCCGCGCAATTGGATTGCTTCCATGTGATAAAGTTTACGAAGTTGACCGGAGTGAACTAGTCGCTCCTTATGTAGGACAAACCGCGATAAAAACGCAAGAGCAATGTGACAAAGCAATGGGGGGCATTCTCTTTATCGACGAAGCATATACGCTAAGCGGCGGAAAAGAAGGCGATGCCGACAGTTTCGGTAAAGAGGCGATTGATACCTTGCTCAAACGCATGGAAGATGATCGCGGACGTTTTGTGGTTATTGTTGCCGGATACAAGAACGAAATGAACCGTTTCCTGGAATCAAACCCTGGCCTTAAAAGCCGTTTTACCGATTTTATTGATCTTGACGATTATACACCGGATGAGCTTTATAAAATATTTGAATCGGTTGTTGTGCATAACAATATGAAGCTCTCTTCCGAAGCGGCGGAACGCGCCCGTGAAATGATTGATGAATTACACAGAACACGCGGAAAAGACTTTGCAAATGGCCGTACAATCCGCAACAAATTTGATGAAACAAAACGCAGGCAATCAAGCAGAATTAACAAATTGCCAAAAAATGAATTAACAAAAGAGACAATTACAACTATATCCGCTGATGATATTTCTTTTGAAAAGCAAGAAATACTTTCTGTTGATGAAATACTTGCTGATCTCGACAAAATGATTGGACTTGATACGGTAAAGAAAACGGTTCGCGCCCTGGCGAAAGATATCCAAACACAAAAGGAACGTGAAGCATTCGGCCTTGGCGATGCCCAACGTCCGTCAGTTCATCTCGTTTTTACCGGAAATCCCGGTACGGGAAAAACAACGGTAGCACGAAAGTTAGGTCAATTATTCAAGGCAATGGATTTACTCCCCCGCGCCGATGTAATCGAAAAAGATAAGAGTACACTTGTAGGTCAGTATCTTGGTGAAACACCAAAAAAAGTTGCCCAAGCTTGTGATGACGCTATGGGTGCGATTCTTTTTATTGATGAAGCATACACACTCGCCGGAGACGGCCTAAATGCCGATCCTTATGGAAAAGAAGCTATCGAAACCTTGATGAAGCGTATGGAAGATGACAAAGGAAAGTTTGTTGTTATAGCCGCTGGTTATAAAAAAGAAATGGAGAATTTCTTTAAAACAAATCCCGGTGTTAAAAGCCGTTTTACCGACATAATAAACCTTGATGACTATAATCCCGACGAACTGTACGCGATATATGAATCGCTCCTTGTTAAACAAAATTATATTTTAACTGATGATGTGAAGCAAAAGGCAAAAGAGGCGATTACCGAAATGTATCAGAATCGCGGCGATGATTTTGCAAACGGAAGAACGATGCGCAACTTTGCCAATGATACCACACGCCGCCAGTCAAGCAGGGTTTCGGAAACTTCAAAAGAAGAACGAACTAAGGAACTCCTCGCTACTATCACCATTGATGATATTCCGTTTGAACAAAAGAAGAAAGAATCTGTTGTTGATATTATGGCAGAATTAGACAGCCTTATCGGTCTTTCGGAAGTAAAAGCGGCCGTGCGTGAACTTGCCGATACTATCCGCATGGATATTGAACGGCGAAAACCTAGTGAAAAAACTGAATTGCAATCTTACCATATTGTATTTACGGGAAACCCCGGCACCGGCAAAACGACCGTTGCCCGAAAACTCGGCAAATTGTTTAATACCATCGGTTTACTGCCTTTATCAAAAGTTGTGGAAGTTGACCGTAGTAAAATGGTTGGTCAATATGTTGGACAAACCTCTCCTCAAACAAACAAAGTAATTGATGAAGCAATGGGCGGTGTCCTTTTTATAGATGAAGCCTATACCTTAACACAGGGCAATAATGACACGTATGGGCAGGAAGCGGTAGATACTTTATTAAAACGTATGGAAGATGACAGAGGAAAATTCGTATGTATTGCCGCAGGTTACAAAAAGGAAATGGAACGTTTTGTAAAATCGAACTCCGGCCTTGAAAGCCGTTTTACAAAATTCATCAATCTTGCCGATTATACCCCCGATGAATTACTTGCAATCTTTATTCAGATTGTCAAACAAAATAACTTTACCCTTGCGGAAGATGCGCAAAATTTATTACCCGAGGTTATCAACACAATATATACCAATCGGGGTGAAACATTCGCAAACGGACGCACAATCCGTAATTTATTTGAAGAAACCAAACGCCGTCAGTCAGGCCGTATAGCAAGGTTGGAAAAAGCGGAACGTACCCCGGAAGTGCTGAATACCATTATTGCAATGGATATTCCAGGAGCGTTAAAAAAAGAAATGAAAGAGGAGAAAGTTTCATGATATGCCCAAACAAAGGTTGCAATGCAGAAATTCCTGACGACTCAAATTATTGCGATCAATGCGGCATTCGAATTGGCCGATGTGAAAAATGCGGTAACACCGGCAAAGGCAATGTATGTGGTAAATGTGGTGGAAAAATAATTTTTAAAACAAAAGAACCGGTAAACAGAGAGAAAGTTCAGCAAAAAGAGAAACCGCAAAATCAAAGGATAAATAATGCTGCACCACAGGAAACGATAATTCAGGAACTGGAAATTCATCATCTTATCTTTTGTCATACAGACGGATGGGAAATTGAATTGAAACATGGAGATATACTCGGCAGGTCAAATGGAAATCATGTTGATAGGTTTGGAAATAACAGTTTTATCTCCGGCACCCATGCTAACATTTCGTTTGAAAATGGCTTTTGGTATATAATTGATTTAGGCTCGTCAAATGGCACTACCGTAGGTTCTACTTTTTATAAAAAACATGGGGTACAAAGTCCGCCCATGAAATTGCAAGATAAGGGTATTGTACAGCTTGCAGATTGGAAATTCATAGTGAGGATTGTATGAAAGTAGAGGCTGGCGCATATTCTTCAAAAGGTTCTACCCGCAAACTTAACGAAGATTCATTTTTAATTGGTACAGAAAAAGGTGGTTCTGCCATTGATAATCAGGCAGATACAAAATCAAAAATCTCGCTGGATATAGATACGCCGTCCCTTTTTTTTGTTGCTGACGGTATGGGCGGTCATTCATCGGGGGATGTGGCAAGTAGTTTTGTCGTTAATAAAATGCTTGAATATATGAAAGGCGAGCAAACATATAATGGTGACACTCTTGAAATGATGATTAAAGCAATGCATAATGAACTACTAAATGAAGGCAAAAAGCGAGGAACCCCAAATATGGGAACAACAATCAGTGGGATTCTTCTTCAAAGCGGCGAGTGTTCATTCTTCAATGTAGGTGACAGCCGCACTTACCGTTTACGCGGTGGGTTTTTGCAGCAGCTTTCCCGTGACGATTCCTTATCGAACATTGTTCCCGATGTACAAAAAAACATTATTACCAATGCTATTGGAGCAAGTTTACCATCAATCACCGTGCAGACACGTTTTTCAAAAAATATCGTGATGTCAGGCGATATTTTCTTTATATGCAGCGATGGTGTTCATGGGGTAATAGACGATGATACATTTGAAACAATGATAAATAAAAACATTAAACCGGAAATTATTTCTGAAAATATTGTTAAGTATGCCATACAGAATAATTCTGATGATAATTGTACTGCAATTATTGTAAAGGTAGTTGAATAATGGAAAGAAAACAGGAACAAAATAAATATAAAGAACAATATCAACAACAAGACGAACAAAAATATTCCGACATTGTTCGTGTTTGTAAACATTGTGGTGACCCCCTCGAAGATGAAGATATTTTCTGTCAAAAATGTGGAGAAAAATATGGGGGTGAAGAACGTGAATGTCCCTGGTGCGGTTATCATACTACCACAGAGGTATGCAGTCATTGTGGTAAACGCATTATTCCCATAAAATGCCCCAAATGCGGCGCTGAATGTCTTTATGATATTTGTGAGGTATGCGGAACTATTCTTAATCCCAATCTTGAAATACTTCTTACAGAAAAAGAACACAAACCGGAAGTGATGAGCAGGGAGGAAATTCAGGCAATCAAAGCAAAGTGTGAAAATCAAACTGAATCCGAAGAATTTAAAAAATTCCAAAAGAAACTGCTCGATCATCAAATTGAGCTTGAAGAACGAGAGTATTTTAACAAAAGAGAAAAAGATATAAAAATCATATTCGGTAATCAGCCTTTTGAATTTGAATTACCTGATATGGAAGAAGAAAAGTTTAGAATGAAAGCCTACGCCGCACTTGAAAAAACCGTAATAGAACGGCAGGAAAAGCTTTTGCAAGATGAATGGGAAAAACTTTTTCCTGAAGAAAAGAAAGTTTCTGTTGAAGTAGACGGCATAATCGTTATAAAAACGCAATCTGAAATTGATAAGATAAAGCGTGAAAAAGAATATAAGATAGAAATGGAACGCAAACGCGCTGAAATGAAAAAACGTTATGATTATCTTTTAAAACAAGTTGTCAAAGAAGTTGAAGAATTCCAGGAAGAACAACGTAGAGAGGAAGAGCGCCGCCGTCGTGAAGAAATCGAACGTAAACGCCGTGAAGAAGAAGAACGACTTCGCCGCGAGGAAGAAGAACGAAAACGAAAAGAAGAAGAAGCGCGAAAGGAACGCGAACGACAAAAGGAACTTGAACGTCAGAGATTGGAACAGGAAAATAGATTGTTGGGAACATATTATTGGGGAAATCCGGGGAAAGATTATCAATATCTCATAGTTCATATCACGAATAAAACAACAGCAGACTGTCAACATCATTGCGACTCTCATAGTGAAAGCTACGGTAAGTACAAAGTTGTATTTGACGGTACAAACATTACGCTTTCTTGTAAAAGTCTTTCTTTCAAGGATTGTCCGTTGTTACATTCAAAGATGAGAACATTTACCGGTACTATTAATTTAGACGGTACGGTAATGACAGGATATTGGGATGGTGAATCTATTACCCATGTTAAAAGGTAGGAAGGAAATATGGAAACACGAATATTGAATCAAGACACACAGGTTATTTCGGGTTCAACTACCGATACCGGCAAGAATTTTACTGGTGGTCTGTTGCAAAAAGGCGAAGCAATATCAGGCTGGAGCGTTATTGAAAAGATAAACACTCAGTCGGGCGAGGCAGATATATTTCTCGCGCAAAAGAACGGTAAGAAAAGCGTAATAAAATATTACCGGGATAAAAGGAAACCAAAGACCGATGTTCTTGAAAAAATAAAAGGCATTAATCACTCCGCCATTGTAAAAATATTTGAATTTGGTTATTACAACGAGCGGTTCTATGAAATAATGGAATATGCCGAGGGTAACGCCCTCAATACCAAAAATGAGCATGATAAATTTAAATATCTTCCACTATCAGAAGAAAAAGCACTAGAAATATGCAAAGAAGTAATTGATGCATTTAAAACATTTCATGAAAAAGGAATTATACACCGTGATATAAAACCGGCGAATCTTTATTATCGCTATGCAGACGGCCGTAATGTTGTAATCGGCGATTTTGGCATATCAAGCGTCATGGATGAAATGGAAAAATTACACCGGACACAAAGCACTTCTCGTACAACTGGCTATGCGGCGCCTGAAGTTTTATCCGGTATTATCAACCTTAAAATGGACTATTATGCGCTCGGAGTCACCCTATGGGAACTTATGGCAGCAAAAGACCCATTCATGCTTGATAACGGTAAACCCCGTAACGAAGCTCATCTATTACGCGATACTATTGAAGGACGCATCGCCGATGATATTTTACGAAAAAAGCCTGACCTCAGTAAAAAAATGCAGCGATTGATTCGAGGGCTACTTGTTGTTGATTATGAGCACCGCTGGGGGTATGATGAAGTAACAAGACATCTTGCCGGGGAAGAAGTACCTGTTTTTCAAAAAGCGAAAAAAGCCTTTTTTTATATAATCGGCGATAAAGAATATAAATCACTTGAAGAGCTTGGAACTGCGCTCATGGAAAGCATTGAAACATTCTTTGGTAATGAAGAAGAAATAAAAAAGGAAGTTTTTCGAGGCCGTATCGCATCATACTTGGAAGAAGACTATAAAGAAATTGCTGATAAGATAAGTATGATAACTGACGAATACCCCGATGTTGACCGGCATAATGCTATATTAAAAATTGCGTATCTTTTAAATCCCGGAATACGATTAAGTACCGGCAACGGCTATTTTGCATCGAATAGAGAAGAACTTATCGCGCTTCTTAAAAACGCGCCTGAAACAATGTTGCCTCTTTTAAAAGACAAAAAATCTAAGCTATATATATGGCTTGAGATTCAAGGTTTTGAGGATGATCTGCTCGCCATTCAAACTCTCACGGGAAATGCCAATATTCCTGACATTGATTTGATTGATAAAGTGGCCGTCATTTTAAAACATTACACAATAAAACCCTTTAAACTTGGAAGATACACTGATTTTGAATTATCAGAACTTGAACAAATAAAAGATGTCCCCAAAGATTTACAAAATCATATCTTGCGGCTAGTAAAATCAAAAAGTCATGAAGGGTTATTTGTGCCGTGGCTTGAATTATTGTCACCTGATAATATTTCCATAAATAATATAAAAACGGGTAATTGGGCAGAATTTTTGATGAGTTCAATAATGTTTCCCCCTAAGACCAACTGAGGTGAAAATCAAAACATGAAAGATTTATATTTAATTCGTCATGGTAAGAGTACCTTTAATAGTAAAAATATTATCACTGGTCAAATGGATGTACACCTTGATAATTGTATTATTGATACTTCTGCATACAATTCATCTGTATCAGAAAGAGCGGTAGTTATATCTTCACCAGCGAGCAGGTGTTTGACCACGTCTAAAAACATTTGTAAAGAAATACCGATAGAAAACGGCCTTTTGATTGATGATAGATTAATAGAACGTGGCTTGGGGATTTTTGAAGGAAAGCTGAGAGAAGAAGCAATAAAAGAAAATCCACACTATTTTAATAATAATAAATTTATTTACAGTCTTACACCGCCAAATGGAGAAAGTTTTCAATCTTTTTCTGAACGAATTGATAGTTTTTATATATACTTAAATCAAGTTATATGCAAAAATGCGGTGATAGTCTGTTCACATAATCAAACCTTAAAATATTTATACTCAAAAATTATGGATGTTAATCTTGATAAAATATGGTATTCAAATAATTTTAAAAATGGTGTCTTGCATAAAATAGGAAATAATGATATTGTTTGAAAAACAAGAGCTTAAAGGATGTGTATATGGATTCATTTGAAGACAAGGTGTTAAGCAATGCCAAAAAAACAGATGGTGAGCCAATGGAGGAAGATCAGAGCAGCCAACAACACAAGCAAGAAGAGCAAGCGGAGATTCGGGAACGCGCAGTGCGTGAAGAAGAACTGCCAGATGTCCAGAAGGTCCCTAAGGCACACCTTTCCTGGCGTGCCGCCCGCGTATTGATTCGCCGTGCAAATCGGGCCGCACGGGAGGAAGCGGAAGCAAAAACCCGGAGGGAAGCGGAGTTAGTAGCAGAAAGGCAGACTGAGGTTGAACAAGCTGCGGATCGTGCTATTGACAGAAATCGGTAACCATTGTATTCTGCATCTCAGGAGTTTATAATGGCAAAGATAGAAGTAATAAAATGGCAAGAAGGGGTAAACCTTAAAAATTTGACAAGAAAAACCATTTTTGATACTATTCAAGCAATAGACCATTCTGTTTTTCACGAAAACGGACTCTCTGATATACAAAGTGATATTGACCGCTATGAAGCGTACAAAGATTCATACATTTTTGCCCTGGATGAGGATAAGATTGTTGGGTATCTGTGTTATTTTCCCATTACTGAAAAATTTTACAGCCAGGTTATAAAAGGGGAAAAGGTGTATGATGGCGATATCGCAAGTATAGATATCTGTGGTTTAAAAGATGACCTCAACTACATATTTCTTTTGTCCGTAGCCATCCTTCCTGAATATCAGAAAAAAGGAATATCAAAACAGTTTTCTAAAATTCTGCTTGATGAATTTTCAAGAATCAAAATAAAAGATATCGTATCTTATGCCTTTACCATTGGCGGGGAACATTTTTTAAATATCCTTGGACTGGAAAAATATAGAGATATGGAAGACAACATAAAGTTTATGAGGATACCTTAAAGGTAAGTATATAATGGAAAAAGATAATTTTGATTTAGTCCTTGCCATTCCCTGTGAGGCTTTAAAAAGCAATAAGAAAAAGGCAAAAATCCCTTTGGAAATAGCGTTATCTTCTCTTGATAAATCAAATGACAATCCTGTAATCTGTGGAAATACTGCCCAGGAAATAAAAAACATTAAATATGATAATAAATCAAATCTATTAGGATATTCAAAAATATTTTGCGAACAAATCGAAAAACATAGCAGTTATGAATTACTTTTTACAGAAGAGAACAGCAATATTAAAACAGTAAGATCGCCTTTACTATTTGGCCAGGTTATATTATATGAAGACGAAATTGAAAACGAAATCGCCGAGACATTCATTCCCCATGGCTGTTATAATTTCTTTTGTGTACAGAGCAAATTAACAATTGACGCAGGAAAGTATTTTAAGAATGATTCATTTAATATTGTTTATTTTGTGGTGCCTGACATCAATTACCAGGATTTAACATTGCTAATGGACCAATCCCATGAATTATGGTGTAATATTAATGGGCAGTGTTATGCGACTGTAAATGATAAAAAATCTCATATCATCTTTTCTGAATATTTAAGTAAAATCGGTTATAAATATCTTGGAAAGATATATCATATTGTATTTTCAGATTTTAAGCAATTTAAGGCAATGGGAAAAAATAATAATAAACTGTTTAATATATTAGCAGTTGAAGCATATAAAGAAGATGATATATACAGCCATCAAATAGAATTGTCTAAAAACACCGATGAATATGAAATAATGGAACAAGGAAATAATCGCAATATTAACCTTATTAAGAAAATAAAATTTTTTGATGCCTTTAATATGTATAGCTCATACGAAGCTTATGCGTCTATTTATTCGTACTATTATGTAATTAAAGAAGATAAAAAAGATATATTCTATAATAGAATTGCCCCTGATAGAGATAATGAGGACTTTAGCAGCGAAGCAAATATTTTATGTATTTTGGAAACAGAAATATTTAAGATTACAGCTTGCTTAGTTTTAAATAAAAAAATAAATGAGCAAATTAAAAATAAGCCTACAATGCCTGAAATAAAAGAAATGTTTACGAGTTTTATAAATACAAGACCATTATTTGAAAAAATGAATTATTATTATTTAGGAGCTCAAAAGGAAGCGGACTTTATTTATACACAATTCCGTATTGGCGATATAATAGCTGATTATGATCGCAAGCGGGAATTATTAAAGAACTATAGTGAAGTATCCAATTCTATTACAGTAAACAGGAATTCAAAGGTAATTCAATTTATAGGTATGCTATTCACGTTTATATCGGGATTTTCTATCCTTTCATATTTATCCCGGATGGCATTTGATAATGAGAAAACGTTAAATTTTGACATAGGGTATATTATTCCTGCTATTGTTTTTATAATAATCGTAATTATTTGCATTCCAAAAAATGGCTTTAAAAAGCTATTAAAAAAAATAAGTATATTTATTAAATTGCAAAAGAAACAAAGACAAGGGGGAACATAACGTGCAAAACCGGTTTTCTTTTATGGCTATAGTGGCCTCTATTTTCATTGCTGCTTTCACACTTTTCGCTTGTGGTTATACATCGGATCCAGTTGAACATTTTGATTATTACCTACAAGAATCCTGGGTGTCCACCAGAACCCCATACTTCTCATGGGAGACGCAGGGCCGCTTGGTAATAGACTATAGTTCCATTACCATTAGCGGGTCAATTCGTCCCTTCGACATGGATTATCCCTCCAGCTATACCAAAGATATTGCCCTTAAAGGGTATTCAGAAGAATTAAGCTCTACTGCTGATGAAAAAAGAGGCACCATATTCATCAGGGATAAGGGCACGTTAAAGAATGTCCCTTATGTTCGTTGGCGCGCTGCCAGTGAATATATGCTCACAGTGGGAACCGCCCCCGATATTGAAACATTTAGACAGGAATAGTTAGTATTACCTATTATTCGGAGGCACATATGCGTTTATTGGCAAAGGATATGTTGGGGGCGGCGCAGCAGAAGCCCCAGGATGAAGTTGAAGCGGCAGGATGGGTTCACCGGATTAGGGATATGGGGGGCATCCGGTTTGTGATCCTCCGAGACCGGTCGGGGCTGCTCCAACTGGTTCTTTCCGAAGCAGAAGCATCTATGGGGGTAGACCTCACCCTGGAATCGGTGATTATTGTTCGGGGCATTCCGGCATTGAACGACAAGGCCCCTGGCGGGGTAGAACTCCGGCTCCGTTCTCTGAAATGTGTTAGCAAGGCTGCGGGGGATCTTCCCTTTCAGGTCAATGGAGATGTCTCCAAAATCGGCATTGAATCAATTTTAGACAATCGGTCTCTATCATTACGGAACCCCAAAATCCGTTCAATCTTTAGAATTCAATCTACCATCCTGGAAGCTTTTGCGGCTTTCTTAAGGCAGCAGGACTTTACCGAAATAAAAACCAGCAAGCTCGTGGGGAGTGGCACCGAGGGGGGAGCCAACCTTTTCGAAGTGAAGTACTTTGAGCGCAAGGTTTACCTTGCTCAGTCGCCGCAGCTCTACAAGCAGACCATGGTGGCCGCCGGGCTTGAGCGGGTTTTTGAGATAGGCGCGGTCTACCGGGCGGAAAAGTACGACACCCCCCGGCACCTGAGTGAATACGTTTCCCTTGATGTGGAAATGGGCTTTATCGAATCCGAAAAGGAACTTATCGAACTTGAAAAAAACCTTTTGGCCTATATCTTTGCCCAGGTGATTGATAAAAACGCCGCTGATATTGCCCTGTGGAACACCGTGATTCCTGACCCCGCCTCGGTTACCAAGGCGCCCACGGTGTCCTATGAAGAGACCTTGAAGATTGTCAACGCCGAAGCCGCCCGCACGAAGGGCCGAAACGCCGGGGGCGTTTCGGCCCGGATCTTCGACATCACCCCCGAAGCGGAGCGGCTCCTCTGCGAATGGTCCCTTCGGGAACACGGGTCGGATTTAGCCTTTATCAACGAATTTCCACGGCAGAACCGGCCTTTCTATACTTATCCCCTCAATACCGGTAATGGCGGGGCCGCAGCCACGACCATGAGCTTTGACGCTATTTTTCGGGGCCTTGAAATTACCTCCGGGAGTCGGCGGCAGCATGACTACAATGCACTGGTGGAGGCGCTCCCCAAATTCGGCCTTAAACCGGAAGATATGGCCGGGTACCTGGCGGTCTTCAAATCCGGCTGTCCCCCCCACGGCGGCTTTGCCATCGGCTGCGAGCGGCTTACCCAGAAACTCCTTGGCCTTCCCAACGTAAAAGAAGCCAGCCTTTTTCCAAGGGACCGGAAACGAGTTGAACCGTAAACTATGAACAACATCGACACAAGGTAGTGAAGATGGTACATATACAGGGCGGAACCTTTATGATGGGCAGCCCATTATCGGAGGTCGGTAGGTATGATGAAGAGGTTTACCGTCAGGTAACGGTGGGCGACTTCTATATAGGAAAATACGAAGTAACCCAGCGGGAATACGAAGCTCTTATGGGGAATAACCCTAGCCGCTTTAAGGGAGCTAATCTGCCAGTGGAAAATGTAAGCTGGTTTAATGCGGTACAGTACTGTAATACCCAGAGCCAAAAAGAGAGCTTGACTCCAGCATATACAATAAATGGAGATGATACCACTTGGAACCGTAAGGCAAATGGCTACCGTCTTCCCACCGAAGCGGAATGGGAATACGCTTGCAGGGCGGGACCCACCGGGCCATTCAATACAGGAAATAACATCACCATTGAGCAGGCAAATTATCACGGGAAAATGACCACCGATATAGGGAGTTTCCCGCCCAATCCCTGGGGTTTATATGACATGCACGGAAATGTTTGGGAATGGTGTTGGGACTGGAACAGTAACTGGTGGGTCAAGTACAGGTACTGTCCCGGTGCTGATGTTGACGCGCAAATTGACCCTACAGGCCCCACTTCTGAACCCTCTCCGAATTTTGGTCGTGTTTTACGTGGTGGTAGTTGGATTATGGATAACGTCAAGGTCCTACGGTCGGCCTCTCGGTGCAGTTACATGCCGGAGGACAGTAGGTACGACATGGGTTTCCGTGTTGCCCGTACCTGACTTCGGGAATACAAAAGGTGCCTGACACCGGGTTCTATCCAGCAATAGACCGGGCTTGCTTGGGAGACACCGAAAGAGAAGAAAGAGTGAAAATTTTGGCATTTTATGATTTGAACAAAAACAAAGTCTCTACGGATTCAGCCCTTTTGTTTGGGAGAACGGAACCAGGAAACCGGGGCATGTTCCTCAGCTTCCGGCGCCTTAAATCCACCATCAGCAGTAACAAAAACGCCTTTCATATCAAGGGCGGTGGCAAGTCCATAGGTCATGACTCAATATCCAATTCCAGCTTTTTATCCGCTTCCTGCATTTCCATAAAGCGATCAAGGGTAAGTTTTGATCCCAAAGCCTTCGCCCTGCCTTTTAGCGGATTGACCCATGCGGCGTCCGCGCCGTTCTCCCTGAACGCCTGCTCCGCCGGGTGGGCTTTATGTTTGAGATAACCCACAAAATCAAGGATTTCACCTACATATTGAGCCGGAAGCCCCTCAATTTCCTTCAAAAGCAATTCGGTATTAGACATAATTTCCTCACTTCCCTTACTGTACCACTAAAATCACCAAATTACAAGGCACGGTAACATTGATTACTTCTAGTCTGGTGTATATGTAGTATTGGTGGAAGTAATTCTTGTTATGCTTGGCTCAAATTATTTCAGCTAATAAATTATACCACGAAAATTCAACTTGCCAAGAAAAAAGGTAAGTACCAACGGAAAAGATTTAATAAAAAGTTTACTTTTCATTAATCGGCACTTAATAACCATGGTGTATTCTCAGTATATCAAGTATGGAGGCAATTCAAATGGAATATGTCGTACAAACAAAAGATTTGAGCAAGACCTTCGCGGGGAAAGCCGCGGTGAACAGCGTGAATATCAACATCCGGCGCGGGGATATTTACGGGTTTATCGGTGAAAACGGAGCAGGGAAAACAACATTTATGAGAATGTTGTGCGGGCTTGCCGAACCGACCGGGGGCGCCATGCGGCTTTTCGGGAGCGGCGACCTGGAAAAACAGCGCCGCCGGATTGGCTGCACGATTGAAAATCCGGCTATCTATCCGGCAATGACCGCGGATGAAAACCTCGAGGTGTACCGCATCTTAATCGGCAGCGCCGAAAAACGCATCGTGCCGGAACTACTGGATTTTGTCGGGCTTTCCGGCCTGGGGAAAAAGAAAACAAGGGATTTTTCCCTCGGTATGAAACAGCGGCTGATGATAGCTATTGCTCTGATTGGCGACCCGGAGTTTCTTGTTTTAGACGAGCCGATGAACGGTCTTGATCCAATGGGCATCAAAGAAGTGCGTGATTTGCTTCTGAAACTGAACAAAGAGAAAAAGCTGACAATGGTGATCTCCAGTCATATTCTCGACGAACTTTCCCGGATGGCGACGTGCTACGGCGTTATTCACCGGGGCGAACTCGTTGATGAATTTACGGCGCAGGAACTTGAACGCAGATGCCGCCACAACTTAAAAATCGTTACGGATAATCCGGGCAAAGCGGAGCAGCTGTTGAGAACTTCCGTAAGCGCGAACTTTGAAAGCAGACCAGATGGCGCGATTATTTTGTACGACCGCCTTGACGAAGCCGCGAACATCAATAAAATGCTTGTCTCAAACGGACTTGCGGTGTCGGCGCTTTCACCCGGGGAGCAAAATCTTGAAGGGTACTTTATGGACTTAATGGGAGGAAAAAAATAATGAACATCATCAAATCGGAGTTTTATAAACTCAAAAAGTCGCGTTTATTTTATGTCTGTATGCTCATATGCGCCGTGATTCCGGTCATTATGGCAATCGCCATACAATTGGGTGTGCAGACCCGCGGGGCCGAGGGTATGTCGGCAATCGTGGATGATATAAGCGGCGCAACCTTTCTCGCGGAAACATTGGGCCTGGCGCTTCTCCCCACTGTTTTGGCCGTGTTTGTTTCGATTTTCGTATCAAGCGAATTTCACAACGGCACGATGAAAAACTACGTTTCCAAGGGCTTTAACCGCGTTCAGATTTATCTTTCCAAGCTTGCGGTGAGCGGGGCGGCGGTTCTGGCGATTTATGCCGTCCACATCGCGGTTGCCCTTGCGCTGGGAACGGCCCTTTGGGGATTTGACCCATCCGGCGCTGCCGCTGTTTCCGCTGTCGCCGTTTCCGGCGCAGTCACCATGCTGCTCGGCGAAGGTCTGCTGCTGCTTGCGTATACGTCGGTGTTCGTCCTCGTTTCAATGTGGTTGCGCAGCAACGGCGCGTCCATTGCCGTTGCGATTTGCGCAGCATCCGTGCTGCCGACCATCTTAATGACAATCGATTTTATACTGGAGGATGTCATATCACTGTCAAGTTTCTGGATTTCCGGTAATGTGTCTGCCCTCGCCTCCATCACGCCCGAAAGCGGCGCGGTGTTGCAGGGCGTTATCGTGGGGTTCGTTTACTTAATCGGCGGAACTGTTCTAGGAAGTTTGCTGTTTAAAAAGCAGGACATAAAATAAATTTAGGAGGAATGATGATGAACTACAAAAAAGCAATTGCGGTTTTTGCCGCCATGCTTATCGCGCTGGGCGCGTTGAGCGGTTGTTCAAGCAAGGCGTATGTTGGTGAAAAACAATTCGCCGCAATTATCAACGCCAAAATCTTTGACGGCGAAAACGTCATTGACGACACGACGGTTATCATAAAAGACGGAATAATCCAGTCGGTGGGCGGCAAAATTCCCGAAGGAGCGGTAATTATAGATGCGACGGGCAAAACGCTGATGCCGGGTTTGATTGATTCCCACACCCATACCGATATGAACGGCCTGAAAGACGCGTTGAAATTTGGCATTACCTCAGAGCTTGAGATGAACGGCACCTGGTCGGCCAATGAACGCAAAAAAGTCGCGGACAGCAGCGATATGGCGGATTTGCGCTCCCCCGGTATGGGCATCACGTCCAAAGGAGGCCATCCCAGCGAGTATCAGAGTTCCAGCAACAATCTGCTGATACGCTACTTTTTCAAATTCCCCTCCGCTTCCACGCCGGAAGAAGCGGTGAAACTTGTCGATAAGCGCGTCAAGGGAGGGGCGGATTACATTAAAATCCTCGTTGAAAACGGCGACAACATCGGCTGGCCGGGGCTTCCCGTGCTGGACGATGCAACGCTTCAAGCAGCCATTGACGAAGCGCACCGCCTTGACAAACTGACGATCGCCCATGTGACGACCGCAGCCGAAACCGAGCGCGTTGTCGCGGCGGGGATAGACGGCCTCGGACACCTGTTCTTTGATAACCAGCCGTCCGAACAGCTTGTCGCCGATATAGCGAAGAACGATGTATTTGTTATCCCCACACTGGTAACGCTTTCCTCCGCTTTCGGCAATGACGCGGCTTGGCTTGCCGCGGACCAGCGCGTCAGCTCACGGCTCAACGAAGAATGGCTCGAATCGATGTCCGCCAGTATGAACGTCTATCCCGCAGGTAAACTGGAGAATGCGTATGCCACCATTATGACACTGCACAATGCGGGGGTTGATATTTTGGCGGGCAGCGACGTATCGGAACCGGTCCCCGGTCTTGGCGGATTGGCGCACGGCGTGAGCCTGCATCACGAACTGCAGCTATTAGTCGCTGCGGGCTTTACCCCCACCGAGGCGTTACGGGCGGCAACTTCCGTTCCCGCGAAACGGTTCAGTTTAAACGACCGCGGACGCATCGCTGCGGGATACCGCGCCGATTTGCTGCTCGTTGACGGCGACCCGCTGAGTGACATCACGGATACGCTGAACATCAATACGATATGGCGCGGCGGCGTCAAACTTGGCGGAAGGAATTAGCAAAAATTCAACCACAGACCTCACGGACTACACGGACTCCTATTTTCCTATCCTCTCCTTGTCTGTGACGTCCGTGTGGTCTGTGGTTAATTAGTTTCTATTTTGGAACCAGCTCAAGTATTTCAAATATTTTGCAAAATAGTTGGAAAATTACCAAACCCCTTGACAAATTAAATCCCCCATATTACCATATAGTCAAGTGCTTGACGGTCATGTACTTGACTATAAATAACGATGAAAGGAGGGTGGGCAGATGAACAAAAAAAGGGGAGAGGCCGTTGCGCTGTTTATACGATTGCAGGTGCTGAGTAACCGCTATCAAAAGCAAATGTTTCGGGGCATTAACAATCCGCATGGCGGGCAGGGGCGTATCTTATCGCTGCTGAAAATGAAGCCGGAAATCACCCAAAAAGAATTAACAGAGCTTTCGGGGATGACCAAGCAATCGGTGACACAGCTGCTGGACAAACTGGAAAAACGCGGGTGCATCACACGGGAACAATCGAAGAATGACCGGCGCGCTTCCATTATTAATCTGACTGCAGAGGGCGCGGCCGCCTTGAGCGAAATGGATGGCAATCCCCATAAGCATAAAAAAGGCCTTGGGTTCGACTGCCTTAGCGGGGAAGAGCTGGATAACTTCAACAATTATATGGCACGCGTTATCAGACGTATGGAAGAGCTGGTCGGCGGTAACGCTGAGGGCGGCGATTTTCGTGAAAAGGAGAAAAAACATGGATAATAGATTTCGTGGTATAATCGCCATTACGGCAATTATCATTTCAATCTTTTTTGGGGGCTGTGAATACAAACAGCCGGCCCCGGCGGATGAGGTTACGGCAATTATCAACGCCAAAATCTTTGACGGCGAAAACGTCATTGACGACACGACCGTTGTCATAAAAGACGGAATCATTCAGTCGGTGGGCGGCAACATTCCCGAAGGTGCGGCGATTATAGACGCGGCAGGCAAAACGCTGATGCCGGGTCTGATCGATTCCCACACCCATACCGACGTGGACGGCCTAAAAGACGCGCTGAAATTCGGGGTTACCACAGAATTGGCAATGAACGGGCGGACGACAAAAAGTGAGCGTAAACAGGTAGCCGAACAGAATGATATTGCGGATATGCGATCTCCGGAAATGGCTGTTACCGCTCCGGGGGGCCACCCAACTCAATATCAGAATAGTATCCTTATCAAGGCTTTGCGGTGGCTTACTTCTTACCCGCCCAAGGAAACTAAGGAAGCGGAAACCAAATTTGTCAACAAACAGATCGCCGCCGGGGCCGACTACATTAAAATCATTATTGAGGAAGGCGCCTTTGTCGGTTATCCCGGTCTTCCGGTATTAAACGATGAGGGTCTCATCGCGGCTGTTGAGGCAACCCACGCACATGGCAAACTGGCCATTGCCCATATAACAACTGCCGAGAACGCCCAAAGGGCCGCCGCGGCCGGGGCAGACGGGCTTGCGCATATGTTTTTTGATAACCCGCAAACACGGGAAGTAATTGATGATATTGCGTCTTCCGGTATGTTTGTTATTCCTACATTGACGGCGGCCAACAGTATATTCGGCAACAGCGGGGCGGTGATAGCTTCCGATGAGCGGGTGAGTTCCAAACTGAGCGAAGAATGGCTTGCCTCGCTTTCCGATTCGATGAATATCTACCCGGAAGGGGACCTCGGTGTTGTTTTTGCCAATGTCAAAGCGCTCCACGATGTGGGTGTGGACATTCTGGCAGGTACGGATGTATCGGAAGCCGGTGAGGGCTACGGCGGACTTGCCCACGGCGCCAGTATGCATCATGAACTGCAGCTCTTGGCCGCCGCCGGACTTACGCCCATAGAAGCGCTTCGTGCCGCTACTTCCGTGCCCGCGCGCCGGTTCGGTTTAAATGACCGAGGACGCATCGCTGCCGGGCTTCGCGCCGATCTGCTGCTCCTTGACGGCGACCCGCTGGTGAACCTCTCGGATACACTAAATATTAGCGCCGTGTGGCGCGGGGGAGTCCAACTGATGACTAAAAAGTAGGACATGGATAAAAAATTAGAATTTAACCACGAACCACACCGACCCCACGAACCATTGGCTTATCTATTTAATGGCGATCATCGGTATTCTTTATGTGGCCGGTCTTGCGGTTGTTTCCATGCGGAAATCATGGAAAAGGGCGCTGGCAAAGGGGTATTCACGGGAAAAACTGATGACCGTGGTCAAGGCTTCTGTTTCCGCGACCATTGTCCCCTCCCTGGCCATTGTTATCGGGCTCTTCTCACTGGTTGCCCTTCTGGGCATCCCCTGGCCCTGGTGGCGGCTTTCGGTGGTGGGGGCGGTGACCTACGAAACCATGGCCGCGGATTCGGCCATCAAGGCCGTGGGGCTCAGCCTGGGCCAATTATCACAGGCCACGGCCCAGGATTTTGTGCTGGTGATGTTTGTCATGTCCATTGGCATCATGTTTGGTATCTGTGTATCCCCCTTTATCTCAAAAAAGATACAGGCCGGAACCATGAATCTCAAGACCGGGGATAAACGCTGGGGCGCCCTGGGGGGCAGCATCTTTATCCTGGTGATCATCGTGTTACTGGATTACAGCAAGACCGGCATCGTCAGGCTCCTCACCATCTGTACCAGTGTGACGATCTTGCGGTAGGGATATTCGGCAGTAATCTTGGCGGCGGCATACAGACCCGGGGGCGCCTCAAGGCTCTGATCCTCCCGATGATCCTGCTGGTTGCTATCCATCTGGTATTTAAAATTTTGGCCCCCCCTCCTCCGCTGGATCAGCTGCTCACGGTCTACCAGGGGTTCCTCATCCTGATCCTGCTGCCCATCACCTGGTTTTGGACCAAGGGGCTTTTCAAAAAAGGACAGATACAGGTATTTCTCCCTGAAGAGGAAGTAAAATGATCGATTTGCTTACCGAGGCAAAAGCTTTACAGGATGAATTGCTCTAGCTGATGAAATACTCGGAGCGCTGCAGGGTTTCGCCCTTGCTCCCGGTTGCCAGTTCGTCCGCGCGATGCAGGCGGCGGGCGAGGTCCCGTGCAAGGTTCATCACGATGAGGGAAAAGGCTTTGATGTCCTGTTTGTAGATTTCGTGCAGGGTGGTGTTGGAGAGGGAGGCGATCTCCACAGGGTTTATGGCCCGAACCGTAGCCGCCGAGGGCAGCATGTCCAGGACTTCCATCTCCCCCACGATGTCCCCCGTCTGACACTCCGCCAGGACCAGAGCGTTTTTAAACACCTCCGCCTGGCCGGAAATAATGAAGCGAATCCGGTCGTTTTTTTCCCCTTCGGTGATGATATCTTCCCCCGCGGCGTATGTCTCATACTTCATCAGGGGCAATATTTCATCGATCTGCTCCATCATAAGGCCGCCGAAGAGGGAATATTTGCTTAAACGGGAAGAATCTATCATATTATCGGCCATTATACCACTAAATGACCAAAATCAACAACCCAGCGCGATCTTTTGTTTTTCCAGATACGGGTTTTGTGCAGCGGTCATATTCACGGCGCGCTGTTCGTACACGTCCCGTTCTTGACTATGCTAACGAGTAAGCCATTCCGGTCCATATTCCGCCTCCGCCTCGGAAAGGTTAAAGCCATTCTTTGTCAAAAACTCCGGGCCGATCATGTCCTTGCACCATTTCGCCAGATAGGGGGCCAGGGGGATTTGTTTCCATACCCGGTCGGCTTCCTCAAATTGTCCGGCTTCTCGTAAATCAAGGCTTTTAACCCCAATAGCGAGCTTTTCCTGTAAGGTCATCTGCTCCATGGTGATATCCCTCCGTATCATCAACCTATAGCATAAAAGAAGGGCGCTCCGCAAGGTAAAGGCTATAAGGTGCTGCATCCCCCCGTATACGCTTAAATTCGAATTATTCCAGTAAAAATTATATACCGGTAAGACCTTTTCTCAGTACACAGGCATATCCCGCGATGGGGGTATGCCCTTCTTTTTTTCCCCTTGGCAAAGACAGGCGTTGTCCTGTTAGAAATATCTCAAGTAAAGGAGAGTATCTTTTTATGCAAAAAAGGTATTCAGGCAGACTGAGTCCGGCTGCGTTGTACATTGGACTCACACTTTTATGTGTCGGTCTCTTGGGCTTTGTGGGGTGCACTGACCCCATATCCCAAGAGGGGAACCAGATCGTCAGCTTTGTTATTGGTGAAAGCAGAGGCACCATTGATGACGAGTATCGGACGATTACCGTGACGGTACCCGACGATACGGATCTGACCGCTCGCCCCGTCCTCGGTGCTTACCCGCATAAGCGTTCAAGTTCTTAAAACCACTTATGCCTATGGGGAAGCGATCAACCCGGCCGATGACATTTTGGTGATCGGAACCTATCAGGACGGATCGGAAAAAATCGAAACGATTACGCCGGATGATCTGAGCGGATACGACCCCAACAAGGTTGGCCTCCAGACTGTACGGGTTGTCAAAGGGGAAAAAGTCGCAACCTTTGAGGTAACCATTGAGCAGAGTCCTTCCGCGGTGAATATCACCGTGGGGCTTCCCAGCAACGGGCAGGATGTTCCCTTCAATTTTAGTGATGGGACCGCCGATGTGGTGCCTACAAACCAAATAATCGAGCTTTCCGCCCATGGTATTGGAAAGCCCAAGAATCTGGTGATTAATGCCGCCGGGTTTACGTCGGTAGATTGGTATATTGATAATGTTCATCAAAGTACGTTCACTGTCGGCAGTAACATACTGAACCTGACTGCCTCAGCCTATACCTACGGGAATGAGCATACCATTACCTTTATCGGTACCAGAGATGGGCGACAGTTTTCGCGGACCATTTGGTTCACGGTGGAATTTTAAGGAGAAAAAGAATGAAAAATGCACTTAAAGCGGTTAGCGCCATTGCGCTAACAGGTTTATTACTGCTTGCCGGCTGCGTCGATATCCTCAATCCTGATCTATCGAAAAGCCAGGCGGGCGATGTCACGGATGGCGCAGGGATCGTCCAGATCCAAATCGGTGATTCCACCGCGCGGACCTTGGTTCCTGCGGGAGACAATTTTACTGCCTATGGAGTTAAGGCTACCAAGAGCGCAGATACGGTTGTCCTCGATCCGAGCGCCGGAACGCCAGCTCCACTAACACTCCAGCCCGGGACCTGGGTTATTACCGTTACCGCCTATACCGGGACCATGGGTAGCTACAAAGCTTCGGCTAAAGGCTCTACCACGGTAACCGTTGTTGCGGGGCAGACCGCCACGGCAAACATCATCCTGAATCAAACGGCAGACGTGAACGCCACAGGGACATTCCACTATTCCGTAAACTTTGGGGATATTGATTTTGCCGATTTGGATAGCGCCGCGCTGACATTGACTTCCGACGACGCCGGCACCGGCACCATTGCTCGCAACTTGAAAGATTTTGCCTACGTTCCGATCAGCGCCACCACGAACGCGGGGGAAATTACCCTTGCTTCCGGTATTTACACCCTGGATATTGTGCTGACCAGCGGACGCCAAATTAACGGCAGCACCCTGAATATTTACCGGAAAGAAACGGTATATATTTTCCCCGGTTTAACCACCAGCACGGAAAACTATGTGTTCTCGGACAGCCAACTGACTGCCTACGTTTATTTAAAAGGTAGAGCCCGGATACAATATTCTTCAAACGCTACGGTTCCACCTACAGCGTATATACCGACTGAAGTCTATGTGAAGAGCAATGGCGTAGCTGCCACAGCCGATGTCTATGACGGCACCGCCGACTATGCCGGTATTAAGCGCGACATTGCCGATACACCCGATGTAGACGGCTATTATGATTGGATGATACAGGTGCCTTCCCAGAGTTTAAAGAAGGTATTAACCGGTTCTCTGGATTTCAGCTTCAAAGCGACAACCCCAGCCGAGACGAATGCTATTTATACGCCGTGGAGCCAAAATCTTAACAAAATTTCGATAATCTCCAACCACGGAAATGAAAGCACTACTGTTACCTTGACCGGCACCCTCGTTAGTTTAACGGCAGGTAGTTATATTACCGGACATAAACCTTATGTCTTTGCCGGTACCTATGACGCGGCTGATAAGCAGGATCCGATTACCGTAACCGCTACCGGCGCCAACAATATCGTTCAACCCGGTTCGGTGTATTTGAATAGCATTACGTATCCCCTCACGCTCGTTAGTGCTAATCCTGGTAATACTGTTGAAATCTACCGCCTCGCCACGGTGCCGTCCGTTTCTTCCGTAACCCTGAACGCAGCGGTGTATGACCCGACATCAATCCTTCCGCTTACTTTCAACACATGGGAACCGGCCCCGGTACTCCTCAACACCACTACAACTCGGAGGTATGAGTTTACCGCACCCATCGCCGGTATCTATTATGTTTATGCAAATGCCAGCTACACTGGCGGCGCTAATGCAACCTACGGTGATGGTACTTACTCGGCCCGTATCAACGTAAGCGCAGTTCGGAACGCTGGAGGTACATTATTTACCAATGTTCAGACTTTATATAGTTCTCCCCGATCAGTCAGTATGACTGCCAGTGAGAAGATTACTATAACCGTACAGGGGGCTAATAGCTCCTATCTCAGCGCCTATGCGATCGGTATCGGCCCCTCCCATGCGGCCAAGCCCGGAACGACATTCACAGCGCTTACCAACAACACCTGGAAAGCGGATGACCTTGCCCTCAGTGACGTTGACTGGTTTGAGTTTGAAGCGCCCGCCAATGGTAACTATTATCTGTGGTTGAACAACGACAGATCAAACTATGGCGACGGTACTAAAACTGCCCGTGTTAATGTTGCTGCATATTCAGAGGGTAGCAACCTTAATTCATTTGCTTACAACTCCGGCGCTTATACTACCGGCCAATCATTAGGGTCGTTGAGTGCCGGTCAAAAGGTGTATGTAAGGGTAACTCCGACTGATAGCACCCATACCGGCACCTATGCGATTGGGATCAACGGGATAAGCGACCAGGTCAGGCCTGAAACTGTCGTTACCCAGATCAATGCAAACACATGGGCAAATGGCGAAATCACTACCGGTTCCACAGTTGACTGGTATGAGTTTGAGGCGCCTTCCGCCGGTGATTACTATCTTTGGAGGGATGATGGTTACAGTTATTGGACCGGTACTAAACCCGCTGGGATATATGCCAGACTGTATCGCTCAAATGGAGGCCAGTTGGTTAATTCTTACAACACCTATGATCCGATGTATAAGTTCACCATGTCCGCCGGGGAGAAGGTTTATGTACAAGCATCGTATTACAGTAGCAGCTACGGCAACTATGCGGTGGGGATAAGCGATACCCCCGTCCCGATTGGAGTTGTACCCACCACGCTTACCAGCGGCACATGGACGCCAACGCAGTATATCTACAGCTCCAACGCTTACCAGGACAAGTGGTATAAGTTTGATGTAACCACCCCTAATTTCTATTACGTGTGGAGAAACGGCTATTCCGGTGCCGGTGGTGATGGTAATTGTTATCTGGTTGTTGACCTCGAAGTATATACGGCCAGCGGAAGCTCAACCACTATTGGCGGTTGGACCGACGCATATAATAGTGGTCAGGTTGGCTGGTCTCTATCTGCCGGTGACACGATTTATGTGCGGGCAAGGTACAATAACAACTATTATGACTACAGCTTTGCTGTCGGTATCAGTACAGGGTATTCTCAGCCCACACCATAACGCTTAGCCTATAGGCGTTAAGCAGTGCAATCCCCCGGATTTCCGGTCCGGGGGATATCGTAAAATGATAGCCCCCAGGGTGTAAGTCTTGGGGGCTTTTTTTAGGGGTGTATATGCCGTTTTTATGGCGCATACCCCCACGTAATCCAGACAAGGAGTTTTTGATGAAGAAAGTATTCGCATTATTGATTTCCGCGGCGCTTATCGTTTCGGCGGTATCCGCCCAGGAAGCCTCCGGCAGCGAAGCGCCTGCGGATGGAAGTGCTGCCCAGGAGCAGAGCGCCGCCGCGGATCAGGCCGCGGCCGTAACGGAGCGTGACGCCGTCACAGAAAAAGTGGAAACAACGGAAAAGCCGGCCAAGGCCGATGCACCGGGACTCAAATTCAGCGCCGGTATCGGCGGCGCCTATACGTTTCTGCACTATACCTACACCCGCGTAAACGGCAAGTTGGATTTGGCAACCGTGAATTTCGAAGACACCCAATGGTCGGGGTCCGAAAATTCCGGCGGCGCGTTCGCGTTCTTTGACGCAACCTATGCCAAGGTCGAGCTTGGTTACCGGAGCAGCCAGTTTGGCCCCCTGTACATCGGCGTTTATGGGAAATATCCCTTTGCGCTGCTCCCGAAGCTTACCATTGCCCCACCTTGGGCATTGACATTGAGCTTCTGGGATCGACTTACACAAGCGCCACCCTGGGCATAAAAGCCGGGGCGAGTGTAGATTATGACCTGCTTTCCTGGCTCTATGTCCGCGGAGAAGTCCTGTTTGATTTCGACCTTGGGCTTGCCCCCCGTTATACCTACATTAAGGATATATACGCCTTAGGCCCCCAGTTTAAGGTATCCTGCGGGTATAAGTTCTAGGGATTTAACCACTGACCTCACTGACGCCACGGACTCCGCTTTCTTATCCTTTCCTTTGTCCGTGAGTATCTGTGAGGTGCTACCAGTAGGTGTGCCGCCAGTAGGTGTGCCGCCAGTAGGCGGCTTGTGTTTTTTTAATAAGGAAGGAAAGACCCTTCGGCGCGGTTATAATTCTTCACTTGCCATGGCGGTTTTCTTCCTCGCTGGATGAGGATAATTCTGCTCTAATCTGTTCTGAGGTGTATCCTTGCTCCATAAGTTCCAAAACCTTGTTTTCACCTTCCGCCAGTCCTTCCCGTTTGGCCTCTACCAACAGGCTCTGCATGTCCAGGGCATTCTTGTACTCATGGTCCAGCATTGCACGCTCAACCTCGTCACGGCTTACCGTCAATAATACTTCACTCGCCATTTCTATCCCTTCCTCACACGCCACCAGCTCGTTTACCAGTTCCCGTTGCCAAGGCTGCGTTATATACCGGAAAAATACCGCCCACCGCTCCGCACTGCTCATTTCCGCTATCGGCTTTATCGCTATCCGCTCCGCCTTCTCTATTTCTACCGTTATTATAGTGGTCTTGCCCCCCAGGGACAAGTTATGCTCCTGATCGTAATACTCAAACCGGTGGATCAGCGCATCATCCTGCTTGAACAGGGACTCATTCAGCAGAGATATCTGGTAAGTACGCTGTAAATCCTTGTAGCTTTTATCGTCCCCCCGGATATCTTGGCCGGCAAAGAGTTTGCACACATGGTATTCCAGCCGCTGGAATTCCCAGGTTTTGGGGTTGGTGGTCATTTCAACATTCCCCAGCTGCCCGTTGTTAAACTTGACGGCGATATCGAAGCGGATCTGCCTGTCCCGCAGGCTGGTGGGCGGGGGCTCGTTGGCGGTGACGGTGAGCAGTTCCACGGGCCGGCCGATATAGGCCGAGATCACCTGCCGCAGGGCGCCCCGTGAGGGGGCAGTGTCACGGGTAAACACGGATTTGAAGACATTGTCCCAGCAGGGGTTGATGATGTCATCATCGTAAGAAAACTTGATCTTGCTCATAAAACCTCCGGTTTAAACCGCTGCTGCGGTTTACCCTATATAGGGCGCTGGGTGGGGGTTTTGCTTGCATCGGAGGGGAAAATTCTTTAAAACTAATGCGTTTTAAGGATTAAGCCTTGAGGAGCGGCCTCCGCAACGGCGCGATCCTCCAATATAGTTCCATACGGGGTATTCCCTTATTCGACTTCTTCGCCTTTACGGTTTTTCTTCTTTTTTGATCTGTGGTCAAGTTTTGCGCACGAATCATGCTATTCCCCGATAACGGCGGTTTCTTCCTCGTGTTCCCGGATGAGTGCGGTAAAGAGGGGTCCGTATTTTTCGTTCTTGACGGCCCCTACCCCGCTGATTTCCAGGAACATCCGTTCCGTCACGGGCCGTTTCCGGCACATGTCCCGCAGGCTGGAATCGGGGAAGATGATGTAGGCGGGGGCCCCCGCTTCCTGGGCCAGCTTTTTCCGCAGCCGCGTGAGCTTTGTGAAGAGGACTTCGTCATCGGGGGGCAGTTCCAGGATAACAGGTTTTTTATGCGATGGGGGCGGAACGGCTTCCCTGGGGACCATCATTATTAAAGGCTCCTTTGACCGGAGAATTTTCTCCGAGGCGGCAGAGAGGACCAGCACCGGATATTCATTGCCCTCCATGGCAAGATAGCCCCTGTCCACGAGGTAATCCAGAATAACCCGCACCCTATGGGCATCGGTATCCGCCATGATGCCCCAGGTACTCAAAGTATCAAGGCCCATGGAAAAGATCCGTTCCCTTTTGCTGCCCCGCAGGATGTCAATCACCGTTGTCTTCCCAAAGCTCCGTCCCCGCTGTTTGAGCCGGTACACGCAGGAGATGATCTTCTGGGCCTCCACCCTGATGTCCGCCTCCTCAAATTTGGTCAGGCAGTTGGAACAGTTCCCGCAAAAGGCGGGGGGCTTTTCCCCGAAATAGGAGAGGAGCCGGGAACGGAGGCAGTCGGTCCCGGTGGCGTAGAAGGTCATCTGTTTGAGGAGTTCCAGGTTATGGGCGATAAGGGCCTCGTCCCTTTCCTCTCCTTCTCCAAGTTCCCGGCCATTCTGGATAAGAAACTGATTTGTCCGCACATCCGCTCCGCTGTAAAAAAGGACGCACTCCGCGGGCCCCCCATCACGTCCGGCCCGGCCCGCCTCCTGATAGTAGCTTTCGATGTTCTTGGGCATGTTGTAGTGGACCACAAAGGAGACGTTTGACTTATCGATACCCATGCCCAGGGCGTTGGTGGCCACGATGATGGGTTTGCGGTCATACTGAAAATCATCCTGATTCTCGTGACGCTCGTGATCAGGAAGGCCCGCATGGTAGCGGGTCGCCGGGAAACCCTTGTCCCGCAAAAGACCCCAAACTTCGTCCACGGTCCTCCGGGTGGAACAGTAGACGATGCCGCTACGGTTTTTCCGCTTTGAAAGGAATTCCAGCAGGGCGGCGGCCTTGTCCCCGGGCTTTTCCACCCCAAAGTAGAGGTTCTCCCGATCAAAGCCGGTGGTCAGGGTATGGGGCTCTTTCAGTTTTAATGCCCGGAGGATGTCTTCTTTAACCTTGCTCGTGGCGGTAGCGGTAAAGGCCGCCGTGACGGGCCGCTTTTTCAGGGACCGGATAAATTCGGCAATTTGAAGATAACTGGGCCGGAAATCGTGGCCCCATTGGGAAACACAATGGGCCTCGTCTATCACCAGAAGGGGAATGTTTTGGGCATCGGCAAAACGCTGAATTTCCGTCCCGGAAAGCCGTTCCGGGGCTATGTAGAGGATGGAGTAATCTCCCTGTGCGGCGCCGTTGATAACTTCAACGTATTCGGCAGGGGAAAGGGCGCTGTTGAGGCATGCGGCCTTTATTCCCGCATCGGTGAGGGCGTTCACCTGATCCTTCATCAACGAAATAAGGGGGGAAATGACCACCGTGAGCCCGTCAAGCATGAGGGCCGGTATCTGGTAACAGAGGGACTTCCCCGCCCCGGTGGGCATGATCGCCAAAACGTCCTGCCCTGCGAGGATGGCGTCAATCACCTCCTCCTGCCCCGGGCGGAATTCAGTATGACCGAAGGAATTTTTCAGTATGGTATGTTTATCAGACATGGCGCCCGGCACCGTTTGGACATTGATGACTAGACGTTGAACTTGAAGAACATCACATCGCCGTCCTGCACGGTGTACTCCTTCCCCTCAATGCGGTACTTCCCCGCTTCCTTGATCTTCGCTTCCGTGCCGTACTGGATAATGTCGTTGTATGAATAGACTTCGGCCTTGATAAAGCCCTTTTCAAAATCGGTGTGAATGACCCCGGCGGCCTTGGGGGCGCTGTCTCCGGCGCGGATGGTCCAGGCCCGGCACTCGTCTGCCCCGGCGGTAAAGAAGGTCCGCAGGCCCAAAAGCCGGTAGGCCGCATGTATCAGGGCGCTGAGGCCTGACTCCTTAAGGCCCAGCTCATCCAGAAAGGCCAGCTTGTCCGCCTCATCCTCCAGTGACCCCAGCTCGGCCTCGAATTTGCCGCAGATGCACACCGCCTCGGAACCCTCCGCCGCGGCCCGCTTCCGCACCGCTTCAACATAGGCGTTGGCCTGGCCGCCGCCGGCTATGGCCTTCATTCCCGCTTCATCCACATTGCAGACATAAAGCTGGGGCTTGGCGGTGATAAAGTGGCAGTCGTAGACGGCGGCCTTTTCGTCATCGCTCAGATCCACCGAGCGGACGGGCTTGCCGTTTTCCAGGGCAGGTCCTATCTTGGCAAGGGCGGACAGCACCGTCTCGGCGCTTTTCTGCTCCGCCTTGGCCTGGACTTTTAAGGCCCGGTCCGCCCGGTCTCGGCGTTTCTGCAAAGTGTCCAGGTCCGCCAGGGCAAGCTCCACGTTGATGGTTTCCATGTCGTCGTCGGGGTCCACTTTATTGCTCACATGGATGATGTCGGGATCGTCAAAACAGCGGACCACCTGGGCAATCACCCCCACTTCCCGGATATGGGAGAGGAACTGGTTCCCCAGCCCTTCGCCCTGGGACGCCCCTTTGACCAGGCCCGCGATATCCACAAATTCCACCGCCGCAGGTATAGTACGCTCCGGCTTGAAAAGCTCCGAAAGTTTCGTCAGCCTGATGTCGGGAACATTCACGATGCCGATGTTGGGATTTATCGTGCAGAAGGGATAATTGGCCGCCTCCGCAGGGGCGGAACTCAGGGCCGAAAAGATGGTGGACTTCCCCACATTGGGGAGCCCCACGATACCGCAGTTTAATGCCATGTGTCCCTCCGGGCCGCTTTCCGATAGGAAAAGTTTAAGCGTCTCCATGCGGAGACACGGCGTCATGGCCTATTGTAGGGGAGCGGTGGGGAGAGGGTCAACGGGGGTGTCCGTACTCACTACATATAGGACACAGCGGCCCGATGGGGAATGGATACCCCCAGCATGGCGGAAAACTCCGACGGTGTCAAGAAATCCAAAGACTGATGGGGCCGGTAGAAATGGTATTTATCC
>BOAU01000017.1 GCA_026002025.1 Spirochaetia bacterium | reverse complement strand
GCGGGGGCATTGATCTCCAATCTTACCCAACTGGTTTTGGCGCGGCTCTTTATTTTCGGTAGAAGCGCCCGGTATATTGCGCCGCCCTTTTTGGCCATGGGGCTTGTCACCGGCATCGCCCTGGGGCTGTTCTGCGAATACTTTACCACACGGTCACAATGGTATGCGGCCCGTGCAAAGAGGCCCCTATGAGCAATTTCAGACTGCGCCGGCAGGAATGGTATCAGCGGCTTTTTTCCAGCCGCGCCCTTTGTATCGCCGGGCTCTTGATCATGCCCGCCCTGTTTTTTAATTCCAATACGATTTTAAGGGTTGCACAGTTTTTCTTTTTTTGGTTTCTGGCATGGCTTGCGGGGAAGAAACACAATCCCCTGATCACCATTCTGGTCATTTTAGGCATTGTTGCCTTCAATCTTTTGGTACCCTACGGCAGGGTCATAGTTGCCCTGGGAATATTCAGGATTACCTCCGGGGCGCTTTTGGCGGGCATCCACCGGGGAGTGACCCTGGAGGCGCTGATCATGCTTTCCCGTGTGACTATCCGGCAGGACCTGCGGCTCCCCGGCTCCTTTGGCGAATTGATGGGCGAGTCTTTCCGCATTTTCGCGCAGATTACAGAACGGAAACATATTATTGATAGAAAAAATATCGCCGCCGGTATTGATAAGCTGATGATCGAATTGAGTGAGATTCCTCAAGAAGCAGAAGCCGAAAAAACCAGTTTTGCGCAGCGAACAAGTTTTGCAGAGCAAAACAGTTCTACTGCAGGAGGGATCATCATCCTTGTATTCGCAGTAATACTATCATGGATTCCATTGGGCCTGCAGATTTTTAAATGAATAACCCCGCCTTGCGGCGGGGTTGGTTGATTAGCGCTTGTTCGGTTTCAGGGTACCGGTAATTTTTAAGATGTTGTTATTGAAATCAAACTGCAAGGCGCCGGTGTAATAGAACAGGGAATCGGCGGCCGGAAAGTCGTTGGCCTGCGCGCCGGTGGTGACATTTCCGATCGTGCCGCCCCTGGTACCCGCATTCCATATCTTGGCATAGTCCGGCTTGCCGCCGCTTAAAAAGTCTGCGTGTATCTGCTGGGGGCTGGTGCCCTGAATATAACCGATGACCCGCTGGACGCTCCGGCCGGGAGAAGCAATGCCGTTCCGGTCAAAGGTGATCTGGCCTTTATTGTCGGTGATGATACCGTAGGCAGTGCCCCGGTGTACGTACTGGATGGTGATAACCCCGCTGGCCGCCTTGGTGACGCTGAGGGAATCATCGGTCCGCAGCGAATCGGCGGCTACCGGGTAGAGGAGCAGGCTCCGCAGCCCGCCGGGGAAAGCGGCCTTGCCCAGTATATCGGTCTGGTAGTAGGTGAACATGGCGGTTGACTTCTGCTTTGAAGCGCCGGAAACAGCGTCAAAAGCATCATTGGTTACGCCCACCAGCCGGTTACCGGAATAGGTCAGGTGATTCCCCGCAGTGGCCCCAGTCACATTGTACTGGTAATCAATTTTCAGATCCTGGGCAGATGCAAATGATCCCACCAGGACAACAAGCGCAAAAAAAATCACGGATTTTCGGATCATTTGCAACTCCTTCCTTACAAAAAAAAAGACATAGCTACACCCAAGGTGCAATTATGTCTATTATACTCAGGATTATTACAGTTTGCAAGAAGAATCTTACAGAATTTCAAAATGTGTCATTTTAAGAAATTTTTCGGATACGGAGTAAGCGGATTACTCATTTAAGCGTATGTAAGGCGGTATCGCCATGTCTGCCGATTAATTTCTCTCTGCGGGGATCCACGATGAGGTCCAGGCCTTCCAGGGGGATGGCGCCGAGGAGCACTTCGTCCGCACCCGGCAGGACCACCGCATCGCATATCAGCGAGCGATCCTTCCAGTGAACCTCTATCCCCTCGCTCATGCTGCTCATAACCGTTTCGCCGTTGGCAACGGTTGATTCGTTCTTGCATCTGATTCTAAGCCCTAATTTGCCGCATAAATCTTCAGGGATAACCAGTGTCCACGCACCGGTATCCACCAGCGCCCGTACCGTTGTTTCATGGACCTCTTCCTTCGTGATGAACCCGTTTTGAACGTTGCCTACATCAAGGGCGTTCTTTAGCGTAATCTCCGCATACACACTTCCCATATTATCCTTCTCCATATGATTTATCTCCATGGTATACATTATACCACACCTATATAGGGCGCTGAGTAGCGGTTTTGGATCGAAAAAACAGACTAAAGATAAAAAATTTTGCCGAAATAACAAAAAACCGCTCCCGGTTTCCCGGAAGCGGTGCGTGGCCTGTTTTGCTTATTTGCCTGTCTGAGACATTACGCTTGCGGCGGTTGATAATGCCGTTATCCAATCGACATCGGTGGCGCTTACGCTGGCGGCGGCGATTTTGGCGGGGTCCCCTGAAACGTAGATTTCCTGCTTGGTTTGCGCAGTCGGTGTCGCGGCTGCCACGGCAACGGCGGTCTGCCCGTTGATCCGTGCCTGTTCCAATTCATAGGCCCGTTCGGCGGCGAGGCGCTGGGCATCGGCCTGGACTATGAACTGGGCTTCGGTCATCATTGTTTCGCGGGATGCGGCGGCGTCAATATCGCCAAAGGCCTGGGCTACTTTTGTCTGCACCGCCCTATCGGGAAGCTGATCGATGATGTCGTTGGTATATTTCCGCACCAGCGCTTTCCAGGTAGATTCCTCCATACTGTAAACGATGTAGTATAAATACTCCTGCGTTTTTTGACGGGTCGCCGTATCTTCGGTTTCGACTAACTGCCAAAAATCCGCGACATTCTCGTTCCCCGCAATGGTTACTTTTGTTGCCGTTGCGATTTCTTCCACAATGTCCAATTCCCCGCCATCCAGCACCGATCCTGCGCCGGTGACAACATACTGTTTTAATTCGTTTGCCGTCTTGGCCGCAAAGAGGAGGCCGGCCTGAACCCGCGCGCTTTCCCGATTGCGGTTTTGCGCAACAATGAATTTTACCCGGTTCGATCCATTGATACCGAAGTCCTGTTTTATCGGGCCGGTATTACCCAAAACCAGGGCCTGAAGCCATGCCGGTGTGGAAGGTATTCCCATGCTCCGGTTACTCCAGTCCCTGACAACTGCCCGTGTCGGCGCGACATCCACGTTTGACGCAGACGGAATAACCGCCGCTGCCGGCGTCCCGGCGTCCGTTGTTTTGCACCCCGCAAACAAAACCATCATCAATATTACCGCAAAAAATGCGGTATTCCTTTGTTGCCTGTTCATTATTGAACCTCCTAAATTATTTATTGCCGCTGTTGGCAATTAATTCGCTGTGAAATGATTTCTGCACCGCTTCCGCAAGTGCGGTGTAGGCCCGCCGTTTTGCCACGTCCGCCGTTACCGCGCCGGCCCGTTCCGCAGAGGCGTTATAGGTGAAAAGCGTACCGGAGCTGCCGGTAAACACCGCCTGCAACGAGGGGAAGTAAAAGATGCCCAAATCGCGCTGCTGCATTCCTTCGTCAACAGTAATGGTGCAGACAGCGGCGGCTCCGGCGTGGGCTTTGGCTACGGGAAAACCTTCGGCGCTCAGGACGCGGGAAAAGGCATTGGCAATGGCGGATTCAAAGTCCACGGGGCAGTCTATGAAAACATCAGCGTTTCTGCGGGCATCATCGATCTTCTGCGGAATGGACGTAGCATCACTGCGGACATCGGCAAATGCGGCGTTCATTCGTGCGGGGTCCAGGATCTGTCCAAAGGTATTCGCCGCCTCGAATTCCGCGCTTCCGGCATATTGCGCTGCGGCGAGCCAGCGCAGGGCTTTTTTGAAGAGGTCATTCTCATTTTCCGCCGCATCATAGAGGGCCCGGAACGAATCGGCTTGTTTTTTAAAGCGGGGTTCGTAGAGGGTCCAGGCTTCGGCGCGGTCAATGTAGGCCAGGGTTTCCCATTGGTTTTCCGCTTTGTTGTAAAAGGCGTCCGGGGCATAACGGAGCCCCGCAAGGTTTATCTCCGATGTAACAAAGGCCGATTCTTCGGTTTCCCGGCTTTCATTGATAACGCCGTTCTGTTCACTGATACTTGTCCTGAAACTGCTATTGGCGCTTATCTGGCTGGTAAAATACCGGGCGATTTCCGCAGCGGCGGCGGCTTCCGCAGCCGCCCGTGTTTGGCCCCGTCCACGCCGGGCGATGTAGGCGTCGTTGGGGTACACCTGGGTGATGGCGGCGGGGGATTGTGCCCAGTCGGGAATGGGGGCGGTGGTGGCGCAGGAGATTACGAAGAATACCAGCAATAACAACAAACCGCTTACCGGAGAATGGTTTTTATGCATATATGCCTCCTTGGCGCCTCTCGTAGTGCCCCCTTGTAAATACCGGTTTTTCGCGGTATGTTTATAATGAATGGGACTAATATCGTCGAGGTATGCAATGACTGAACAAGCGCTGTTACAGGAGATCGGGAGCCTTTCGCCCCAATATTGGGGCGAAGTGGCGGATTTTGTCGGGTATTTGAAACAGAAGAACCTGAAACAACCCTTGAAAACAGAATCGAACACAACCCAAGGGTTTGTGCAAATTCCTGAAACCATGCTGTTAAGCGAAGCGGCTCTGGCAAAAGATTGGAATACTCAGGAAGAGGACGAGGCATGGAAGGATTTGTAAAAGGCGCCGTTGTTGTCATACCATTTCCTTTTTCCGACCTCTCCGGCAGCAAGCGCCGTCCGGCGTTTGTTATTGCGGACCTTCCGGGCGATGATCTCATCGTCTGCCAAATAACCAGCAAACACAAATCAGATCCCCTTGCGCTGCCGTTACACAATACCGACTTCATATCCGGTTCCCTCCCGCTGAATAGTTATATCCGCCCCAATAAGATTTTTACCGCAGATAAAAATCTTGTTTCATATACGGCAGGGCTTCTTTCCAAAACAAAAACCGCTGAACTTATCAATTCAATAATCTCCCTGCTTCAAGGTTGATCTGCATTTGGCGCCCGGCGCCTTTTTCTTCCCATAAATACTTCCTTGATACTTCTCGTAGTACCTTGTGCAGAGCCCATAGTTACCATATAATTGAAATAGTGGAGGTTTTTCATGATTATGCAACCTGCTTGAAGTTTTTTACGGTCAGTTGCGGAAAAGGGGCCTTGAAATCGCCACGATAGTCCTTGCCGCCGTAGATGCCTACTCCATAACCATTATTGACACCATTTCCGATCTGGTCTTTCAGAAAGCCGCCCATATAAAGGCGACCTACAAATGTTCCCTTGCAGACGCCATCGGCCTTGCCACCGTTTTCGATTTGTCCGGCACATTCGTGACTTCCGACGGAGAGATTAAGCCCATCGAAGCGGCGGAATCGGTCAGCATCCTCTGGTTCCGCCCGCCGGAGCCAAAGAAGGACAAAAAGAAAGCGGACTTGCAGACCGTAATCGCCGAGCTTGAAATAAAAAAGTAATGAGTAATAAAATAAAGTAACACGAAGAATGATTTTATAGAGCAACTCTGATAATTTCGTCTTTTCCTCCGGTAATAAAATATTTAATTTGGACGATAGCTAAGTTCCGTATGTTCAATAAGGCAATCCAATCCTGCTTTCATACGCAAAAAATCAACTGATCGCTTGGTGTATTCTTTATCACCACAAGGTCCGATAATAATTCCTCCGATTACCTTATTGAAAGATTCCTTAATAGAAAACTTATAGTAGGGGGTAAATGCGGAATTCGACTCCCTAAGGCAAGCGTCTTTTCTTGACTTGTTTTTTATGATGATTCGCCATTCTTCTTCATCATCAAAATCCTTGCTTTTTATGACAGGCGCTATTTCCAAAAGTAACGCATAGGTTATCTCAGAAAATTTCTGATTGACATCAATTCCTTCCTCTGAGTTGGCAACAGCATTATCAGTTTGGGCAACAGCCTCATCAATCACGCTGTCCAATAATGGTATATATTCTTCTTCTTTATAAAGAACCTGTGCAATACGAACATCGCTCTTGCCATTTGTAATGAAAGAATTTAAGTAATCGGTATTGAAACCAATGCAGAATCCGGGCTTGGAATCGGTGTACCGGCTCCACATATTCAACTTATCGTGATTTTGGGAAAGGGAGAATACATACACATCACTTTTTTTCAAATATTCTATCGTCTCATCTGCGTCCATTAAGAGGGTAAGATCTACAGCCTCTTTCCAATCAGCTTTATACTTTAGTCCCCCCTGCCTCTTTTTTGCCAGCCGCTCTTTCAATAATTTGGAGGCCAGGGTGAATTCAACACTGTCATTAAGAAAACGAATGTGTGATGCCCATAGCTCATTGTTCTTGAGTATTCCGTGAAAGCCGCCCTTTGAAGTATAGTGATATAACCGCTTGCCGGGTATCGGTTGGGTAAAGCAATCTTTATAAAGCATAGAAGCCTCCATTAATATTTCTTGATGCTCTGCTCTCTAATCAACATGTTGAAATACTCGTATAAGCCAAGGCAAAAATATTCCTCTGAAATTATTAACCAACTGTTGATTGTCATATACTGTGAATCTTTCAAATGTTTCATCGTAGAAAAGCTTTTTTATAATTTCTCCCAGTTCTTTACCACCATTCTTGGATGTATTAAACCATCCAGATATTTGACGGAGCAGGTCAAATTCGAAAACTCCTGTTTCAAGCGCTTTTTTAATTCTCCGACAAACAGGCTTTGTTGAGCCATTTATATCCCTGCATTTGTCAATAAGTGACATAACTTCATTTTTTTGGTTAATCAAAATTTCAATAGAATTGATATTGGAATTAACCAGGCGAAGACTGAGCTTTTTGATTTCAGCATCCTGTAAGCCATTGATTTCCTTAACAGTTTTTAAATTTTCCCCATTCAATTGAATTACCCAAGGCATCTTTCCCTCCTATAAAACTTCCCTTGCAACACTTCTCAGAAATGTTGCAAGGCTCTTTTAATATTTATTCTGTTTAAAAGCTGTCGTGTTCGTTATATTCCATTACTTTCTAATTTCTACTCCATTATAACTCCAACGCCGATTTTTTTTATCATAATTATATATTCCTGCTTTTCTGCCATTGCCATTATAAATACTATCAAAAGAAAAATCAAAGGAATAATCTAATTCTACGTTTGCGCCAATAGCGATACGGGTCAAATCATCATTATCTGAGAAAGCATCACGACCAATATAATTAACACTACTGGGGATATTAACACTCGTGAACTTTTGGGCAGAAAAAGCTCTTCCATCTATTGTAGTAACGCTAGTGGGAATACTAATAGCATACAACCAACCCCAACTGGTCGGTCCCGCTTTTTTGGGCGGTAATGCCCTGGGCAAGGGCGGTTTCGGCTTTTTGGGACTGCTCCGATCCGGCCCCTAATAGGGCTGCCCGGTCCCGGTCGTTAAGCTCAAATTTCAGTTGGGTAAGCAAGTCCAGGGAGGCTTTCTTGATACCTGTAAAATTGTCCAGTTCTCCGGCGGTGCAGGAGCCGCTGTAGGATGCTACGGTTTCACCGCCATTGGCGGTATCGGCAATCTGTACCTGCAAGGCAAAGCCCGAAGTGGTTTTGGTCAGCGCCCCGGTTAAGGCATAGCCCACATTGGCGATTTCCCCCAACTTTAGGTAATCTTCCTCATTTTTATAGATACCGCTTTCGGTTTCCTTGAGTACCTTTTCCAGATTTTGCCGGTCCAGCACCGTCATGGCGGAGTATTTGCTCAGGTCCGTGACCAAAACGCCCTGCACTAAGCTAGTCAGGTACGTCTCGGCGGCGCTGAGGTTTTTCCCTTCCGGGATCAGTATGGCAAGCCGTTTCCCGGCATAGGGGTTTTGGGGGACCGGGGGCGGAGGCGGCGGAACAGGGGCCGCAACCGGAGCAGGAGCAGGGGTTGGGGCCGGAGTAGGCAGAGAGGCCGGGGCCGTCTGCTGGGTTCCGCTTGCCGCAGGAACAGGGGCCTTCGGTTCCTCCTTGCCGCCGCCGGCATAGAGGGCAAAGGCGGCGGTTAAAAGCAGGGCAAGGGCGAGCAGCTTCTTCATGACACTTCTCCTTATGCGAAAACGCATTATAATTAACAAATTATGTTTATTTGAATAACTATATACTAATACATTATCTATGAATAAAGTCAATAGGTGATTATGCTGTTTAGCTTATTATCAAAATATGGGATTCGGGGAGAATTTGAAGTCCGAGCTTGCCTACCGGGATATGCTGGTCAAGGAGCTTTCCGCCTTATCGGGTATAAGCCGACACACCATTGATAACTATCTGAATGTCCGCAAAAACATGCCCACTACCGAAAACGCCGTCAAAATAGCCCAGGTTCTGGGTGTTTCGGTGGAATATCTCGTCACCGGGCAGGAAAAGCCGCCGGGAAAATCACCTTTGAGCCCTGAAATCGTCGATTTGGTCCAGACTGTTAAGCAACTGGACGAAAATGACCGCAAAATGCTGTACGGGATAGCCCAGTTGTTCAAAAACAACCGGAAAGGCGGGGGGTAACCGCCGGGCGAAAAACGGGAAAATTGGCTAGTCACGGTAAGCTGTGGCTTTTTCCGGCTAATCGGCGCTAACCCGTTCCTTGACAAGAAAGCCGGATTGGACTATATTTAGAAAATAGAGGAAAGTGGGCGAAGACGCATTCGGCGTAAGCTCGGGGGGCCTTATGGGCAGCATCGAAGCGTCGCTCCGCCTCTATATTTTGTGCCTATAGCACGTAACCAATGCTAACCAACCGCCGTAATGTATTCTAAGTTCCATAACAAGGGTGATTTTTTCGCCCATATCTTTGCTGATTTCAATACATTCATTGTTTTGGTGGGTAGTAATCGATAATTTTATGTCTGTTGCGGTATTGATTATATCAACAATATGCAAAAGATCGTCATCCCGAAGATTATGATCCGCTCTTTTATACGAATGTCTCACACCTTCGCTTTCAAGCATGATATTTGATACATCCTTACCGCAGACCGCTTTTATCCGATTCGCAGCATCGTCTTCAACCGCCCCTATGAAAGCTTTTTTATTTTCCTTCCCATTTCTGGCTTCATCTATGAATTGTTCAAGTTCCTGGGAGGATAGCCGATGTAAGTACCAATTTTCCGGTTTCGATTTTACCTGTGCCACCTTCCCATCCTCATTATTCAAATATTACGCAGGTGGCTTCAGCCTGGCATTTTTTTATACCCTGGAATACCAGGAACCTTTGGTCCCATGTCACCGGGCAGGAAAAACCGCCGGGAAAATCACCTATGAGCCTGAAATTGACGATTTGGTCCAGACCGTCAAGCAACTCAACGAAAATGACCGCAAAATGGTATACGGGATTGCCTAGCTGTTTAAGAATAACCGGAAAAATAGGGAGGGAGGGGCAGGCGGGACCCTAAAAACCAGCTTTTAACTCTCTGAACGAGGACTGACAGGGCGTTGAAGGCTTACATATCATCGTGGATACACTATTTCCGCAATTGACCGTTACATAGTTTACCCTTATACTAAGGATATGGATAATGATAGGGAACGCATCTATGTAGAGACCACTATTCCAAGCTTGGCAACCAGTAGACTCAGTCGGGATCCGGTTATGGCAGGGCGGCAGATCGTAACAAAGAATTTTTGGGAGCAGGAACGGCACAAATACGAATTGTTCATCAGTCAGCATGTTATTGATGAGTGCAGTCAAGGCGATCCGGAAGCGGCGCAAAAACGGCTTGATCTAATTAAAGGCATCGCGTTGCTGCCCACGACAGAACAAACAATAGAACTTGCCGGTATCTATCAAAAGATTTTAGATATACCTGAAAAAGCAAGACTTGATTGTTTTCATTTATCCACTAGTGTTGTTTTCGGCATTGACTATTTACTTAGTTGGAATTGTACTCATTTAGGGGTTAATGCGTATGCAAAGGTTCGGGGTTATAATGAACGGCACGGGCTATGGACGCCCCTCCTGATTACCCCCGAAGCCTTAATAGAACTTTCCGGGGAGGAACAGGAATGAAATGTCTTGATACAGATATTATTGCGGAAGTTCGTCAGAATCGCGAAACTTTACTCGAAAAATACGGCGGGATAGAAGGGTATCTCAAACACTTAGCTGAAGAACGCCCCCAGCTTGAAAAAGATGGTTGGAAGTTCGTTAGCATGGACGAAGTTCCCTCAAGGAGTCATCATCTACAAACAGCCTTGTAGGAAACCTTTGGTTTGGAACCTTTGGTTCCATGCCACCGGGCAGGAAAAATCACCTTTGAGCCCCGAAATCGTCGATTTGGTCCAAACCGTCAAGCAACTGAACGAAAATGACCGCAAAATGCTATACGGGATAGCCCTTTGTTCAAAAATAACCGGAAAGGCGGAGGGCAGGATTGTCCTGTTACCTTTACACCCGACCGTATTTAGGCTATCTTTATCGTATAAGGTAGTATGTATGGATGTTTTTAATAAAAGGTTTGCTTATTTAGCCGGGGTTCTGGAAGCTGATCAGGACCGGGCGCTGTTTGAGGCAACAAGAGCCCTTCTTTTGGGGGTTTTCGCCTATTTAAAATTCGATAAAGCCCCGGTATCCTCTGCCGAGGCCGAAGGCCGAGGTTCCCCTCCTGATATCGGAGTCGATGATTCAGGCCGGGCTATTGCGGAATGGCATAATTACGACGATTACGCGGTTATTTCCATTATCCCTTTTTCAACGGAAAAAATTCTCATTGAAGGCATTAAAAAGAACCATACTATTTTTACCATTTCAACTACGCTTCAAAATCTTAAAGAAAATAATAATAGCGAATTGTTGCTGGAGCTGACCCATGACCATGCACTTAGCGCCTAAGGATCATTTTGTTCGGTATTGTAAGCCAAGTCAGTGTTCGGAGGATGGGCGGGTGCTTAATTTGGCGTTCCGTTTGCGGTCAGAACAGGACGAATTGAGGAAAACAGTGGCAATTACGGGGTGGTATTTCCTGATTAATCCCGCCGGATAGCCCCATTCCCCATAAAAGTGTATACTTTAACAATGGAACAATCAGGCAGGCTTCGTTCGGGTACGGTGCAGGACTCTGTTTACAATGCCCTGCGGGACAGCATCATCAATTTGAATTTGGCCCCCGGAACCGCCATCAGCGAGAAGGAAATTTCCCTCCGCTTCAATGTGAGCCGGACCCCGGTGCGGGAAACCTTCATCCACCTGTCCCGGGAGGGGCTGGTAAAGGTGATTCCCCAGAAAGAGACCCAGGTGTCCCTGATCGATTTACGGCGGGTGGAACAGGAATTCTTCCTCCGGGAAAGCCTGGAAACAGCGGTGCTGGAGCCGTTTTTGCGGCATTGCGGCCCGGCGCATTTTGCCGAACTGGAGGCCCTCCTTGAAATGCAGCGCGCGGTCCTGGATCGCAGCGCCTATACTGATTTTATCAATTACGATGACCGGTTCCACCAGATTTTTTTTGAGGCCGCGGGCCAGGGCCTGAGCTGGGAAGCTGCGGCCGGTATAAGCGGCCATTATCACCGGGTGCGGATGCTGACCATCCGGGTTGCGGGGGTTGCCGGGGAAAAGGTCGTCGAGCACCGGAACATCCTTTCCGCCCTGAGGGAAAAGGACGCCGATAAGGCCCGGAAGCTGCTCAATGCCCATCTGCATCAGCTTGATATAGAAGAAAAGCTGCTGCGGGAAAGGTTCTCCGATTACTTTGTCCCGGAAGAAGAAAAAAACGCCTTTGATGTAGACTTTGGTGGTATGCCCCGGCTTGCATAAAATTTTTTTGTTTGACAACTGGTATACAAGCATGATAGACTACGGGCAGGAGTTTCATATGCAAATGACCATGCGTTGGTTCGGAACCGGACACGATTCGGTAAAGCTGGAACAGATCCGCCAGGTTCCGGGCCTTACCGGGGTGATCACCACCCTCTACAACACCCAGCCCGGGGAAGTGTGGACCAGGGAAGCCATTGCCGCCATCAAGGCGGAGGTGGAAGCATCGGGGCTTGTTATCGCGGGGATTGAGAGCGTCAACATCCACGATGCCATCAAGACCGGCGCCCCTGAGCGGGAAAAGTACATAGACAACTATATTACCACCCTGACCCGGCTCGGCGAGGCGGGAATCAAACTGGTGTGTTATAACTTTATGCCTGTCTTTGACTGGACCCGGACCGACCTGGCCCGGAAACGGAGTGACGGCAGTACTGCCATGGCCTACAATCAAAAAATTGTTGACACCATCGATCCCAATGATATGAGCAGCGCCATCCAGGCCAACTCCAACGGCTATGTGATGGCGGGCTGGGAGCCGGAGCGGCTGGCCCATCTCAAGGAACTCTTTGCCATGTACCAGGATGTTGATGAGGAAAAACTTTTTGAAAACCTCTGTTACTTCCTGAAACGCATCATGCCCACCTGTGACAAGTACGGCATCAACATGGCAATCCACCCCGATGATCCCGCCTGGTCCGTGTTCGGCCTTCCCCGGATCATCAACACAAAAGAAAAACTGCTGCGCCTGATGAAGGGGGTGGACAATCCCCACAACGGCGTTACTCTTTGCACCGGGAGCCTGGGGACCAATCCCAAAAACGATATCCCGGATATCATCGCATCCTTAAAGGGGCGCATCCACTTTGCCCATGTGCGGAACCTGCGCTACAACACCCCCGATGATTTTGAAGAGGCCGCCCACCTGAGCACCGATGGTTCCATGGACATGTACGCCATTATTAAAGCCCTCTACGACATCGGCTTTAACGGCCCCATCCGGCCCGATCACGGCCGGGCGATCTGGGGAGAAGTGGGCATGCCCGGCTACGGCCTTTACGACCGCGCTTTGGGCGCCACCTACCTTAACGGGCTCTGGGAAGCGGTGGAAAAAAGTTCGCGGAAATAAAGATCGAATAAATGAAAAAATGCACCGGCAGTTCGGTGCATTTTTTTTGCCGTAACACTATCCGCAAAACCGGTAGCCCGCGCCCCACACGGTTTGTATGTGTACGGGATTTGCCGGATCTTTTTCTATTTTTTTCCGCAGCCTGTTGATATGTTCTTTTACCGTATTAATGCCACCGTACATATCCTCGCCCCAAATTTTGTTATAGAGTTTTTCTTTATCAAAAACAATTTCAGGATTTGAAGCAAGGAAAAAAAGCAATTCGTATTCCTTGTTGGCAAGTTCTATTTCCGTCTCCGAAACAAAAACGCGCCTTGCCGCCGGATTGATGGTAAGGTCTCCGGCGATAATGTCGCTTGCGATAATATCGCTCGTGGATTTAGACGTTATTGAAGTGTGCGCAGATTCTGAAGCCCCTGCGGATTCAAGGATCCGCCTGAAACGGGCAATGTGGGATTTTATCCGCGCCACCAGTTCTGCGGGGGTAAAGGGCTTGGTGATATAATCATCCGCCCCTAAGCCCAGGCCGCGTATCTTGTCGGTTTCCTCGCCCCGCGCGGTAACCATCAGAATAGGAACATTGATTTTATCGCGGATGGCGCGGCAAATGTGAAAGCCGTCAATGCCGGGCAGCATAAGGTCAAGCAGAATAAGGTCGAAACCGCCGGCCAGGGCGCGTTCCATGCCCTTTACGCCGTCACTTTCCCGCATTGTTTCAAAGCCGTTAATTTCGAGAAAATCACGCTCAAGCTCGGCGATGGTGTCATCATCTTCAATAATAAGGATGCGCGGCCGCTCATTAGCCATGGTAAGTATCCGCAAGCGGTAATTGTATCACTATCGCAAGCCCGCCTGCGGCAGGTAATTCCGCCCGGATTGCGCCGCCCATTTTAGCGATGATTTTTGCGCTGATGGCAAGACCCAGACCGGAACCGGTGCGCTCCCCAGGACGGGCAACATTGTTCCGGGACTGATCAACGCGGTAAAACACGTCGAATAGTTTTTCCAGGCTTTCAGGCGCGACACCGGGGCCGTCATCCGCAAGGCTTATTTCCACGTTTTTAGTTCCATTGCTTTCTGCTTCGATGCAATCAATAATGATATGTCCTTGCTCCACAGTTTTATATTTTACGGCGTTTTCAAGGATATTGATAATCACCCGGCGGAACAATAGCGGATCAATATTGATATACAGGGTACGGGGCAATCTTTGCGTAACAAGCGTAAGCCCGCGCCGTTCATATTCCTCTGACAGTTCTTCGATGCAATCTTCCATCATGGCGCCGCAATTCACCATTTGTGCAGAGCCTGAAAATTCGTCCATGTCCAATTTTGAAAACAGAAACAGCTGATTGATGATATGTTCCAGATCGCCGGTTTTGTTTTCAATAATTTCCACATATTTTTTACGCTGTTCGGCTGTCGCGGCAACGCCGGATTTAATACCGTCAATACTCATCTTGATTGAAGTAAGGGGGGTGCGTAAATCGTGGGAAATACCGGCTATCAGTTCGCGGCGGTTGTTTTCATTCTTTTCAAGCCGCGCTGCCATTTCATCGAATGTATCACAAACCGTGCGAAACTCATCGTCATCGCGGTAATTAAGGCGAAAGCCGAGCTTGTTTTCACTGAATTGCCGCGCGCCTGAGGAGAGCGTATCCAGAGGCTTCATAACATGCTTGATTATTTTCTGCGTTAAAAGCTGATTTACCGCCGCGGTAATGGCAATCGCAAGGACCATCCAAATAAACGAAATGACCCGCCCGCTCTTGTGCCAGTTTTCAAATATTTGCTGTTTTTCGGCAGGGGGCATGTCGAAGTCCATGCCCTGTATGCCGAACATCACAATTCCAAGGCCAATCATCACCACCCAGATAAGTACAAGGGGCAGTACAATCATGATAATGTTTGAGATAAAAAGCCTGCGCTTAAGGGTCATGGGGTTTCTCTATTGCGCGGCCTCTTCACGGGGCGGCTTTCCGTATTGCGGTCTTTCATAAACAGGCCATTGAATTTGCCGTTTTGGAGAATAAAGATTGACACCAAAACTGATATAGGGATTGGCATTCAGCGTCCAATGCCCCCATGGGTTTTTGTTTGTTTCCCCCCGGCCCCCGTGGGATCTATCATTTTCGCGGACATTCGTTATACCCAGGAATGACCATGTGACATTCACACCGCCCTTGATAAAAAAGGTGTCGGTGATGTCAATCTTTAATCCCGCGTCCGCACCGACGCCGAAATTAAACGCCGACTTGAAGTAATCAGCGTCAGCTTCGTCGTACCACGCAAATAATCCGCTTGCGCCAAACCCAAGGCCGGTGTGCAGTGTCAGCCTGTCCGTAAAACGAACACGGAAGGCCGGACCGGACAGAAATCCCCACTGAAAATCGTAGGTGTCGTCTCCTATAACCGGAACCGTAAAGGAGCCGTGAGAAAATCTCCCGAAGTTTTTATCATCCCGAAAGGAATAATGCTCAAAGCTCATACCCGGCGAGCCGAAATAGCTGTTATCAGCATTGCCACCGTGTTCTATGGTATTGCCGAATTCAAAACCGGTGGACCGGGATGTTTCCTTCGCAGGAACCGTAAAGGACGCGGCTTCCTGCGCGGAAACCGCCAGGGCGCTCCGCGCGCCGGGTAACACAAGAACCAAAAAAAGAGAAGCGATTGCAAATCTTTTCATACAGGACTCCTTCAAATATATTTTTAGCCATACGGCTTTGATAGTGACGGTTTATCATATAAATGTAAACTGATTGTCAAGAAAAGGTCAACTTTTTGTCAACTTTTGAAGGATAAACGCATAGACTTTGAAATCAATATTTTTGTGGTTTTCGGGATTCAAAAAAGTAAATGCAGGAGCCCTGTCAGCTCGGGGGCTTTGTTTGTTTGACGAGGGGGCGGGTTTGTGGTAGAATATAACCATTATGTGGATAATTTGGGCAATGGTAATTGTGGCGGTTCCGCTTTTGGCCTTAGCCTGCTACGGTATGTGGCGTAACCATAAATATGACGAGTATTACAAAACCCACGAAGCCGAGGGGTGACAGGCGCCATTTGCGCTCCTTGGGAGTAAATTAGTGCTCCTATGATTTTGTCAATTGAGAAACATAGTTAAATACGCTATATTAAGGGTAGGATTTAAAGCAATGGAAGCCGCCCGAATCTACCTTGAAACGACCATGTTCAGTTTTTACTATGAAACACGGCAAGAGCCGTATTATCAGGAATACAAGGCCCAAGTCCGGCAGGTGTTTGATCTGATAAAAGCCGGGAAGTTTGAACCTTATACGTCCATTTATACCACAGGTGAAATAGATGATGAACCGGACCCGGAAAAGCGGGAGCAAATGGCGGCGCTTGTTTCTGATTATGGCATCAAATTTTTGGAAGATACACCGGAGGTAAAGAGGCTTGCGGCTCTTTATATCAAAGAGGAAGCGGTAACCCCCGCCAGCGAAACAGATGCGGCCCATATTGCCATTACTGCGGTGAATGGCTTAGACTTCATTGTAAGCCTTAACTTTGGGCATATTGCCAGGGTATGGACTGTCGAACGGGTCAGGCGGGTCAATATCCGGGAGAATTACAAGCCGCCTACTGGCGGCAGCTATTGGTATATACAGGCCATCGGAGGTATTGGAATTATGAAAACCGTAGAAGAATACATGAACGATCCCCGGATACTTAACGATCCGTGTATGGCAGGGGCTTTGGAACCCATTGTAAGAATTCATGCCATCCGCTTAAGGATTGAGGATGAATATGCCGGTATGACCCCGGAAGAAGAATGCAGACTACGCAACGAAAAGGGCAGAGAATTCCTTGCCCGGTATGGCCTTTCTGATCGCTTGGTTAATCTATCCGGACAAGGCAAGATTCAGCCCCTGGCAGTGGCAGGTAAGTAGGAACAAATCAGCAAGTTTTGAACAACTGGTCCTCAGCCCTGCTCCAAAAGCCCCCGTAAGTATCACGACCCGCTGTAAGCGCAGGGGTGACAGGTGCAACATCATAAACTGATATGATGTTGTGACAGGCGCCAATTTAAAAAAACACCAAAACCCTCTTGACCTATTTTCTCAAATCGATATAATGATTATATAGTCAGTGATTAGGATGTCATTATATGGGGAAAGAAAAAGGAAAGCGTCAGCTTCAAAAAGAGGCGACACGGGAACACATCCTGGAAACCGCTATGCGGGTATATGCGGAACAGGGTTTTTCCGTGCCCGTAGGCGTAATCGCAGAGGAGGCGGGCCTGGCGCATGGCTCGGTATTTTTGCATTTTCCGGCGAAGGAAGATTTGCTGAACAGTACCCTGGAGCGGTTTTTCAAAGCTCTCGGTGAAAAAATGCACCGCCTTGCGGAAGCGGGCGATGACCTTGAAACACTTTTAAGGGGGTTCCTTGCGGTCGTGGAAGAACAGGAATCTTTCTATAAACATCTGGTTATGGAAACCCACACCCTGCCGCCTGATATGAAAAATATGCTTGTTTCCTTGCGTTCCGCCAACGCACACCATTTTGAAATTGTCGCTAAACGTGAAATCCGCCAGGGCAGAATAAAGAAACTCCCCCTTCACCTGATGTTCAACACATGGATGGGGTTAGTGTATTACTACTTACAAAACAGCGAATGGTTTGCGCCGGGGCAGTCTGTAATCAAACACCACAAAGATGAGTTAGTAGACTTCTATATGTCGCTCATCACGAAATAAATTTTGGAGGTTTAAGAAATGAAAACTTGTATTGCCTGTGGAATGCCGATGAATGATCCGTCTGAATTCGCCTGCGGCGACACGAACAAGGATTACTGCGTCCATTGTGCCTGCCTGGACGGCATATTTTTAGGAAAGTAGCGGAGTAATGACATGAATAAAATTACTTGCATTTGTTTGGGTGTCCGCAATATGGAAAAATCCATTCGCTTTTACCGTGATGGATTGGGGTTTCGGACAGAGGAGAAAGGTTATAACCCCGACGTGGTATTTTTCAATACGCCCGGAACAAAGTTTGAACTCTATCCTTTGGATTTGCTGGCAGAGGACATCAGTAAAGAAAACCCGCCAGAAATCGGGAATGTATTTGGCGGGATCACATTGGCTTACAACGTAAAACACAAAGAGGAAGTAGCGGAAATAATCGAATTGGCTCTAAATGCCGGTGCCAGAATCATCAAAGAACCGCAAGATGTCTTCTGGGGCGGTTATCATGCATATTTTGCTGACCCGGACGGCTATTATTGGGAAGTTGCATGGGGACCCACTTTCAAATTTGACGAGAATGGAATGCTGGTTCGAGATCATTATTTCAGCAATGACGATAGCGCACTCTCAGACGAGGAAGGATAGGCTATGAGCAAATATGAACCTTTATGGAAATACCTCAAGGCAAATGGAAGCTCCACATTGAAACTCACTTTTGAAGAAATCAAAACCATTCTTGGCTTTGATATAGACCATTCTTTCCTGACGTACAAGAAAGAGGCCGATCAATTTGGGTATCAGGTTGGTAAAATTTCACTAAAAGAAAAAAACATCACCTTTAACAGGAACACAAAATGAAGCATAAAACCAAATTCGTCGCAATCGCAGGCGGTCTCATTGCCATAGCAATCTACAGTAGTTGTGCCATTGTTGATATGTATGCGAAATCGGCGACTAAAAATGTTGCATTTCAAGTGGTAAACGCCAGAGGCATACCGGACGGAGTGTACAACGGTTCGTATGAAATCGTTCCGGTCAAGGTTGGTATTCAGGTAACGATCAAAAATGAGGCGATTGTCAATATTACCATACTGGAACACCAGAACGGACGGGGAAGCAAAGCGGAAATGATTGTGAACGATGTCATTAAAAATCAGAGACTGGAAGTAGTCGCAGTGAGTGGAGCAACCGTCAGCAGTAAAACAATCCTGAAAGCGGTTGAAAACGCTTTACTCGGCAATTAACGAAACGGGGAAACCATCAAAATGAAAACAGTAGTTATATACGCTTCAAAGTACGGTGCCGCCAAACAATACGCCGCATGGATAGCGGAAGAACTCCATGCCGTATTATTGGAACAAGGACAAGTATCCCCGGCGCAATTACAGGAATTTGACTGCGTAATATACGGCGGCGGCCTGTATGCCAGCGGCATCCTCGGAGCCAGCCTCGTAACAAAGAACCCATGTAAAATTCTGGTTGTGTTTACCGTAGGGCTGGCCGACCCAAAAAACACGGATTACACCCACATTTTGAAGAAAAATTTTTCGCCAGAATCTACACAGCCCTTGAAGGTGTTTCATCTGCGGGGCGGCATTGACTATAAGAAGTTAGGGCCTGTTCATCGAATAATGATGGCAATGCTCAAAAGGCAGATTGCGGGAAAACCGGATACTGCACAAACCGAAGAGGACAGGGCGTTTGTTGAGATTTATGGTAAAAAGGTTGATTTCACCGACCGTTATACCATTGCCCCGCTTGTCGAATTTGTTCGTAGTCAAATACATGGAGGTTAAGGGATCATGAGCAAATACGAACCATTTCACAGAACAGCAATTTTTGACTAGTGAAATAGCAATTTTGGAATAATGCGCCAAAATATTTTAGTATATCTTGTTCATTAAGGAAGGCAACATTTGGATCATATTGATATTTTGCAGGAGATGTTACGGTATGTTGATACCCACATCAAGGAAAAAATGAATGTTGAAAAGCTGGCGGCCCGGGCAGGTTTTTCTCCATACCATTTTTGCCGGATATTTCAATGGAGTGTTGGTTATTCGATCATGGAATATGTGAGAAACAGACGGCTGGCCTTTGCGGCAACTGAACTCAATTCCGGACGCCGGATAATTGATATAGCCGTTGATTACGGTTTTGAAACACATACAGGATTTACCAAAGCGTTTCGCCGTCATTTCGGTTGTTCACCTGAAATATATCGTATTCATGCATCATTCGATATACCAAAATTACCTATCCTTGAAAAAACGAAACAATATGTTACTGGAGGTATTGTTATGGAACCAAAAATGTTCAAGAAACCGGCGGTCAGGATTGCAGGTTTTGCCATCAAGACAAGGTCAAAAGACGGGGAAAATTTTAAAGCTATCCCCCAATTTTGGAGCGATTATATGGCCGATGGCAGATGTGAAAAACTACACAAGGAAGCATTTCTCAAAAGCCACGAGGAATACGGAGCCTGCTTCCCCGAGAATCCTGAAAATGGTGAATTTGAATATGTCATCGGCGTTGAAGTTAAAGAAGGCAGTGCTATTCCAGAAGAATATCATGTCTGCACTATCCCCGAAGCTTTGTACGCCGTATTCAGCTCGCCGCCAGCCGATGGAGCTAATTTCTCACCTGCGATTCAGGGAACATGGAAATATATCTTTTCCGAATGGTTTCCAACGTCGGGGTATGAATTTGCCGAAGGAAAGGTTGACTTTGAATTCTATGATGATCGCTGCATGACAGAAACAGGGAAGGTCTGTGATATTTATATCCCTGTTAGTAAAAAAGCAACCTGAGAGTAGAATATTGCCCCCACCACATATTGTGTTGGGGGTAGTACCTCTGAGAGTTTAAAGTGAATTTCAGTATCATGAGGCATCAAAGACAATGAGCAAATACAAACCCCTATGGGAACATCTTCAAATGGACGGAAGCGGTATGTTGACACTCACTTTTGAGGAGTTGAAAGACATACTGTGGTAACTGTTATCACGATGAATTTGAAGATTTTAAGCTGGTTGACCTTACAGTATATGAAAGGTAATGTGGGAACTATGCTCACACAAAATAGAAGGAGTAACTGTCTAATGAAAGAGATAGATTTCAATAATCAAGCATGGGGGCAAATCGCCGAGCGGCAGTATGTGCGGTTCAGGCAAGCCCTCCTTGACGGCGTACATCTGCTAAATCCATATATTCAAGATGAGCTTGGTAGTTTAAGTGGCAAGAGCATTATACATTTACAGTGCAATGTAGGGGCAGATACAATAGTGCTTGCAAAAATGGGAAAACACGCCGTTGGTGTTGATTTAGTCCCCGACAACATTTTCTATGCAAAAAAACTTTCCGGTGATTTTCGTGTCACCAATATAGACTTTATTGAATCTGACATTATGAAGCTTGCGGACAAACACCATGAAAAATATGATGTGGTGTTTGTCTCGGAGGGGGCTGTCGGCTGGCTGCCGGATTTGAAAAAATGGGGAACGGCCATACGTCATTTGTTGAAAGATGATGGATTTCTTTATGTTTTTGATACACACCCGTTTTTTCTGATGTTTGACACAGGTAAACTCGCAAATGGCGTAATGGACATACAGTTTCCGTATTTCGGGAAAGCCCCTGACGTTGATGGTTCACTTGGATATACCTATGAAATGGAGAAAAATACCAAAGCATATTTTTGGATGTACAAGATTTCAGACTTAATAAATTCGCTCACGTCTGCCGGGCTTCATATTGAATATTTCAATGAATTCCGGGAACTGTTTTTTAATGCCGGATGTATGAGCGGCCTTGACAAAGAGATGTTGTTTAATTATGACTTTAACAATGACAAATTTCCGTCGACATTTTCTCTGAAAGCAACGGTTTATAACAAGTAGCTGAGGTAACAATATGGAAAAGGAGATAGTGAAATGAAGTTTTTACAAATATACAAGGAGAACACGTTATGAAAAAATGGTATGACGAGGAGTATGAATGGGAGATTGAGGTAACAGGATTTCTTCGCGGTGACCACACAGAGCGATATTGTCGCAACGGCGAGGAAATCGGAGATAAGTATATATGCACCTATGGCTGTCCTGTAAATGCGGATGGGCAGGGCATTTGCTCCAAAGTAATGATGATTATGTTCCCAATCATGGAAGCTGTTAGAAGTGGCGGAGATTTGGAGAATATCGGCGGCAACAGCAAATACAGCAAGGATATTGTATGTCCGGACGGCTGTGTTATGTTCAGGCTGACGGCAAAGAAACTTGGAAATGAGAATTTCTATAAGGAATACGGAAATCGCATAGGGAGAACTACATGAGCCTAATCAAAGACTGGAACCCTAAACAAGCGGTACTAAAAGAAGCCATTGCTGACGCAAACGCCAAACCGGAACGCTTTAAGGAAGCGATACGCCTTTGCCTTGAACTGCACGGCAGCGTACATTCCGCCCCTGTGTCCAATACCAAACCGCCTACCATTTTTGACAAACTATGGGACGGCCTAAGCCGCAGGGCATTTGAAACCATGCCGTCTACCAAAGGCGTAACTATCGCATGGAACATCTGGCATCTTATCCGGATAGAAGACATCACCGCCAATATTCTGATATGCAACGGCAAACAGGTCTTGAATGGCACATGGCTTAAAAAACTTAAAGTTGCGGTTCGTGATACCGGCAACGCAATGACCAAAGATGAAATTCTGAATTTGAGCCGATCCCTCAATATGGATGCGCTTCTCGCTTACCGTAACGCCGTCGGCAGCCGTACCAGAGAAATCATAGGCAGCCTTAAACCAGCGGACTTGAAACGAAAAATGAACCCCGCAAGTGTCCAGCGCATACTTACCGAAGGCGGCGTCACAGGACACAAGGATTCCGTCTGGCTCCTTGATTTTTGGAGCAAAAAAACCGTAGCGGGCATACTGTTAATGCCGATTACCCGCCATCAAATCGTTCATCTAAACGACTGTACAAATTTAAAAGAAAAAATTATGAGACAGAGGGAAACCGGCTGATGTATTCTGGTAACGATTTAACCAAAATAAAACCTGTACTCAAAATCGCCAATCGAATCTGTCTTATCCAAACTTTCGGAGGAAAACCAATGAAATTGGCTTATGTGCTGGTATTATTATATTTTTCATCATGTACAAACCAAAATAATTTCATTACCGAATATATAAACCTTATTGGAAAAAATGTGCCGGTTGAATATAGTTTTGAAAATAAGAATAAATACTCAAAAAGGATAGGAGTTAATAATAAGAATGAAATATTTATTACAGTCATCACAGGTAATGATGATAAAATTCAATCCTGTTATATTTCCTTTTCATTCTCCGATTTTGTGGAAGCAAAAAAGTATTATACCAATTGCATAAACTATCTTGAGAAAGAAAAATGGCAATATATAAAGGATATAAATAAATACAAGCGAGAAAATGGAAAATTGTACCTAAAAAATGGACTGTACTTTGGTATTTATGAACGTATATATTATTCCGTTCCAATAGGTTTGTCAACGAGTGATAAAAATTTCCTGGAGGAAGGTTTTTGTGAATAAAAAACATTTGCTTTATGGCATATTTGCTTTAATTTTATTTATATTCTCATGCAATAATAAAAAGTTTGAGGAAAAACCAGTATTTGATTTAGAAATAACAAATATTAACCTTAAACCATTATTTGATGAGTTAAACCAAAATGCCCCACCGGAAAAGATGCCATTGGAATATTATAGAGACATAATCTTAAAGGACGAAACATCCCGAAGATACCTTGAGTTAAATAACATAATGGAAATTGATTATCTCATTCCGGGATTATTGTGTTTTATAGTACATTGGACTGATTTTGAAGGTTATGTTTATAAACTATATACTTTCAATGATAAGCATCAAATAGTGGATATATATAGCTGTGGTAATGGATTTCCAATGCCATACAATGAAATATTGACGCAAAATATATCTGGAATTAAATTCGCTGATTATTTAATTATTTCTGATATCAATGATGACGGAATAAATGAGTTAATAACATTCACTTTTTGGAATTTTCCAATTTTTGGTATTTATGGATTTGATATGGTGGAGAATAAATTTAAGCCATATTTAGAGACGGAATATTATTTTAATTATGATGAACCATTTGCACCAATTAAAGTTGAAAAAAATAACGGAAATAATGAAATTATAATATTAAGAATAGTTAATAAAGAAACTTATGATCTTCAATGGACTAAATATATTTTTGATAACGAAAGGAGAATATATAAAATAAAAAACATAGAGTACGGAGGTACTTTGCCTAATAGGAAGTTAGGCGAAATTGGTTTTGAATTGGTTGACAAAATAATAAAAAATAAGTAATATTCAAAATAGGAGGAATATAATGTGTACGTGTTTTGTAAATAGAGGAAATGATTTATTAATAGCAATGAATTTTGACAATAATGGTATGCCATTCGAATTAAACACAAATACTAAAAAAGCATTTATTGTAGATATTAATACAAATATTGGAAAACAACCTTCATTTGGAATAAATACTGAAAAAACCTTTATAAGTAATTTGTGTGTAGATTCAAATGGAAAAGGATTATATAAAAGAGCAGGTAAAACACGCACATTGACTGCTTATTTGGTTAAGGATTTACTTGAAGGGAAACTAAAAATAAATGATTTAGATAATTATTTGGAAAACATTGAAGTTGTAAACGCTCCAAATCTTTGTACCCATAATTTTATTGCTGATAAAAAAGGAAATGTTTGGGTAGTTGAACCCGGAAGGGGAAATTTAAAAAATAAAGCAAATGCATCACCATATTATATAATGACAAATTTCTCGCTAGTCGATTATAATGCAGGCAAGATATATAGCGATAATAGTTTTGACAGATATATGAAAGTTAAAAATTATTTGGATAAAAATAAGAATTTATCTGTAAAAAACGCATTTGATATTTTAGAAAAAGTAAAACAAACTGGAGAATGGAATACGGATTTTTCATTTGTTTATTCAAAAAATGACAATAAGGTATATTATTGTTATAATTCTGATTATAAAAACATACTGGAATATAAATTATAATAAAAGTTTTACTGATACTTAACCAAAAGGAGAGCATAATGATTAAACATTTTTCTTACAACGGAAAGGAGACACTTGCTTACAATGATTTCGGGAATGAAAAGGGGTTTCCAATTTTGGTTCAGCACGGGACAATGGCAAGTAAAAAGGATAATGTGTTATCCTATAATTTGGCAGAAATGACAAAAGAATTATTGCCGAATTGTGAATTGGAATTATTGGAAGAAGGGGAACATTTTTCTGATGGGGGCTACAAATTGTTCATAAAAAACACAATACTAAAAAAACTGGTATAAAAGCAAAAAATTGCATTAATTAAAACTTATGATATGAATACACACGGAGGATAAGACAAATGCGGTCAATTGACTTGTTAAGAAAAAATGGAACAGAAATTGAAAATGAATGTCAATTTAATAGCAATGAAAATTTGGGGGTGATTTTTTCCGGATTTGGTTATACATACAGGAATCCTTTGTTGTATTATTCCCGGAATATATTATTTGATCATAATATAGATTATTTAGGTGTTGATTGTAAATATTATAATGACAAATATTTTATGAATCTAACCGGCGATGAGCAAGACAAGTATTTTGAAGAAGATATTAAAATTATAATAAATAAATTGTTGGAGATAGAAAGAAATTATAGAAAAGTAATACTTATAGGAAAATCAATGGGAACAACCATTATAAAAAAGTGTTTACAAAACGAACAAATAAGAAGAAAATCAAGCGCGATATTCATAACTCCCGGAACAGATTGGGAGAACATCATAAATGTAATTAAATATATAAACAATAATATTTTGGTAATTGGAAGTTTCCGGGATAAATTTTATAACATAAAAAATTTATCTGAAATATATGACAGGAAAAATATATATACATATGAACTAAAAGAAGGAGATCACTCACTGGAAACCAATGATACAATAAAGGATATTGAACAATTAAAAAAAATAATGGAAGAAATAAAAAGGTTTATAAATGAAAATATTTTTGGGGATTAAAAATGGTAAACATATGTCCTGTATTTTTCAACTTTTCACAGTCAAGTGAATGCGGCTGCCTTCTTGCAAGGGCAGCCGCAGCTTTACTTTTACCAGCGTCCCCAGCCCAAACCGCGCCGCATTTGCGATAGGCTGCCCAGACTATTGTCTGCTGCGGGCACTCCGGCGGAATCGGTGTATTTTATGGCAAGGGCGGAACCCGTCAATGTCACTTCCCCGAACCAGCCTTTCCGTTGGGTGTCAATGTTCACATTGATGATCCCATGGCCGCCCAATTTTTTTGCCTCCTTGAGCAGCAGATCCTTGACATCTACATCGCCGCTTTTTTTCGCGGTTGCGGTGACAAAGACCAGTTCCAACGGTTCAAAGTCCTTTACCGCAACGGTGGAATTGCCGCCGGTAGAATTACCGAATGATCCGTAATAGCCGCCGAATCCCCTGAATGACGCGCGAGCGCCGCCCCAAAACAGGCTGCCGCAGACAACCCAAATCACCGCCGCCACCGCCACTCCCGCAATAATGATTTTCTTCTTCTTCGTCATAATAAGCCCCTTCTCAAACGATTTTTTTACAGCCATACGGCGTAAAAACCAAAAGCGTATTTATTTTCCTTTTGATATTGAGAAGTTAATATGCAGGGGTAAACTGGTTGTTAAGAAAAGGTCAACTTTTTGTCAATTATTCAATTGATCTATCCAAAGATCTTTTGCTTTAAAGCGATACCTGTAGGGCTTGTTGCCAGGCCGCCCTGGGCGGTTTCCTTTAAACTTGTGGGAAGGGCTTCGCCGATTTCGCGCATCACCGCGATTACTTCGTCAACGGGGATAACGCTTTTGATGCCTGCCAGGGCCATGTCCGCTGCAGCGATGGCGATCATGATGCCCCCGGCATTGCGTTTGACGCAGGGCACTTCCACCAGTCCCGCCACGGGATCGCAGGTCAGGCCCAGCTGGTTCTTTATTGCCATGGCGCATGCATCCGCCGCCATGGCGGGGCTGCCCCCCCGCATTTCTACCAGGGCGCCTGCGGCCATTCCTGCGGCGCTTCCGCACTCCGCCTGACAGCCCCCTTCCGCGCCGGCGATGCTTGCCTCGTTGGCGATCACCATGCCCATGGCCCCGGCTGTGAAGAGGGACATCACCGCTTTTTTTTCATCAATGCCGTATGCTTCCATCATCGTAAGAACCGCTGCGGGGAGAATGCCGCAGGAACCCGCGGTGGGGGCGGCGACAATTTTTCCCATGGATGCGTTGCACTCGGAGACGGCGATTGCCCGCGCAATGGCGCGGGCGCAGAAATCGCCGGAAATAGGATGATCGGCGGCATAACGGGTCATGCGGTAGGCATCGCCCCCGGAAAGCCCGCTGTTTGATTTGATGTGTTCATCGGCCCCGGTTTCCGCGGACTTCTTCATCACCTCAAGGCTGTCCCGCATGGTGTTAAAAATTTGTTCCGCCGGGATTTCCAGAGTCTCCGCCTGATCGTGCAGCACTATTTCTGAAATGCTGCGGCCCTGTTCCTCTGCGGTCTTTGCAAGCAATCCTATTGAATGATATTCCAGCATGATTTCGCACAGCTCCTGTTACTGGTTCGCGTAGAGATATACCACACTGTCAATGTGGGGCATCTCCCGCAGATGCGCTATGGTGTTCCGATCCATGGCGCCGTCAATCTCCACGGTCATTACCGCCTGGAAACCCTTGTGCGGCCGGTTGAGCTTGAAGTTCCCGATGTTAACCCCGTGTTCCGCCATAAGGGAGGTTACCGCGGCAATCATCCCCGGCATGTCCTTGTGGGCGATGATGAGGGTATCGGAGCTGCCGGTCAATTCAGTTTCCATCTCGTTCACGCTGGTGATAATGATATTACCGCCCCCAACGGATGATCCCTGAACGGCGCACTCCTTGCCGGTTTTGCCGACAAGGTGCAGTTTCACGGTGTTCGGATGGGAGTGGGGGATCTTTATTTCAGAAAAGTGAAATTCAAGCCCCTGCTCTTTGGCAACAGTAAAACTGTGCTTGATGCGGTCATCATCGGTGTCCATGCCCATGAGGCCCGCGACCAGGGCGCGGTCGGTTCCGTGTCCCTTGCCGGTCTGGGCAAATGATCCTGCCAAACCGATTTCCGCTCTGGCAACATCATCCCCCAGGATTTTCCGGCTGACCCTTCCGATCCTCACCGCCCCGGCGGTGTGGGAACTGGAAGGCCCGATCATCACCGGGCCTATGATATCAAAGATGTTCATACAAACTATGCGTGCGCCTTTTGGGCGGCCTTCTTTTCAAAGTGGTCATTGATCCTGTCGATCACGTTGCTTATGGCGTTGTCACCGGAGACATTACAGGCCGTTCCAAAGCTGTCCTGCGTAATGTAGAGCGCTATCAGGAGGCTTGCAATGGAGCTGTCCGAGGCTATGCCTACCAGGGGCAGGAAGGGCAGGGCCGTCATAATTGAGCCACCAGGAGCGCCGGGGGAGGCCACCATTGCGATACCAAGGGTCATGATGAAGGGGACGATAAGACCCAGGTTGATGGGCATATCGGGGTGCATCAGCAGAACAGCGGTAACGCAGCTGGTAATCGTTATCATCGAACCGGGCATGTGGATATTTGCGCAGAGGGGAATAACAAAATTCCTGATCTGGGCCGACACGCCGTCGGCTTCGGCGCATTTCAGGTTCACCGGGATCGTCGCGGCGGAAGACTGGGTTCCGATGGCGGAAAGGTATCCGGGGATCTGATTCTTCATCAACTGGAGGGGATTTTTTTTGGTGATTGATCCTGATATGAAGAACATCACCAGAAGACAGATAAAATGCATGATGATGACCGTAAGGAACACCTTCCACAAAATGCCCAGAATGGCAAAGGTTTGGCCGGAAACCGTCATGTTTACAAAGGTCCCGCAGATGTAGAGGGGCAAAAGCGGGATAATCGCCACATTAAGCACCTTGTTGATTACGGCCGAAAATTCCGCCATCGGCGCATAGAGGGCATCGTGCAATTCCTTGCCGCGCATGGAGCTTATGCAGAGCCCCAAGATAAACGCCAAAATAACCGCGCTCAGCACATCAATAACAGGGGGCATGGCCAGGGTAAAATAGCTTGAAAGCATACCCGCCTCGGCGTCCCCTATCTTGGTGAGCGCTTCGGGGGTTAAAAAGCTAGGGAACAGGTTGATCGCCACGCCGAAAGCCAGGGTTCCAAAAACCAGGGTCGAACAGTAGGCAATGCCGGCCGTGATCAGAAGAAGCTTGCCCGCGCCCCTGGAGAGATCAGCAATGCCCATCGTTACAAAGGCCAGAATCATCAGCGGGATGACGAATTTCAGGAACGCGCTGAACAGGGTTGATGCCGTGATGATGACCCGGTTAAACCAAACCGGCATCACAAGCCCGAACACGATACCCAGAGCAATACCAATGAGCAATTTTGGGATAAGTCCGAGTTTAAACTTCTTTGCCATATGTTGCCTCCGTTTGAAATTATTCACATTATAATACACTTTTACAAAAAAAGCAAAAAAACTTACAAATATTCATAATTACGAACGTAACCTGAACAGGGCCGCGCCGTGGGGCCCGATCTTCGCGGATACCACGTCCGATGCTGATCCCAGGTCCTTCCCGGCCCAAAGGTCCCTGACCTCAGCCCTGGAGATTCCCAGCGCGGAAAGGGGACAGGCAAGGGTACGGCTTTCGTCCGCCGTGTTAAAGAGGGCAAGATTGATGCCGTCTTCGGCAGTGTTTATCCATACCGCGTGATCCGCATCCCGCTCAATCTGCCGGGGGCTTTGGCCAAACCGCAGTACATCCAGCACTTCCCTGTTGGTGAGCAGGGAGCGGGTCCAGTCATCAAGATCGGGCAGGACCCCGCCCATCATGAGGGGGGAACGGAAAATGCACCAGAGTGTCATCATGGTGATCTGTTCTTCACGGGTAAAGTTGGTTTGCCGGGGCTTTTTAAAGCCGATGCCGATGCGCCCCAGGGGAAGCATGTCGCAGTCGGGCCAGTTGCCCGGCCCCACATGGGCCTGCCAGAGTTCGCAGCGGCGGAACATGTCCAGAAGCAGGGGCCAGGTATCCCAGAAATCATCGGTGATGCGCCACATGTTCGCGTTTTCCGTAAGGTGCCAGGCTTCTTCAATTATTGCAGGTCCGGGGGACAGGCTTAAGACCATGGGCCGCCCGGCCTTATCAATGGCATGGCGGATCAGTTCAATTTCCGCCCTCCCCGAATAGGGATTGTGGGGAAACATATTGGTATTGCAGATATCATCAACTTTGACATAATCCACCCCCCAGGATGCGTAAAGCTCAAACAGGGAATTGTAGTATTCCTGCGCTCCCGGTTTTGAGGCGTCCACACCGTACATGTCCGGGTTCCACCGCGAGATGGAAAAGGGGTTGGCGATTTCTGCGGCGGTCACGGATGCGCCTTTTATTTTTGTCTTGCTGTGGACCGCCTGCCGGGGGATGCCCCGCATGATATGGATGCCGAATTTCAGGCCCATCTCGTGTATCTTTTCCGCGATGGGGCCGAAGCCCGCTTTCCCGGCAGCGCCGGGGAAGCGGGCTTCGGCAGGGATCAGGCGGCTGTATTCATCCATACAGAGGGTGGTGAAATTGCGGTAGGGGTTTTCATCCGTACCGGCTTTGGGTTCCGACCACTGAATATCGCAGACGATATATTCCCATCCGTAGGGCAGCAGATTTTTCCACATGTATTCGGCATGTTCCAAAAGCTGGGCTTCGGTAACAGACGCGGCATAGCAGTCCCAACTGTTCCAGCCCATGGGCGGTGTCAGGGCGCATTCATCTTTTTTACGCATATAGTTTGACATATCTGGTATTATCAGAGCTTCCCTTCTATCCGTCAATCCGTCGCAGTGCCTCATGAAAAATGTACCCCAAACAAAGGTTTGCCTCATTTAGAAAATGTACCTCAAATAAACGGGCTATTCTGTAAGGTGCGAGCTTACGGAGGCCAAAATGGGGTTAAAAATGAGCGAGAAGAA
>BOAU01000016.1 GCA_026002025.1 Spirochaetia bacterium | reverse complement strand
CAGCCTGCATGGCGGAGCCAGCAGCGGTCCGGGCCGGCGCGAGGGGAATGGGCCGCGGCGCGAAGGGAATGGATTGCGGGGCAGTTTTTCAGGCGGGAAAGACCGCAAAGGATTTTATATGAAAAGAGGTAAGAAGTTTCTCGTGGTGAGCCTTATCGGCCTGCTGATGGCTGCCGGTCTGGTTCTGGTAGGATGCAAGGATGACCCCAGTTGTGGTGGAGTGGTTGCTCAGAGTATATACGGTGATGTAAAGGAAGGTGATGATTGTGTGTATGAGGTGAAAGCCGGTGACTATGTGAACTGGAAATACGGATTTTGTGGTGACACTGGTTGCGGTGTCTATAAGGGAGCCAGCAACGCTGATTATTCGAAAGATATTTCGCTCAAGTGTGACTGCTAACATCTAGCAATCCGGGGCGCTTACCCTGCCTTCGTACCGGTAAGCGCCCCTTTTTATCCCACAGGAGAACCTATGAAGAACCGTATTATAAGCGGCGCATCTCTGTCGGCGCTGGGCTTACTTATCGCATTCGGCCCGCAGTTTATCTTTAAGCCCTGCGGTATCATGGGGGACAGCTACTCCCATTGCCACTGGTCTATCCAGGGGGACATGGCCGCCGGCATGATGATCGCCGCCCTGGGCGCCTGCCTTTTCGTCTTTTCCGAGGCCAAAACCCGCTTCGGCCTCAGCATCGGCATCTTCCTTTCCGGTATCATTGCCCTGATCATCCCCAACGGCCTCATTGGCGGCTGCAGTTCCATGGCCATGGCCTGCCACAAAGCCGCCTTCCCCGCCCTGAGCGTCTACAGCCTCCTGGTTATCATAGGCGCCCTGGCAAACATGGCCTACCTCGAACTCAAACCCCGGCTCGCTCCCCGGTAAAGCCCTATCAAGTAAATACAATGGCCCATGGTGTGGGCTTGCTGACTTACACGCAGGAATTCCAAATTTTACCACAGACCTCACGGACAAAAGAATGAAATTTCCAAACAAAAGTCCGTGAGGGTCGGTGTGGTCCGTGGTTAATCCAAAATGAGAATTGCTGACTTACACGTTCCTCACGATTACTTTTACTTCCCCTTCGTAATCCGTTACGGTGATGAAAAGCCGCTGGATGTTGCGTTGGTATTGGGTTTTTATTTCAGGGGACTTGGTTTTTTTCCTGCCCAGTTTGATGATTGACTTTTTGGCCGGTTCCTCAGCCGGTTTTACGGTTTTGCCTTGTATGGCCCGGACTTCCACCGCCGGTTCCGCGCTGAACCATTCCGCGGGGAGGAACACTTCGGTGGGGGCCTTGATCTCCGGGTCCGCTAGGTAGTGGTAGGTGAAAATTCTTGTTTTCCGGTCCCATTGCATGGAAAGGGGAGTCCCCGCGGTGGCCATGGCATAGGGGCGCAGCCATCCGGCCCTGGCCCGGCCGTCCTTTCCGCTGAAAATCGACAGATCCTCCCCGTTCCAGCCGTCTCCCGCCTCGTTGGTATTGTCCGCCGTGTAGTTCCAGATGGTTGAGTGGAGGAGATTGGCGTCCACCGCATCGTAATATATGGACAGGGCCTCTTCGTGGAGGCTGTAATCCCCGTTTTTAAAGGCTTTTTTGTGGTTCATGTCAAAGGGAAGGCCGAATTCCCCCAAAAGGCAGGGGATGTCATCCATGTGCTCCCTGGTCCAGACCGTTTCCTCCGCCAGGGCATCCCGGAAATAGCCGGAGAGCTGTTTCCGGCCCAGAAGGGGACGCATGGTATCCACCCGCAGGCCAAGCCAGGGACGGAAAGATTTGGTAAAGAGGGTGGCGCCGTCATACCGGTGGAAGGCATTAACCACCATGGGCGGGTCCCCTTCCTGCCAGCGGGGCTGTTCCCGCATATCATTGGCGGTTTTATCCGCAGGGGAAGTATTGAAACGCATGGGAAGCCCGTCAAGAAAGAAGACGGCAGCCGGGTTGGGTTCCTGCATCCGTTCGATAAAGCGGAGCATAAAGGGCTTGAGGAAATCATCGGTAAAGCGGATGGGCTTGCCCTGATATCGGGCAAAATGGTCCTTCCGCAGCAGTTGGGGCTCCTTGCCCTCATCGGTCCAGATTCCCGCCTGTTTCCAGGGACAGCTGAATCCTTCCTTAAAAAGGGACAGTCCCCTGGGGTTGAGGGTTTCGTGCCCGATTACCCATTTACCGCCCAGGGCGTATATGGGAATTTTTACCGGCCGCCCCGACGCGGCAGCCATGGTCTGGAAGGGACTCGGCATGGGCCCCATGGGGATCATGGGATTTTCGGCTTTTCCCAGGTCCTGATGACCGGTAAAGCCCTGATGGGGCTCGTTCATGGTTCCCCAGCCCAGGATGGCGCCGCAGTTTTTAAGCCGCCTGTAGCAGTGCCGGAAGGCGGCAATATAATGCTCCTGAAGCCATTCCTGAACCCGTGTCCCCTCAATAAGCAGATCCGGGGCAAAGGTATTGCCCGCAAAAAAGAGGGTAAACATGGTGGCCGCCGCATAACGGTCGTAGTTGCTGGGCCAAATCATGTGGGGATATTTCCCCCGATGCAGTTCACCCCAGCGCTGCTGGGTAAGGGCCGCCCCGGTAGCGTCCAGCTTATCCAGGTCCATCCCCAGCATTTCCAGAGTCCAGGCAGGGGCCCCGTCACCGCCGGTCCAGCGGCTCCAGGCGTCCTGGTGGGGGTCCATATAGACGGTGATCCCCTTTTTTTCGGCAATAAGCAGTAGTTTTCGGAGGTAGGCCAGGTAGGCCTCGTCATAGATGCCGGGACCTGCGTGTTCCAGGGCCTCCCAGGTGATCACCAGCCGGATAAAGGTAAAGCCCCAGAGGAGCAGCCGGTCAAAATGGGCCTCCGCTTCCTCAAGGGGAAAAGGGCGGTTTACAAATGATACCTCCGCCGGATTCTTCAGGGATTCAGCCTTCAGGGCGGCGCCAGGCGGGCCAAAGGGATTTTTGCTGCTTCCCCCCAGGTTCACCCCCCGGAGTATAAGGGTCCGATCCTGTTCATCGACGATATTCCGCTTCTGGATGTGCATACCGAACTCCCTGTCATACAAAATATTATAAAAGGGATTTTGGGTTTACTCGGACAGAATTTTCAGAATGGCGTCCGACGACTGGGCGTTGAGAATCTCCTGCCGTTTTTCGGAGCTCTTAAAGAGCAGGCTTATTTCCGCAAGAAATTGAAGGTGTGGGCCTGTTTTTTCCACCGGGGACAGGGTCATGATGAAAATCCGGCAGGGCTCATGATCCAGGGCATCAAAATCTATCGGTTTTTCAGAAACCCCGATACAGGCCACGAGGTCGTGGATGGTGGCGCTTTTGCCGTGGGGGATGGCAATACCGTGCTTCATGCCGGTAGACATCTTCTGTTCCCGATCCATCACCGCACCGAGCGCCGCATCGCGATCCGGTATTTTTTTTGCCGCGACAAGTATGTCCAGCAGCTCGTTGATGATCTCTTCCTTGTTGGCGCCTTTCAAATGAAGGCTTATAGTTTCTGTTGTAAGTACTGTTTTCAGGTTCATACTGATTAGTGTAGACCCCAGTGTCTGAAAAGTCAAGAATTAAAGTAGAAAAGAGGTGTTGTTATGAAAACGATTATCAATATGAATACGCCGTGCCCGCAGCTTGAATTTGCCCTTGGGGAGCTCAAAAAGGCCCTTGCAAAAGCCGGGAAGCCCCCGGCCAGGGTCGATATCTACTCAGGCGAAGCCCCAAAGGGGACGGGGGCTGCCAAAGCCCAGGGTTACACCCTGCAAATTAACGGCGATACCCTGATCATCGCCGGGGCGGATATACCGGGGGCCATGTACGGCGTCCTGGATATGGCCCAGCATTTTACCGCGGGAGGGGACGCCGGGACATTGAAGGCCGGGACCGTTAACCCCTACATCGAACAGCGGGGCATCAAATTCAACATCCCCCTGGACGCCCGTACCCCCAGCTATACCGATGGCGGGGACAGCGCCCAGGAAAATATCGCCAATGTGTGGGACATGGATTTTTGGCGCGGCTTTTTGGACCGCATGGCCCTTAACAAGTACAATGTCCTGTCCCTCTGGAGCCTTTCCCCCTTTCCATCGCTGGTAAAAATCCCCAAGTACCCCGAAACGGCCTTAAATGATGTGATGAGGGCGACCTATGTGCCCAATGCGACCACCAGGGGCATGAAGTTTTTTACCGATATGCAGGAAAACAGCCTGGTGACCATCAAAAAAATGACGATCGAGGAAAAAATTCAATTTTGGCAGGAGGTGATGCGGTACGCGGCGGACCGCTGCATATCGGTGTACCTCTTTACCTGGAACGTCTATGTCTACGGTACCCAATATTCAAGTTACGGGATAAGCGACAGCGCCGATAATGCGGTAACCAGGGATTATATGCGCTGCGCCGTGGAAGCCCTGGTCCGCACCTATCCGCTTTTGCGGGGCATCGGTATTACTGCGGGGGAAAACATGCGCCTGGAGTGGAAAATCGATGTCCGCGAGGATATCCAGTGGATGCGGGCCGTGTACGGCCAGGCCATTATGGACGCCCTGAAAGATCAGCCGGACCGGCCCTTCACCCTTATTCACCGTTCCCACATGACCACCGTGGAGCAGATGGAGGAGGTCTTTGCCGATTTTCCCTATGAATTTGAGCTGAGCAACAAGTACTCCATGGCCCACATGTATTCTGCGGTTAAGCCCCACTTTGGGGATAAATTTTTTGCCCAGCTTAAAAACGGGCGCAAGGCCTGGCTTACCCTGCGGGACGATGACTTTTACCTGCTGCGCTGGGGGGACGTGAATTTTGCCCGTGACTATCTGCGCAGCATGCCGGCGGATCTACTCCGGGGCTTTTACATGGGACCTGACGGCATTGTCTGGGGCCGGGATTACGCCCCAAGGGATCCCGGCCAACGGGGGACTTATTTTTTTGACCGCCATTGGTTCAGCTTCGCCCTCTGGGGCCGGCTCTCCTACAACATGGACCTGCCGGACGCCTATTTCCGCGCCCTCTGGACCGCGCCCTTTGGCGATGAGGGCGGAACCGTTTACGAGGCCCTCAAGCATGCATCGGCCGCGGTGCCCCTGCAGCAGCGTATCCTCTGGCGGGATTTTGACATGCAGTGGTACCCGGAAGCCGGTGTCAGCTATTTTGAGGAAGAGGACCTCCTGGTCTTCCGCAGCATCAACGATTTTATCAAGGGCGCCGCCTGCCCCGGCACGGGCCATCTTTCCATCGGTGAGTATTGCGATGCGGTCCTTGGGGGCAAAGCGCCCCCTGGCGAAAAGCCCGAAGGCATCACCCCCCTGGAAATAAGCGACGAGTTGGAAAAAAATTGCCTGCGGGCGCTGGAACTCTTGAAGACCCTGCGGGGTGGGTATCCTGCGGCGGAGGCTTCCCTGATTGCCGACATTGGGGCCATGAGCCATCTGGGACTCCATTACGCCTATAAATTCCGGGCTGCTGTTAATCTACAGCTCTTTCGCAAAACCGGGGATGCCGCATTGCGGGACCGGGCGGTTGCGGATGCGGAGCAGGCCGTTGAAAACTGGGCGGCCTATTCCGGTTCCGTTGCGGAGCGGTACCGGCCCCAGCGGCTCAGCAGGCTGCGCAACAGCATCAGCCCGGATATGTTTGACGACTGCGCCCGGTTGGATGTGGTTATTGCCAGGGGGGAGTAAATCATTTAATGCTACTATAGTGCTGTTCAATGCTTCGGGCATTATCGCGAACTACCCCACCGATCTGATTTATTTTCCCATAGATACCGATTTTCCCTTCCGGTATGTACTCATAAAGCCAAATTCATTCAGGAATTCCCTGAAAGAAGGGTTATCCTGATATTGTTTATAGAGCTCCAGGCTTGACTGCATAATGGTGAGCATGACATTGTTCATGGCATTATAACTTTCCATTCGGGCATCGGCTTTATTTGCGTTTTTGATGGCATTCTGATACGCTTCATTTTTTGTCAACATATCTGGTATACGTTTTATTTGCTCCTGAACATTATCTTCATCTACCCAGTCAATATTGCCCCATCGGTTGTGGAAATCAGTAAGAATATGGGTCAGATAATCCGGCTCCGGGTCGTTGGTAAAACCGGAACCATCTGTTTTGACCGGATCAAGCTCATAATCTGAATCATCCAGGCTGATATTGATTTTTGCCTGAGCCTGGGCGCGGTAGCTTTCAAGCTCGACATATTTTAACAGTTCTTTTGTATCATCTTCTTCTTTGGGCGATGGTAATTTTGGTAACAGCAAGGTCAAGAAGATGGAAAGCTTTTCCCATTCAGCCATGCCATAGGTCAGAACGGCAGCTAAAAAGTTATACAGACGGACAAAACTTTTAGCGCAGGATTTAAACTCTACCTGATCCTTTTCTTCCAGGTTTTTATATTTTCCAACACAGACATCCAGTATAGGGTCAATGGTGTTCCGGGGTTTGCTTTTGAGATACAGGGCAGTTATTGTTTCTATGTCCTCTTTGATATAAACCTCATGGTTTTCCATCTTTGTAATAAGGCCAATAAGCCTATTGGGATCTGTTTCATCAGAAAGTAAGGTAGTCTTGTAATACCGGGAAAAGGATTCCTTAATATCATCGCTCTTATTGGCGAAATCAAGGACAAAGGTATCAACCTTATCTTTCTGTGCACGATTGAGACGGGAAAGAGTCTGAACCGCCTTTATATCATAGAGAATTTTATCCACATACATGGTATGGAGAAGCGGTTCATCGTAGCCGGTCTGAAATTTATCTGCACATATTAAGAAGCGGTATTGACCTGTCCTGAATGCGGCCTCAATTTGATTTGACGGGAAACCATTCAGATCGGCTTCGGTAACATTCTTTTGGTCCGCATGTTCCGCCCCGCCTGTATAAGCAACAATTGCTTTATATGGGCTCTTGCGTTCTTTTAAACAGGCATTTATCGCATCGAAATACTCGATGGCCTTTTTTATGCCGCCGGTTACCACCATAGCTCTTGCCTGCCCGTGTATCAGGAACGAGACACTTTCATGGAAATGCTCAACGATGATTTTCGCCTTTTTTGCTATGGCTTCCGGATGCTGCTCCACATAAAAGCGCAGCTTCTTTTGGGCCTTTATTTTGTCGAACAACGGGTCATTCTCGATTGTCTTTATCAAGTGATAATAACTTTGGTAGGGAGTGTAGTTTTTGAGTACGTCAAGGATGAACCCTTCATCGATGGCCTGCTTCATCGAATAATTATGGAAAGGCCGGTGTTTTGTTTTTTCATCTTCTTTATAGGGAGTACCAAAAAGCTCAAGAGTTTTATTCTTTGGCGTGGCAGTAAAAGCAAAATAACTGGCATTGGGGAGCAGTTTGCGGCTTTCGATGATTTTATTCACCACATCTTCCGATTCATCATCGTCGGTAAAGATATTTGTGGACAGGGCCATGTTCATTTTAGCGGACATATTACCGCTTTGGCTTGAATGGGCTTCGTCAATTATGATGGCGAAACGATGGTCTTTATGGGCGCTTCCCATATCGGCAAAGATATAGGGGAATTTGTGAATCGTCGTAATGATGATCCGTTTGCCGTTTTCTATGGCATCTTTCAAATCTTTGGAGTGTTCCGCCCAGGCGATATTACTGGAAACCGATGTAAATGATTTTATGGTATCACGAATCTGCTTATCCAGATTGCGTCGGTCAGTAACTACCAGGACAGAATCAGTAAGGTTTTTACCATTTTTTTCCAGCTCCACAAGCTGATAGGCAAGCCAGGCGATAGAGTTGGATTTACCGCTCCCCGCACTATGTTGAATGAGATACCGGGAACCTATTCCATGTTCCTGTACATCAGCGAGGAGTGCCTTAACGACCGATAACTGATGATATCGCGGGAATATTTGCCTCTCCTTATCCTTTTTGGTATTAGGATCGGTTTCCTTAACAATTTGGGTATAGTTTTCAAGGATGTTAGCCAGTTCTTCCTTTTTTAGTATTTCTTTCCAGAAATAATCCGTTGCGGTCCCTGCCGGATTTGGCGGGTTGCCGGCTCCATCATTATAACCCTTATTAAAGGGGAGAAAATATGAATCGGTTCCTTCCAGCTTTGTACAAAAGAATATTTCTTCATCGTCAATCGCAAAATGGGCAACGCAGCGCTTAAAGTTGAAAATCAAATCCCTTGGGTTACGGTCTACCTTATATTGCTTGATGGCGTCATCAACATCCTGCTTTGTCCAGCGGTTTTTTAATTCCATGGTAAATATGGGAAGGCCATTAATAAAAACTACGATATCCAATGATTTTCGGCTGGCATCGTTGGAATAATGGAGTTGCCGGGTAACGCTGAAAATATTTTTCGCAAACATCTTTTTTGCGTCTTCGTTACGATCTGTTGGTGTTGGATAAAACAGGTCCAGATCTGCCGGGAATCCCCGTAAACCCTTCCGAAGAATATTTATGATACCCTGCCTGGCAACTTCTCCCTGGAGCCGGTCAAGAAATTTTGCTTTGTTTGTTTCGTCTTCCAGACTGAATTTTTTTAAGGTTTCTGTCTGCGTAACTTCCAGAAAACGAAAAAGGCGTTTTTCGTCAATGGCATGGGATTTATCAAAATCAGCGCTGTCGCCTTGTTCATAGCCATTTTCTGAAACGAGGCAGTTTACAATCAGGTCTTCAAGTCCGCTTTCGCGGGTATTAGTCGGCATTGGCGTCATCCTCCTCCAGCACTGAACGTACTTCGTCAATCAATGCCTGCTTGTCCGGAATATAGTAGACATAACTTGAGGCAAACACCTGATTGCTGATTCCGCCGAGGGCATATTCAGCTTCAATATCATTCACGCCTTTACAGAGGATAATGCCTATGGGCGGATTATCGGTATCTTCATTGACTTCGGTTTTGTAGTAATTGAGGTATTGGTTCATCTGGCCTGCATACTCGGCTTTCATTTCACCACGCTTTAAGTCAATCAATATATAGGCCTTCAAAATCTTATTGTAGAAGACCATGTCTACATAATAGTTGTTTTTGCCGATATTCATACGCTGTTGACTGCCGACAAACATAAATCCGCGTCCGAGTTCAAGCAAAAAGTCCTCTATGTGCCGAATAAGCCTGTATTCCAGTTCCCTTTCAAGTATGGGCTTGTTCTCGCGGTTGCCAAGGAATTCAAAGACAAAGGGCTTTTTCAGAATGTCCTCGGGCTTGTTTAGCTCCGTGCCTTTCCTGGCCAGTTCAAGCACTTTTTCTTTGTTTTTCTTGCCGGATGACAGCAATAAACGTTCAAACAGTGATGTTTCTATTTGCCGCTGGAGCTCACGCACCGACCAATTCGCATTACTCGTTTCATGCTCATAAAAAGAACGGGCGTCAGGGTCTTTTATGCTAATCAGTTCACAGTAATGGGACCAGCTTAATTGTCCAGACAGTGTCTGGACAATTGGATATGTCAGGTAAAACAAGCGCATATTTGCAATATTTGAGCGGGAAAAGCCGCGTCCAAGCTCCCGCGTAAGCTCTTTGGATAACACGGTCAGCAGTTTATCACCGTATTGAGCCTTTATCTTTCCGTCTTGTTCCTGCTCAACAATCACGCGTCCAATTTCCCAGTTTGTCCTGATGATATACTCATCTATATCACGCGCCACAGCGCGGCGGGCATTAGTCAGCAACTCCTTGATTTGGCTGACAAGGCCTACAAGTGCGGTTTCATGTGTGAGGTGGTTTTGTTGTTTTCCAGGCCCAAGCCCGGATTCTTTTTTGTTATTGGGCATAAGTATTCCTTTTTAGCTCGGTATAGTCGCCGCCACATGTATCTTTGCTCATTCGTGTATAAGATATCTTATTCAACAATTTCAAAATGTTCATCTATCACATAGCTCCATGGTAAAAATATTAATTTATCATTAATTTCTAATTTAATCCAAGGAAAGCATACATCTTTTGTAATTTTAGGTATACCGTCAATTATTTCTATCGCATTACTGACTTCGTGTACACCCGGATAATTATCAGGATTATATAGATAGGCAACAATCTTTGAGTATTTTTTTTCATCAAATGCAAATATAAAAGTACCTGTCCCTCTTTTAAAAACGTCAACATAATTTGATTTATTAGTATCATCACAATATTCATATACTTTTTTTAAGAAATCATATTTAAGACGAGACATTTTCTGAGTCTCTCTAGCAATAAAATGGTCATTGCCTTTTACAAAAAGATCATTCATTCTTTCAGGTAGATTGAAATAGTCCCTAAGATTAAAGCCTCCTATTTGCATTGATGAACACATATCCATAAGATAAATATAAAAATTAAAGAACACCTGATCTTTATGACGATTGCTCCCAAGGATTACATCTTTCTTAATTGCTTCATTAGTGATTACAATATTTAAATCCGGTGTATTCCTATGAAAAATCAAGGCTTCGTTCAATACAACAACAAGATTAGGCCAATACTTAGGATCATTAACTTTTTCCCATTCGGAAATATTACGTTCAATAGAGTCTATGCTGTTATCTCCAAGGGAATAGGCAAATATTATTCCAAATGGTGATGATCTTGGGTAGCTTGTTATACCACTAGGTTCTTTTCTTATTGCATAATCTCGGGGAGCTATTGATTTTACAGATTTAATATTTTCAAGCCCTTCTAGTAGCTTATCTTTGGATAAATGAGATTTACACTCAATTATTCCGTAAACGGATTCAATTGGAAATATTTGAGTCGATTCATCAAAAATCAATGGCGAATTTTCAATATTATCAAATATGATGATATCTATACTTTTAGATATTTCATTCTTTCTTGTTATTATTTGCCCATGACCAAGTGAATATTTTTTGGGCATTTTACCTTCTTCAAGAAATTTTCTTAATGAACCTTCTCTAAAGGTTCCTTTATCAGTACCATGCGGTATTTGCGATGAAATTTCAAAATCTGTTAAAAGCTTTTTGGCAATCCCATTAAAAACGGCTCTTAAATCCATCTAATCCCCTCTATCAATTCATCAATTTCCACGGCTGCTTTATTTTCAACGACAACTTCCGGCACTTTCACCTCGCGCACATCCACCTTGCCCGTAACTACATCGGAGATGAGGCGGGTGCGGTATTCTTGTAATAAAGAGATTTGAGCGCGCTCTTTTTTAAGTAGTTTGTCGCATTTTTTGCATATACCGTTGAGAAAATTAATTATCTGCTCTTGTTCCGGTTTTGACGGAATTGGTATTTTGCAATTTCCAATAAATTCCCAACTTGCCCTTGGCATCTTTGCGCCATACGTTGAGGCGTTTATATTGTTGATGAATGGTTTTGAGAAAAATAGAAAATACACATATTCTGACATTATTCTAAACTGCGATAACACGAGAAACTCACTTGAACAGTTACCGCCGAAATCAGCAAGCCATGTTTTTGCGAGATAAGGACGTAATTTTCCAAACAGTAAATTGCCTTTGTAAAAAACATTACAGGCACTATCTGCCTCTGTCTCAGTGTTGCAAATATATTTACCCGTCCATGATTCAATGTTCTCTAATCCTACATAAACCTTTGTATTACCGATTTCTTTTTCATTTGAAAGACGGGTAACCGTTTTCAACCGCCCCACTTCCCACCCCTCTGGGATTTTCCCCAGCCAATCAATACCGCTGTCTTTCATCAGCGTGGCAGGATTTAAGCCCTTGGTAACGGCTTGATTGATAATCGCCTGTTTTTGTTCCTTGAGTAATTCAATTTGTTTCTTCTTCGCCTTGATGTAGGTGTTAATCATCGAAACTTTCCAATCAAGAAAACGCACAATCTTTTCTCGTTCAGAAATTGGAGGAATAGGAATAATATGATCTCTTAATTTTAAGTAATCAATATTTTGTCCTTCCCGAATACCTGTTACACAATTTTTTAACAACTCAATAAAATCTATTGTCTTGAAAAGATATTTGAGATAACCGGAATTATTTTGATTTTTTGGAGTCAATATGTTATAAGCAGGGCTGATAATCCCTTCATAGTAAGCATATTCAATGCCTCCCTGAAATGAACGAAGGCTAATAACAAAGTCTCCAACTTTTACCAGTTTTAATAAATGTAAATCTTTTGTTGCTTCAACTGTTCTGCTGCCATACACACCTTTAGGAACTACACCCATATTTTGGGTAGCTGCTAATAAAGGTTTTTTAGGAAAGCCTTTCTCTGAGCGTTCAGTCAATACATGTTTAATTTTTAATTGTTCCCAATGTTGAGGAATGTTATTAAGCCAAAACTCATTGAGATGAGTATATGTTTTATACGCTTTCATGATTCTTCCATATTTAAGTTTTGTTTTTCAGCCTGTAGCAAAGTACGAAAATGTGTCCACGACAGGAGCGGATATGATTTTCCACTCACTGAGTCCAAAATGTCTGGAAACAATTTATAGAAATCAATATTTTTCATTTATTACCCTAATATTTCCTTTAGCAGACCTTTTGTTTCATCTTCCAACTTTATTATATCCGCTGTAATGGCTTCCAGCGGGCGTAACTCAATCGGCTTGTAGAAATACTTGGTAAAGCTCACCTCATACCCAATCTTGGTCTGCTTTTCGTCAATCCAGGCGTCTTTGGTGTATGGCTTTACTTCCTTTTCAAAGAAGGCTTCAATGCCGCCTTCGTAGGTAAATGGTATCTGCTCGGTGTCGGTAAGGTCGCTGTCGGCCTGTTTATTGCCTTTTTTATCCAGCAAAATTTTACCCTTTTTATCGTATTTCGGCTGGCAAACGGTAATTTTCCAGTAGGCAAATTCATCATTGTTAAAAATGCGGCAGTATTCGTTTTCCTCAAAATCAAGGTACAGTTTGATGATTTGTTTACGGTTGGTTTCTGAAAGCTCGCAGTTCTTGTCGCCCATGTTTTTGCGCAGAGGCGTACTGATGCTTGTAGCGTCAATAAGCTGAACCTTTCCCCGGCGCTTCTTTTCCTTCTTGTTGGCAAGTACCCATATAAACGTAGCAATGCCGGTATTGTAAAACATCTTTTCCGGCAGGGCGATAATGGCCTCCACCAGATCGTTTTCTATCATGTAGCGGCGGGCGTTGCTTTCGCCCTGTCCGGCATCCCCGGTAAAAAGTGATGAACCGTTATGGACTTCCGCTATCCGGCTGCCGATAGGCGTATCATTTTTCATTTTAGATACGTTATTCAGTAAAAAAAGAAGCTGGCCGTCGCTGGAGCGGGGAATCATATTGAATTCAGGATCGCCCGCAAATTGGATAATAAAGCGGGTATCAACAATGCCTTTTTTGCCGCCCATTTTCTCGGCGTCAACTTTCCAGGATTTACCATAGGGAGGATTGGAAAGCATGAAGTCGAATTCCTTTGAGGCATTGGCATCGCCTGATAGGGTTGAAGCGAAGGCGATATTATCAGCCTGGGCGCCGTCACCTTTAAGGAGCATGTCGGCCTTTGCGATTGCGTATGTTTCGCCCTGAACCTCCTGCCCGAACAGATGGATGGATACCTTCTTTTTCTTCTTTTTGGCAAGTTCCACGAGGCGATTTTCGGCGACCGTAAGCATACCGCCTGAACCGCAGGCGCCGTCATAGCAGGAATAGGTGGAGTCGAGGATTTTACCGGCTACCGGGGTAAAGATTAAATCGGCCATGAGTTCAACCACATCACGGGGCGTAAAGTGTTCCCCGGCTTCCTCGTTGTTTTCTTCGTTGAACTTGCGGATAAGCTCTTCAAAAATTGTACCCATAGCATGATTATCAAGGCCGGGGAGGATTTCGTTACCCTTTTCGTCCAACACCGGTTTAGGGCTTAAATTGATTTTCGGGGAAACAAATTTTTCGATAACCGCGCCGAGAATATCGGCCTCAAGCATGGTAGGGATTTCGTCACGGAATTTGAATTTGGTCAGTATTTCCTGGACATTGGGAGAAAAGCCGTCGAGGTATGCCTTAAAATCGGCCTTGAGTTTTGCCGGGCTTGTACGGGCGGTTAGGTCTTTGAGCATAAAGGGTGAAGCGTTGCAGAAGGCCTGACCTGCGGCGCTGCACAGCGCTGGGGTTTGGTTGGTAACTTTGCCTTTGTCGAGGTTCTTCTTCATACTCAGGACGGCGTCTTTTGTGGGAGAGAGAACAGCGTCAAGGCGGCGGATTACCGTCATAGGGAGAATGACGTTGCGGTATTTGCCGCGAACATAGACATCCCGGAGGCAGTCATCGGCGATGCCCCAGATAAAGCTTACGATTTGGTTGTGCAGCTGCGCTTTCAATTATAGGCTCCCTAATTAGGAATCTGAAAGTATAACTCTTTTTTGGGCTTTTTTGACATTATTTAGACAAAAAAGAAGGGCTAATCCCTTGTATTACAAAGAATTAGCCCTTTGCCCAGAAGAAGACTCGAACTTCCATGCCGGTGAAGGCACTGGTACCTGAAACCAGCGTGTCTACCAATTCCACCATCTGGGCCTGTTCCAATACTATACATCAGGCCGGGCCAGAAGGTCAACTGTCAAGAGGGGAACCGCGAACCGAAGGTTCGACGCTGCTCGGTTGAGGATCAGGAAACCGCCGTCTCCAAAGCCACCTCCATCATCCGGGTAAAGCTGGTCTGCCTATCCTCGGCGGAGGTGGCCTCCCCGGTGATCATGCTGTCGGAGATGGTTAAAAGGCAGAGGGCTTCCCGGCCGTATTTGGCCGCCAGGGTGTAAAGCTCGGCGCATTCCATTTCCAGGGCAAGGCAGCCGTATTTGGCCCAGAGCTTCCAGTCGTCGGGATCTTCGGTGTAGAACATATCCCCGGAAACCACGGGGCCGACCGCGGGCTGCCAGCTCTTGGCAACTGCAATGTCATAGGCGGTTTTGAGCAGACTGAAGCTGGCGGTGGGGGCAAAGCTCCTCCCTCCAAAGCGGATGCTGTTGGCCCCCGAATCGGTACAGGCGGACATGGCGATAACCAGGTCCCGGAGCTTCACCTCTTCCTGGATGGAACCCGCAGTACCGATGCGGATCGCCCGTTTCACCCCGTAATCCCGGAACAGCTCGTTTACATAGATTGAAACCGATGGGATTCCCATACCGGTCCCCTGCACCGACACCGGTTTGCCCTTCCATGTTCCGGTGTAGCCGAATATGTTCCGCACACTGGTGTACTGATGCGCATTTTCAAGATAATTCTCGGCAATAAATTTGGCCCGCAGGGGGTCGCCGGGCAGCAGAATCGCCTCCGCAATCTCCCCGGCTTTAGCTGCAATATGAGTGGACATGATCAACACTCCTCCTTAACATCTCAAATATAACCCATTACGGGCTCCGGCGGTAAGGCCGATATTCTAGCCCTGGGTATCTTTTACCGGTTCTCCGGCTTTTACCCCGCCCATGGTGAACCAAGCGATAAGCATACAGGCCGCCCCGAAGATAAAAATCCCCGGATACCCGGACAGGTCGATGATTGCCCCGGTGATGGGGGGCGAAAGGATCGCCGCGCCCTGGCTAAAGGTATAGTACAATCCGGTATAGATCCCCATATTGCCGAAACTTGCCATCTGCCAGAGCATGGGGAAGGAATTGACCACCACCCCGATCCAGACCGCCCCGTAGAGGAACATCAGGATCAGGAAAAGGATGAGCGCCCCGGATGCGTCCAGCCCGGCCCGGGGCCCCAAAAACCCGCTCAGGGGTATCAGCAGGAGAACTGCGGCAAGACCGACGAGGCTGAGCCGGATAAACCGCCGCCGCCCCAGCCGGTGGGCCAGGTAGCCCGCAGGGATCGCCATGATCACACTGGAAACCCCGGCGATCCCCTGGGCCAGGGCGGCATTCCCCTCGGAAACCCCCATGGCTTCCACCATGTAAAGCCCCAAAAAGGGCTTTGCCCCCTCGTAGGCCGTGAACCAGAAGAAGATGGAGATCAAAATCCGGGCCACGCTGTAATCTTTTTTGCCTTCATTGGTCTGCCCGCTGAAAACCTGTTGTATGGAGGCGATAACCGGGACCTTTTCCCCGGTATTCGCAGTTTTTTCCGGGAGTTTTTCCCGGAAAAAGAGCAGCAACACCAACACCGCCGCAACAATGAAGATGGATGCGATATTGAAGGGGAGCCCCCCGGCGGAATTCCCAAAAATCGGGGGCAGTTCCATGAGCCGGGCCAGGATCAGGGTACTCACAATAAGCCCGAAGCCCCCCATCATGTTGATCACCCCGTTTGCCTCGGACCGGAAGTCCCCGGGGATGGTGTCGGGCATCAAGGCCACCACGGGTCCCCGTACCGATGTCTTGAAGATGTTAAAAAAGAAGATGATGGCGATGAGGGCCGTCAGGGACAGGGCCGCCATGGGCGGGATCAAGCTGAATAACACCGCCGAAGCGGGCAGCATCACCACGATAAAGGGCATCCGCCGGCCCAGCCGGGTCCGGGTGCGGTCTGACCACACGGATATGACCGGGATAAGCAACAGTTGGAGGATATTGTCCACCGTCATGATCCCCCCAACCGCGGAATTTGACGAAAGGTAGCGCCGCAAAAAGATGGGGACGTAGGTATCGTAGAGTGGGTCCATCAGCCCCATGGTGAAAAAGCCGAAGCCGATGAGAAAGGTAAGCCCCACATACTGACTAAAGCCTGTTTTTTTCATGTGTTTCCTCTTAATATAGATTGTGCTACGATTTTCTGTAAAATCATAGATCTATCTTAAGCAGAAATATTAACCTCTAGCATAAGCTTCATAGTATTCCTGTTTGGTAGCCTTGTTGCGTGACAGTGTCCAGAAATCAGAAACCCTGCGGGCGGCGGTATAAGATGCATTTGCAAAAGTAGTACTAATTTCACTTAGGGCCCTTTTATCTGCATCCGGGTCTAGCCCTTCTTTATTTTTCATTTCACGCTGCACATCATCAGTCACCGTGGTACTAATAAAGTTTGCAATTTCAGTCTGCCCTTCCACTCTTTTTATCCATTCTATAAGGAAGGCTAAGTCATCGTTGCTCCTGTTTGTAATAACAAAACAATATTGGTCTTTGTATTCCGGCAACACTTCTAAAGCTACTGCAAACGTAGTTCAGGCCCTGGAAGCCGTGTACAGGCAGTATGAAATATGATCTGGTGCCTGACACCAAATTTATGGAAAATGGGTTGCGGCCATGGCTGGTATACGTGATGGTATAATCCCGATATTCTTAAAAACAATCGAAATTGAAGATGAATTTATACCACCCTGTAAATATTGGCTCCCTTGAACTCCCCGGCAATCTTTTTTTAGCCCCTGTTGCGGGGTATACGGGCCGGGCCTACCGGTCGATCTGCATTGACGAGGGGGCGGACTTCAGCTTTACGGAGCTTGTTTCCGCCGAATCGGTCATCCGCGGACGGCCCGATATAAGGCCTGAGGATGATCCGTCCCCGGTCAGCGTTCTGCTCCGCCGGGCGGATAACGAAAAACGTTATGCGATCCAGCTTTTTGGTGCGGAGCCGGAGCGGATGGCGGCGGGGACGGCCTTGCTGGCCCGGTGGAAGCCCGATGCGGTGGACATCAACGGCGGCTGTCCCGTGCCCAAGGTGATTAAGACCGGGGCAGGATCGGCGCTGATGAAGAACCCTGATAACCTGGGCCGGGTGGTGGAAGCGGTGGTCCGCGCCTCACGGGAACACCTGGGGGGCGTACCGGTAACCATCAAAATCCGCGCCGGATGGGACAGCGGTTCCATCAATTACCGGGAATGCGCCCGGATTGCCGTGGAGGCGGGGGCCGTCATGGTGAGCCTCCACCCCCGGACCCGGGCCCAGGGCTACGGCGGCAAAAGCGACTGGTCCCTGATTGCGGACCTGGCCGGCCGCCTGTTGGTCCCGGTGACCGGTTCCGGTGACCTCTATACCCCGGAAGACGCGGAGCGGATGCTCCGGGAAACTGGCTGCGCCGCGGTGATGTTTGCCCGGGGGGCCATGGGGAATCCCTTCATCTTTTCAGCAACCCGTTCTTTTCTTACCACCGGTTCCTATGAACCGTCCGATGCGGCCCAGCGGATCGCCGCGGGGTTCCGGCACCTGGAACGGCTTGCCGCCGACATTGGGGAACGGGCCGCCTGCCTTGAAATGCGGAAACATTTCTGCGCTTATACCAAGGGTTCCAAAGGAACCCAGGGCCGGCCCGGCATGGCCGGCGGGGCCGAACTGCGGAACAAGCTGGTCCATGCGGAAAGTATTGAGGAATATCGGCTTTTACTTCAGAATATGCTTAATGGGCCGCAGGCCGCAGGTCTGATGCAGCCCTAAGGGGGGGATTGCCGTGCAATTTTCAGTATGTATTGATTCGGTGTTCAAGGGGCTCGATCAGGAAACCGCCCTTGAAAAGGTCAAGGCCGCGGGTTTTTCGGCCTACGAATTTTGGGGCTGGTGGGACCGGAACATCGACGCCCTTGCCAAAAAGGCGGAAGTTCTGGGGCTCAGCTGCGCGGCCTTCTGCACCCGCTTCGTCCCCCTAACCGATCCCGGCCAGCGGGGAGCTTATCTGGAAGGCTTAAAAGAATCCATCAAGGCTGCGAGAAAATTAGGCGCCAAGGTACTGATTTCCCAGGTGGGCAGCGATACCGGCGCGGTGCGGGCTTTTCAGCATAAATCCGTTGTTGCGGGACTTCGGGCGGCGGCGCCCCTGCTCGAAGGAAGCGGCGTCACCCTGGCGATAGAACCCCTGAACGGCCGCGTCGATCATATCGGCACTTATCTTGAATTTTCCGATGAGGGTTTTGAGATTCTCGAAGAAGCAGGCGCCGGACCTTCCGGGGGAAATTCCAGTGGAATCCCCGTTGAACCATCCGGCAGTCTTACTGCGGGAATAAGCGATTACCGGAACAACGGCATCAAGCTTCTCTTTGATATTTACCATCAGCAGATTACCGAGGGGGATATTATCCGCCGGTTTTCCGGCCATATTCCGCAGATAGCCCATATCCATTCGGCGGGAACCCCCGGCAGGCACGAGCTTGATACGGGTGAATTGAATTACCGGGAAATTTTAAAAGCCCTGGACGCTGCAGGATATCAGGGTTATGTGGGACTCGAATATTTCCCCCAGGGCAATGCCGAAGCGGGACTCAAGCGGATGCGGGACTATCTGTCATGAACCCCATAAGGCGCGGGGGAAATGGATTGCGGCGGCCCTTTCACTACCGTTATGACAGCGTAATATTCTACATCATCGGCCTCAATATCCTGGTGTTTCTGGGGGAACAGGTTTTCGGCCAGCGGCTGATCTCAACCTACCTCGCCATGATACCCGCCGCGGTAATCGACAGGGGTTGGGTCTGGACCTTCATTTCCTACATGTTTGTCCACGACGGGTTCAGCCACATCTTCTTTAATATGTTCGCCCTCTTTGTTTTCGGCGCACAGGTGGAACGGCAAATGGGGAGCAAAGAATTCCTCCTCTTTTACTTTCTCACCGGCGCACTGGCGGGACTCTTTTCATTCATCGTCTATTACTTTACCGGCGCCTATTTTGTGGCCCTCATGGGCGCATCCGGAGCCATCTTCGCGGTCCAGCTCGCCTACGCAATTTTCTTTCCCGATTCAATTATTTATCTCTGGGGCATCCTCCCCCTCCGCGCCCCGGTGATGGTTCTGGGCTTCACCGCCCTGGAACTGGTCTCCTCCGTTGCCGGCTTTAACAACAAGGTGGCGCACTTTACCCACCTTGCGGGTTTCGGTTTCGCATGGCTCTACTTTTTAATCCGCTTCGGAATTAATCCGATTCATGCGTGGAAAAGAAAATAATTAACCACGGACCACACGGACAGCACGGACTTTTGCTTTGAAATTTCATTCTTTGTCAGTGTGGTCTGTGTGGTCCGTGGTAAATTCTTAATTTTGGAACTGGCTCACTTGACAAAAAATTAAAAGCGGTAATATAATTGCGTCATCTTACGCAAAGGATGTACACATGAAAAATATCAAAACAACCATCACCATTACTGTTCAGGGACAGGCAAAAGCACAGCGCTGATCCGGCAGACAACAATCCGATAATTTTCTCTTTTACTGCAATAGAGGGATTTAGTTTGTCCGAAGGCGTGTTGATGCTTTTACTGCATTCATCACCATTTAAATTTCCTTCGGAGGAAAACTATGCCCTTATACGGCAATCGTCTCAAGAAATTTTTTTCATTCTATAAACCTTACCGCGTTTTGTTTATTGCGGATATGTTCTGCGCGCTGGCCGTTGCTGCTACCGCACTCCTGCTGCCCTTGTGTACCCGTTCCATTACCAAGGCGGTGATGGAACAAGGCATGCAAGGCATACCGGGTATACAAAGCAGCACAACTGTGATCTTCGCAACCGGCCTCATCATGCTGGCCCTGATTATCGTGCAAACGGCCTGCGGGCTTTTTCAGGACGGCATGGGACATGTCATGGGCGCGAAGATCGAACGCAATATGCGTAATGAATTATTCGCCCATTACCAAAGGCTCCCCTTCAGTTTCTTCGACAAGCGGAAGACCGGGGAGCTCATGTCCCGCATCACCAACGATCTTATCAATCTGGCGGAACTCTATCACCACGGACCTGAGGATATTGTCATCATCCTGTTCGGCTTTATCGGGGCCCTCCTTATTCTGCTGAACATCAACCTGAAACTTGCCCTGGTGGTGTCGGCGTTTCTGCCGGTGATGGCGGTGTATTCGTTATTTTTTCAGAAGAGATTACGGGCCGCGTACAAGAGCAGCTATGAAAAAATCGCCGGGGTAAACGCCCAGCTTGAGGACAGCCTGGCGGGTATCCGCACGGTAAAGTCCTTTGCCGGGGAACAGGCGGAGGCGGAAAAGTTTGCCGCGATAAACGAAGGGTTCTATCAGAGCCGCGCGCGGATCTACAAGCACGAAGCGGTCTATTACACCGGCATGGAGATGTTCTTTGTCCCGCTGGTAACTGCGGCCGTCGTGGTCTTCGGCGGCATGTGGATTTCCCGCACTAGTCTTGACGCCGCAGACTTAATAGTGTTTCTGCTTTATGTGGGGTATATCACGGCGCCGATACAGCGCATCGCCCATACTATCCAGCAGTATCAGGATGGCTTTGCGGGGTTCAACCGCTTCATGGATATCATGGATATGCCGCCTGAAAATAATAGTGGAAAGATCGATCCCGCCGATGTTAAGGGCCGCGTAGAATTTGTGAATGTCAGCTTTAAATACGATGAGGACCGGGAAAATGTGCTGGACAATTTTTCGCTGGACATAAAGGCCGGGGAAACGGTGGCGCTGGTGGGTTCATCGGGGGTGGGTAAAACAACCCTCTGCTCGTTAATTCCCCGCTTTTACGAGGCCGGTGCGGGGGCAATACTTTTGGACGGCATTGATGTCAAAAATATCAGCCTGCAAAAACTGCGGGGGAATATCGGCGTGGTCCAGCAGGAAGTCTATCTCTTTGCGGGGACCGTACTGGAAAACATCCGCTACGGCAAACCTGACGCGGATGAGGCGGAGGTCATCGAAGCGGCGAAAAAGGCCCACGCTCACAACTTTATCATGGAACTGCCCGAAGGATACCAGAGCGACATCGGCCAGCGGGGGGTAAAGCTTTCAGGCGGGCAGCGGCAGCGCCTCAGCATTGCGCGGGTTTTTCTGAAAAACCCGCCGGTCCTGATCTTTGACGAAGCCACCAGCGCGCTGGACAACGAAAGTGAACGCATCGTCCACGATGCGCTGAACGCGCTGGCAAAGGACCGCACAACGATTATCATTGCCCACCGCCTGTCCACGGTCCGCAACGCGGATCGTATCCTCGCGCTTACGCCGAAGGGCATCGCGGAGCAGGGGAGCCATTGACAACACGTGTTGCACGTGTTGTTATATATTTTGAGGCAGGCCGGACTGGAATAGGCCGGAAGGAAGGTTGTTATGAAATATATCTATCCGGCGTGTTTTTACCCGGAAGAAGATGGGCGATACTCGGTTGTCTTTGCTGATTTTGAACTTGCAACTTTTGGAGATACCCTTACCGATGCAATGTATATGGCTGCGGATGCCGCTGCCGGCAGAATTTTTTCCCTGCTTGAGGACGGAGAAGCGCTTCCGGCGCCCAGCGCCCTGAAAAAGGTGAAACCTGAAGACCCTTCAGGTTTTGTTTCACTCATTTTTATCGACATGGATGATTTAAAGGCGGCCCATGAAGAAAAGACGGTGAAGAAAACCCTTACTATTCCATCCTGGCTCAACAAGGCCGCCGAAAAGAAAAACATAAATTTTTTAGCGGCCCTTAAGGATGCACTGATTGACAAAATAGCCCAATAAAAAAGCTTAATCTTCCGATAATTAAAGCATGATCCGCATTCCCCGTTGCGCCGCCGTCTTTATATTCACCGCCCTGTTGGCGCTGCCCTTGTCCGCCCAGGATTTCTACCCCGGCCATGACGCAGAAATACTGCGAGGGGAAGTGCGGATAGACATGGAGCCGATCTACGGCCTCAAGGTGGAGGAAAAGTACCCCCTGGATGCGGATGCCCTCCGCCGCCGGGCTCTGGAAGAGGCGGCCATGTTCTACTCCGCCATGATCTACGGCTGGTCCTTTCATTACGACATCGGCGAGAAGGCCCGGGGCATCCCGGAAGAATTTGAGCTTGAGCCTCTGGGAACCATCCCCTGGGGCGACCCCGGCCTCTTTGCCACCGATGTTGAGCTGCGGGACATGCGGTTCCAGCTCTGGACCGATTACCGGCTGACCGATGCGCAAAAACGCCGCACCGCCATGTGGCGCTCCGGCGGCATGCGGAACATACAGGCCGTCGGCCACAGCGGCCCGCTCGGGGACATGGAGGAAAACGGCGACTGGGTGAGCATCCGGCAGGCCTGTCTTGAAGACGCCGCCCGCGCCGCGATCCGGGCCATACTGCGCCAGGAAGAACGGAACCGGCCAAAGGAGGCGTCAGGCTTTATCAGCCTTGCCGCGTTTCCCCAATACTGGATGGAGGGCGGCCAATGGGCCGCATCCGCCCGGTTCCGCTTCCAGGTGACAGAGATTGCGCCGTTTGCCGCATACTGATATAATCCTTACATGAAAGGCACGATCTACGGTCTTGGAACATTAAAACAATACAAATACGTTGTTACCTTTGCGCGGTATAAGGGAAAGTGGATAATCTGCAAACATAAAAACAGAAATACCTGGGAAACTTCCGGCGGTCATATCGAACAGGGAGAAACCCCTCTGGATGCGGCAAAACGGGAATTATTTGAAGAAACCGGCGCAATCGATTTTGAAATCCAAAGCGTATGCGATTATTGGGCCTGCGATGAGCCCCACGAAACAGAAAATATCACCTGGGCAAACGGGCAGGTATTTTTAGCATACGTAAAAGAACTCGGGCCCTTGCCTGAAAGTGAAATGGAATGTATAGATCTATTTGACGCCCTTCCGCAAAATTTAACCTATCCTGATATCACCCGTGAACTATTGCCGCAGATTATCACAAGGATCGTAAATTAAGGAACAAAGCTATGCCGAGACCCACAAGTAAAAAAAACTACTGGAATTGAGTTTCTTAAATAATCAGAGGGACTATTGGATAATGATTATCTTATGTTTTTGCTTTTTTCTCTTTGGCTAGATTATATTCGATACAGGTTCGCAAAAATACCGCCTCCGCTTCTGCCAATAGAATGCACATATACCGTGCGCCATTCTCTTTTTTGGCGAGTTCGGATAAAAAGCCGATGGGCATATCGGCATTTTTCGGGGTTATCGCTTCTCCTTCTTTGGTGAAGGATACTACGATTTTATTGATGATATTCCGGCAGGTCATTTCGACCATATTGGCTATCCATGGGCCCTGCATAATGGTGATCTTGTTGTTCATTATTATACTTTTCGGCATTATTTAGCTGCGGGTTAATGTCAAATTTGTCGTCCGGCGCCGCTATATATAGCGGGGGAAGGCTTTCCCCCGCCTTATTCTTAATTAAGATGAAAAAGAGACCGCATTACTGCAGCTTATGGTGGTTATGCCTTTTTGATTGTGTGGGGTTTGCATGGGGTTTTGGCCTTTCCGGGGGCTTTTGCTTTTACAGCTTTTTTGGGTGCGGTAGACTTGGCGTTTTTTTTGTCTTTTGGATCAATTTTAAGGCGACGGTTAGTTCCAGGTCTTTGGTTGTCTGGGAAATGTCATATTGGATTTGTAAGGTTATCCAATATTCGGGGGTGTTGCCAAAGTATTTAGCCAAGCGGAAAGCCATTAGTACGATTATACCGCCCTTCCCGATGATGATTGAGCGTAGGGCGGTCTGGCTTAGTTTTAGCTCTTTTGCCAATTTTGAGGGGGTTGAGTTGATAATTGTCCATAAAGTTCTTTAAGACGATTCCGGGGACTGGGCTTTTGCTTTTGCCATATAGGGCTCCTTAAAAGCCAATTTATAGATATGATAGCAAGTAGATTGATAAAAACCTAGTACCAAGCAGCAGTAGTTTGGTTCCCAATATGTGCTACGCACCCACCTATAATTGAATAAATGAAAACTTTATGAATGGACTTGACGAAAATAATGACAATGGTTAATATGAGGTTAAGAAAGATCACATAGGAAATAATATGTTAACATGGGTGGCAAAAAAAGGCTATCTTTTATTTACGTTAATTTTTGTCTTTTTTATAATCGGTGTATCTTCTTCTTGTAGTTTCATTTCGTCAAGAGGCTTCCTTTATAATGGCAAGTACCCGCCAATAAAAACAATAACTATTAATGAAAATGGTCAAAATTATGCTATAGAAGCGGTTTCCGGCCAAGTTATTATAATATTTAATCCAACCATTTCTCATGTACAGGCTATTCGATTTATTAAAAATATGAAAGGGATAATTATCGGCCAAATGGTTGATGTACGTTATTATTTAGTCGATGTCGGCCCCGGCAATGAATCAAATTTTATAAATCAAATTAAAAATCACCCGGATATACGTTTTGTATCTTTGAATGCTTTTGAATATCCTTGTGCTGCTCCACAAACTTCCGTTATTGATAATTTTTATATGTCACATGGAAACAATGTTACCTATGCACTTCAAGAGTGCGGCCTTAAAACGAAAGTAAATAAATACAATGTAGGGATAAAAGGGGATGAAAGCGGCAGACTGCTATGGAGTGACATTAATTTTGATTTACACTCAGTATTAAAAAACGCTCCCGCTGATACTCCTCTTATTATAAATATGTCATTTGGGCCTGGTTTTACCGATCCGGACATAAATTATTGGACAGACAAAAACATTACAGAAGAAGTAAAGAATAATTATAGAAAACACTATAAGGAAGGGCTGAAGGATTTAGCAGCAATTGTCTCAAATTATCAAGAAAAGGATTTTGTTATAGTAAAAGCTGCCGGAAATGAAGGTTTGAAGAATTTAGATATTGAAATTTTGAATGATTTAGGAGGCGAGCTATCTGATGCGGAATTTAATATTTTGAACAATCATTTAATTTTGGTCGGCGCCGAAGATAATAGGAACAAAAAATATTCCAATACCGTTTCAAGCGGGAGCTATAATTTTTTATACACAGCAGTTGATATTTCTGATTTAAAATACAAAAATGAACATTTATACGGAACATCTTTTGCTGCGCCGCGAGTTTCCTGTTTTATTAGCTCTACGGTTAATAAACACAATATAAAAGCAACAGATACACTCAAGGCTGTTAAAGAGATTACCTACAAGAATCCCGATCAGCTATTAACCCAAGAAGATTTAGAACGAGAGGCAAAAATAATAGCTGCCAATAAGAAAAATGAATCGAAAGAAAATTCTAATATACCTTCAAAAGAAGTTAAACCCTATAAAAGTAATGAACGAAATATTATTAATGATGACCGGCTACCCAATAATTTCGCAATGAATAACAAAGGTTCTTTCGATAATTTAGCTGGAACAAGTTGGGGGCATGAAACCGGATCTACAAGTGCCTTTTCTGTTGTGAAACAAATTATCAAATTTGAAAACAATAATCAAGTTACAATTCTTAGTTATTTTGGCAGTGGCAACAGTGAAGAAAACCATCTGTTTGAATATAGTTATGATGCACCGAATAAGCGATGGATTATGTATCAGACTGAATTTGGGACACTTAAAATACAACAATATAATATCACAATAAAAAATAATGTATTGACATTATCTGACAAATACAGATCTAGTGATTATAAAAGGCTTTATTAATTTTCGGTAAGGCGCAATAGCCGGTCGTAAAACAATTTATGCTCCAATAAAATTGCTCCCACAAATAGTTGTGTTCATTTTTCCCAATTTCTTTTAATACCCCCAATATTATACCCATTCCAGCGATAAGTTCCCGCTTCCTTACCGTTCTCGTTATAAAAGTTTGCAAATCCTTTATCAAATGTATCTCCTCTATCTACATTAATATTTTTCGGCATAGTAATACTTGTTGTCTGATTATAGATAAATGCCATATCCCCAATATTTACAACACTATCCGATATAGTAATGTTTGTTAGCTCATTATACCAAAAGGCCCTGCTTCCAATACTCGTAACACTATTCGGTATGGTAATACTTGTTAGCTTATTTACCTCAAATGCTTCGTCACCGATACTTGTAACACTGTTCGGTATGGTAATACTTGTTAGCTTATTTGCCGCAAATGCTCTGTCCCCGATATTGGTAACACCATTCGGTATAGTAATGCTTTTTAGCTTACTGCCGTCAAATGCACCGTTTCCAATACGTGTAACACTGTTCGGCATGATATAAGTAGTCAATTTTTTTCCACGTGGTACCGTATGTAACAAAGTTCGATCCTTACTGAAGAGAATCCCATCAACGCTCGTAAAATACTGATTTTGCGGATCAACATTAATTGATATTAATTCCGGATTGTAGGCAAATGCCTCGCCGCCGATACTTGTAACACTGCTTGGTATGGTAATACTTGTTAGATGATTTCTCGCAAATGCATTATCCCCGATATTGGTAACACTATTCGGTATGGTAATACTTGTTAGCTCATTGCCGGAAAATGCAGCATTCCCGATACTTGTAACGCTATTTGGCATAGTAATTTTTTTCAACCAACTGTTTAGAAATGCCCCGTCCCCGATGCTCGTAACATCAATACCTTTAATTCGGGATGGTATAGTTACACCCGGTGGGATTCCTGTCAGGATTTCGTTGTAACCTGTAATAGTTATAGTACCGTTTTCAACTACCCACTGAAAACTATTTTTATTGATTATATACGCAAAAACTCCAACAATCGCCAAAATAACACCAACTGCAATAATCACATTTCTTGCTATCGGCTTCTTTTTTTGCTGAACAGGGGCAGCATTGGGTCTAGCAACTGTCGGTTGTTCCTGTTCCGCAATCTTCCTCTGATTGGTTTTATCAGGAATATTCAGTATTCTCATTAACAGGCTTATCGTCTCTTCGGCGGATTTTTCCGAACTACCGTATTCATCCTGAAATTTCTGTATCAACTTCTGCCTGGCAATCTCCGGGTCCTGGGTGTTTTTCAGTTCCTTGTAATAGCCCGCTTCCAGGGCCTGGAGCAAAAGCCGGGTCTCTTTCTTAAATTGGCCTTGGGTATAATCCTGTAATAAGGCGTTACACCGGGCGCTGTTGTCCAAAAGCGCCATACCATGCTCTTTAATGAGTTTGCCTAAGACATCCTGAAAAGATTCAGCCATTGCCCTGCCCCTTATCAACGTATATATTTTTATCTATTTTAAATGATGAAATTACAGTTTCTACAATTTCTTGATATTCGAATTTCTTTTCCTCCGGCATATGAACACAAAATACGTAGAAACAATCACTTGTTTCAAAAAATTTTTGAAATATGTACTGTTTACCATTGTTGTAATGCGCAAGAATACGAATGTATTCTGATTTTAATCCAATTATTTCTGTTCTTTCTTGGTTCAAAATTTCATAATTGACATAATGATATTCATATTTGAAAAGTTCAATAACCTCAGAAAGACTTTTTAATTTCGCCCCAAATAGCCAAAGCCTCCGTCCTATATAGAATTTATTTGCATGACAATAATAACTATTATCATCTGCATTATAAAATTTCCCTCCAACACGTTCATCTAAAAAAAATCTATATTTATAAATACCATCAAAAAAACATGACGACAATTCATCAGTTATATGTCTCTTTTGAAAACCATTTAATGTGATGTTTTGTTTTTCATTTCCGTTATCAGAAAACGTATCCTTAGAAATCGTTTGCATTTTTTGTTCGACTGGCGTGTTCTTCGCCGCCTCCTCAAGCCAGTGAACCGATTTCTCAGGTATCTCTAGCACCCCCATTAACAGACTTACCGTCTCCTCGGCGGGTTCCTTTGCAATGCCGTATTCATCCTGAAATTTCTGTATCAGTTTTTGTTTGGTAATCTCCGGATCCTGGGTGTTTTTCAGTTCCTTGTAATAACCCGCTTCCAGGGCTTGGAGCAAAAGGCGGCTCTCCTTTTTAAATTGGCCTTGGGTGTAATCCTGTAATAGGGCGTTACACCGGGCGCTGTTGTCCAAAAGCGGTATACCATGCTCTTTAATGAGTTTATTCAATATGTCTTGAAAAGATTCTGCCATGACAATGCTCCTTTACTTTCAAGAAAAATACCTTATCAGTCAAATAATGCATTTTTATTTCTCCGTAGGATACTTCCAAGGTTTAGTACCAAAACGCACAAGGAAATACAGCCATCCGAAGGCAAACCCCGCCAAGTGAGTTAGGTAGATCAGGTGGGCAACACCGTTACGGAAATCAATTACAGAAGAGAGCAGTTCTAGGGCGGTAAAGACCAGAACCATGATGGACACCTTCAAGCGCATGATGTTCCAAAAGAAGATGATGTAGGCCAGCTGCACCGCAAAGAGAGCCCCTGAAGCACCCAGGAGAAAAACCGCGTTGTAGCCGGTGAACCAGTAAATCACAAAGGAAAAGCCCCCAGCCAAGATGCCGGTACTGAGATAATAGCCCAGAAATTCCTTGCTGCCCATCCGGCGTTCCACCTGGGAACCAAACAGAAACAGGGTTACCATATCGAAAAAAACATGGCTGATCCCGACATGGGCAAACATGTAGGTAACAAACTGCCAGTAAAACCCCCGGCTGATTAAAATAGGGTTCAAAGCCAGATAGCTAGTAAGCCCAGGATTGAGCCGTAGCATGATGTAGACCAATATATTGATACCGATAAGAAAAAGACAGCCATAGGATTTGCCCTTCTCTGGCTTCGGCTTATTTACGGAATTAAACTGTAGGGGCTCAGTCTCGGTTTTATTCTTCTCCGCATATTCAGGCGGAACCGGTATCTCTAGCACCCTCATTAACAGGCATATCGTCTCATCAGCGGATTCTTCCGAACTGCCGTATTCGTCCTGAAATTTCTGTATCATCTTTTGCTTGGTAATCTCCGGGTCCTGGGTGTTTTTCAGTTCCTTGTAATAACCCGCTTCCAGAGCCTGGAGCAAAAGCCGGGTCTCCTTCTTAAACTGACCTTGGGTGTAATCCTGTAATAGGGCGTTACACCGGGCGCTGTTGTCCAAAAGCGCCATACCATGCTCTTTAATGAGTTTGCCTAAGACATCCTGAAAAGATTCAGCCATTGCCATATATCCTTTTTGTATTCCTCCCATCATCTCAACTTATTGAAATACAGAATGAAATAATGAGACTACTATCGCTTTAAATTCTTCGAATAATCGCGTACCACTAGCGATATTATATCCAACAATCATAGAAATACTTAAATAAATCAAATTAACAACCTCCTCAATCACAACACGATTAACAAACATCTCAACAACAAGTTCGAAAATTACATCAGTGATTATTGCAATGATTATTGCAATAATCACTCCAATAATTCCCCCAATAATTCCCCCAACATTGTCCCCAACAGTTATTCCAACAATTATCCAAATAAATCCTCTAACGCCTTCATACCAATCTCCTTTTTTTTTCTTTTTAGTTTTGTGCGGCACATTGACTTTCTGCGGCTTCATCGACGGTGTTTCATGTAAAACATCTGACATTTGCTTTACCTTGAGAGGCTGTGTGGGAGCTACAGTTGAAGGTATTCTTTCTTTACCCTTCACTGCCACAGAACAATACGGACAAGTTTTCCATTCATCTTGCAATTCTTTTCCACAGGTTTTACAATGTCTTGTTCTATTCACTTCCTTGTCAAGCGTATTATTCAGCACCCCCATTAACAGACTTACCGTCTCCTCAGCGGGTTCCTTCGCAATACCATATTCATCCTGAAATTTCTGTATCAGCTTTTGCTTGGTAATCTCCGGGTCCTGGGTGTTTTTCAGTTCAGTATAATAGCCCGCTTCCAGGGCATGGAGCAAAAGCCGACTTTCCTTCCTAAACTGCCCCTGGGTATAATCCTGTAATAGGGCGTTACACCGGGCGCTGTTGTTCAAAAGCGCCATACCATGCTCTTTAATGAGTTTACCCAAGACATCCTGAAACGATTCAGTCATAGCCCCATCTCCTTCTAATTTTATACTAATTATTTTTAATATGGTCAATTTGAAATGAAAAGCCTATTCTATCTTTCTAAACTCCTGGGATTTTTTTGAAGTTGTAAATGTATTACCTGTAATAATTAACTCAGTTCCTATTCTAGAATATTTTTCAAGAGTGGCCTTATCTATTTTGCCACCTCCTACTTGATATATAGCTGGATTTAAAGTAACCGTATTACCTGATATAGTATACTTTCCTCTCTCTCTAACTTTAATATCTGACCCCAATTTTTCCTTCCAATTTGGCTTTGAAGATGACAAGTCCCACATAATTTTATATTCTGTATCATAAAAATCTATTATATAGAATGCCCCAAAAATGTCAGCGTTAACACTTCTCCATGAAGTATTTTTAAATGGATTTTCTTCATTTAAATCTATATCCTTAATTACGGTAACAGCTACACCAATTATTAAGGCAATAAATACTATACCGACAACTCTTTTCCACCCACTTTTCTTTTCTATGATCGGCTCGATAATATCGGAACCAAAATCCCTATCCTGATCCCCCATGCCGCCAATTCCGATTTCTCCACCGGATTTATATTTTACATTATAATCTCCTTGCAGAGCCAACCTCTCCAATTCCGCAATCTTCCTTGTATTGGTCTTTTCTGGTGTATCCAGTATCCCCATTAAATGGCTTACCGTCTCCTCGGCAGGTTCTTTCGCAATGCCGAATTCATCCTGGAATTTCTGTATCAACTTCTCCTTG
>BOAU01000015.1 GCA_026002025.1 Spirochaetia bacterium | reverse complement strand
TGGATAAAGTGAGGTCGCGGGAACACCGGGCCCTTGCCGCCGAATCAGGTTCAAGCCCCTTAACCAGGACGCGGTTCAAGTGGCTTGCGAATTCAGAACGCGCAGACAACCGCACCAAAAAACGCAGGGGGTTTCTTGACCTCACCCGGTTACATTTACAAACATCCCGCGCGTGGCGGATAAAAGAAACCGCCGCTACGATATGGGAGCTTCGGTATATGTCTGTAGTGGAGCGCAACTGGAAGCGTCTGCTTGGATGGATAAGCCGCTGCCGGATTCCTGAAATGATACAGGTGGGTAAAACTATCAAACATTATTTCTGGGGAATCATCAATGCGATCCGGCTGAGGGCCAACAACAGTATGCTTGAATCCAAGAATGCTTGCATTCAACGCATTAAAAAAATCGCCTTTGGGTTTCGGAACAAAGAACGGTTTAAGCGTTCTATCCTTTTTCACCTGGGCGGTTTGGACATGAGTCCTTCCACCTCATAGCCGGAAGAGCCCCATTAATTATCTTAAACAAAATATAAATTCAAATGTAGTTGTTAGTGGAGGTCAAGGATTTCATGAAATAGTTACAGAAGCAAAAGTAATGGCCGCATTATTGGAAAATAATGGAATTGAAAAAAATCGTATTATTATGGAAGATGTTTCTACAAATACCTATGAAAACCTTATATTTTCCAGGAATCTGATTAACATAAACAAAAAAATTGTAATAGTATCATCAGATTTTCATTTATTTCGAGCTAAAAGTATTGCAAGGAAAATAGGATATAAAGATATTGGTGGAATAGGGAGTAAGACGCCACCATTACTATTACTAAATTATTATGTCAGGGAATATTTTGCGGTAATAAAGGAAGTAATTACAGGCAATATATAAAAAGAAAAAACGGCGCATAGCGTATGTTATGTGCCGTTTGTTTTGCTTTATATTATTTTTATTTTACCATCATTATATTGATGATATTTTAACATAACAAATCGGGCGACAGGTTGGGCAATGAGCAATTCCACACCAAGGGATATGGTAAAATTACGAGGCCATTTATAAAAAAAACCAACAATTGGTTCCATACTCAAATGTCTGCTACCTATCCACGTTCCGATGATTGTAAGGAATATCGATAACAAAAAAACAGTGCACAAAATGTTTATTGTAACCGTTGAATTGAAGCTGTCACCATGTTTAACAATTTTCCTTGTAAGCAATTCGGCTGGTTTATAAGTCAGCAGCACCAATGCGATAACTGCCAGCCAAATGAACGGAATAATCATCAAAACATCTGCCCATACCCATAAATGAAACCCCATTTCAAAACAGGTAATCAAAGGGGCTATAATATTTACGGATATTATTGAAATAATAGCCATAAACAGGGCAAATTCCCTTTTGCAACGAGGCAACTTCATGTGAAAGTCCATTGATAATCTCCTTTACCTTCAAAGGTAAATCATAAAATTAACCAACTGGACTTACATGTCTTTCACCGCACGTTGGTGTTTGTTTATACTATCCATAATTTTTTATTTGGTCAATGACACATAATTATTCAGAAAATTTCAAAACAAATGGCGTATAACTCCCTTTACCCATGCCGCCTTCATGCCCGGCATGAAAACGGTACGGTTAGCCCCCCGGCTTTGCTGCAATCTCCATATTTTTCGTTCCATAATGCAAATAATCCTTGAACTGAATGAAAAAGATAATGAAACCATCCTCGGTCTGGCCAAGGTATTAAAAAAACAGGCTGAAAAAACTTAGTGTATACTTTTCTGCACACGTTTTTCTCTGGAAACAGGAGCCATTAGGCTCAGGATCTGCTACACTACCCATATGAAGTTACCCGCCTTTCTTGACAACAGGGACTTTTACAAAAAGCTCTTCGTCATTGCCATTCCCATCATGCTGCAAAATCTGGTCAATGCCTTTGTGAATATGCTTGATACGGTGATGATCGGCCGGCTGGGGACCGTGGAGATCGCCGCGGTGGGGCTGGGGAATAATATCTTTTTCTTTTATTTGATTATCCTCTTCGGCGTCTGTTCCGGGGGGTCAATTTTTACCGCCCAGTTTTGGGGGAAGCATGACATAGCGGGGATACGAAAAAATGTGGGTCTCCTTATGTCCATCAATTTATGCATGGGACTGCTCTTTACCCTGGCGGCGGCGCTGATTCCGTATCAGCTTATCGGGATCTATTCACGGGACCCCGAGGTGATCCGCTCAGGCGGCCTCTACTTAAAGTTTCTGGCCCCGTCGTTTCTCCCCTTTGCCGTAAGCCAGGTGTTTGTCCTCAGCCTCCGTTCGATAGAAAAGGTGCAGGTTCCCATGATTACCACCGCCATTGCCCTGTCGGTGAATGTGGTCCTGAATTACTTTTTGATTTTCGGCATTGGGCCCTTTCCCATGCTGGGGGTTGCGGGAGCCGCCATGGCAACTTCTATCGCCCGCTTTGTGGAGGTGCTCGCCCTTCTGGTGATAAGCTACCGTAACAGATACGCCATCGCGGGGAGCCTGCGGGAATTGACCGGTTTTAACGGCTTTTTTCTGCGGCGCTTTTTCAGCGTTGCCCTGCCGGTGATCATCAATGAGGTGATCTGGGCGGCGGGGGTCATCACCCAGAACATCATCTTTGCCCGGACCGGCACGGATGCCATCGCCGCATTCAACATTACGGCTACTGTGTCCCAGCTTACCTGGGTGCTCTTCATCGGCCTGGGTAATGGGGTGAGTGTGCTTATCGGCAAAAAAATAGGAGAAGGGGACCATGCCGCCGCCCGGGATTATGCCTCCCGGATTATCCACTTTGCGCCCCTGGTGGCGGTGGGGGCCGCCTGCCTGCTCCTTCCCATCTCCACTCTCATCCCCTTTATTTTTAATGTAAATCAGGGGGTGATTGCCGCGGCTTCCCTCATGTTTATCATCCAGGCGGCGTCCTATCCCTGCCGGGCCTTTAACATGTCCATGATAGTGGGGGTTTGCCGGGCCGGGGGGGATACGGTTTTCTGCGCTATTTATGATATTGCCTTTATGTGGACCGTGGCCCTGCCCGCCGCCGCCATTGCCAGCTTTGTCTTTCATGCCCCGGTGTGGTTTATCTATCTTTTGATCTTTGCGGAGGAACCCTTCAAATTTTTCGTGGGACTTTGGCGCTACCGCAGCGGTAAATGGCTGCATAATGTGACCGAAGGGCTGTAATTAACCGAATAGCACTATTCAACTGCGCTGAATAGCTTGGCCGCTTCCGCGAGGTCATTACAGCGGCGCCAGACCGTAGCGAGGACTTCTGCGGGGGGCTCCAGCAGGTCTTTGATAAACACCGAGCGGATATTGGCTGCGGCAAGGGCGCAAAGCCCCGCGATGGAATCCTCAAAGCCGATGCAGGAAGCGGGGCTTTGGCCCAGCCGCTGCGCCGCAAGGAGGAAGATGTCCGGGGCGGGTTTGCCGCGGGCCACTTCGTCGCCGCAGACCATGATGTCGAAACGATCCCTCACATGGGCGCGCTCAAGCTTCCACAGGGCGGTTTTCCGGTTTGTGGAAGTGGCCACCCCAAAGGGGACTCCCAATGCGTCAAGCCTGTCCAGCAGGGTAAGCAGCCCGGACTTAAGGGCAATGCCTTCTTTTTCTATGGTTTCGTGAATGATGCGGGACAGTTCATTATGAATTTCAATATAAGGGAAATCCTTTCCATAGGTTTCCAGCAGGATGCCGCGGGTCGTTCCCTCATCCACGCCGATGGTGCGGAGGATCGTTTCCCGGTCCATTTCTTGGCCCAGGTTTCGGGCCGCCCGGAGCCAAAGGTCAATCACGGGCCCTTCCGTATCAAGCATGAGGCCGTCCATATCGAATATGACGGCCCCGGGCAGAAAAGGTTTTTCAATGTTCGGCATAACTAATTATGCCGACTATGCCACGTACGCTTCAAGAATCCGCTGGCGGTTGGGGTGCTGGAGCCGTTTGAGGGCTTTCTTTTCAATCTGCCTGATCCGTTCCTTGGTCAGGTTGAATTTGTCGCCGATTTCCTTGAGGGACATGGGGGCCTTGTTCCCCAGGCCGTAACGGAAGCGGATAATGTCCGCCTCTTTTTCGTTTAAGGTGCCCAGCACGGTTTCGATGTCGTTCTGCAGGGCCCGGCCCACCGCGTAATCGTCCGGGGCCTGGTAGTTTTCATCCTCGATAAAATCTTCCAGGGCGGAAGCATCCCTGTCCGCCGCAAAGGCGGGGTTCTCCAGGGAAACCAGTTCCCGGCTGATGTTCACCAGTTCCGCCACATGTTCCTTTCCCATGCCGAGGAGCCGGGCAATTTCCTCTATTTCCCCGTCAGGGGTACGGCTTTCCTGAATCAGTTTCCGGGCCTTTTCAATCTGAACCAGCTCGTTGGCCCGGTTCAGGGGCAGCCGGATCATCCGGGATTTCTCGCAGATGGCCTTGAGGATGGACTGCCTGATCCACCACACCGCATAGGAGATAAAATGATAGCCCATCTCAACATCGTAGCGTTCAACGGCGTTGATGAGGCCGATATTGCCTTCGCTGATCAGGTCTGAAAGGGGCAGCCCCTGCCCCTGGTATTTCTTGGCCACGGTTACCACAAAGCGCAGATTTGAATTGACCAGTTTGTCACGGGCCGCTTTACTGCCCGCCGCCGCTTCCCGGGCGATCCGGTCTTCGTCTTCCTTGCTTAAAAGAGGTACACGGTTGATCTCCCTGAGATAGGCGGACAGCACACTTTCATTGGCGCTGAATCCGTTTGTTTCGGTCTTTGTTTTTTTGGTCTTAATCGTGGTCATTCTGTCTCCTCGAAACTTCATTGAGTTTCCCTTCTTCTATATCTATATATAAGCAAGAATCGTGCCAAAATGCATCTTTCTGGATTAATATTCTGAAAATCATGATGAAAACGTGTAATTCCTTATAATATAAGGAATTAGAATGATGATTGGCGCGCCGGTATTTCACTTAAAAGGACCGGAAAAAGGCCGGACCGGGCCGCCGCCGTCAAAAAAGTCCCATTATGACCCGGTTCCCCGGAACAGGCCAAAAACCGTGTCATTTTGACCCTAAATGATGAAAGGGGCCTAAAATTTTGGTATGGGTCCCGTTATTATTTTCTTGACCAGATGGGATGAATTTTTGTATATTTTATATATCTATTCACATTCAACAGTGCAAACGGAGGATCATATGAAAGTAAAACCCTTGGCAGACCGGGTCATCGTCAAACTTGAAAAGACCGAGGCGAAAACCGCCGGCGGGATCATCATTCCCGATACGGCCCAGGAAAAGACCCAGGAAGGGGTGGTGGTTGAAGTAGGGGATGACAAGGAAGTCATCAAGGTGAAGGCCGGGCAGAAGATTCTGTACGACAAGTACGCCGGAACCCAGATCAAGATCGACGGAAATGATCACCTGATCCTGAAAATGCAGGATATCCTCGCCGTCGTCGAGTAGTCCCTGTTGTTTTCCCATTAAAAAAGCCCGGCTGATGTCGGGCTTTTTTTACAAAGAAAAAAAATTTAACCACAGACCACACGGACCCTCACGGACTTTTGTTTTGGAATTTCATTCTTTTGTCCGTGCCGTCCGTGTGGTCTGTGGTTTATTCGCTACTGATTTTCCTCAGTTCCATCCGGGCTTTTAAGTTGTCCGGGTTAAGGTCCAGGGCATATTCAAGGACCCGATGGCTTTCATCGGCGCGGCCCAAGGCTTGGAGGCAGAGCGCGATCCGGAGCTGTATCTGCGAGGCGGATTCGGGATTTTTTACCAGCGAGGCGGCGGTTTCGTAGTTTTCCAGGGCCTCTGCCCTTGCCCGCCGGGCTTCCAGGAGCCGGGCAAGGTTTGCGTTTACCTGCCAAATTTTTTCTGATTGAATGGCCCGCAGGCGCTCCTCCGCCTCGTCAAGGCGGTCCTCTTCTATAAGCCGAAACGCCGCATTGAGGCCGAGCCAGGGGCCGCTTATCCGGTTACGCTCCGCCGTTTTAAGCAGCAGGGCGCTCTCATCGTATTTTCTCTGCCTATCGAAAAAATATGCCCCCCATTGGTAGAGGGCCGCTTCCCCTGGATGGCGGCCCAGGAGGAGCCAGATTTCGGCCACCATTCGATCCGCCGGCCAAATTTCACCGCGGCGGCGCAGCAGTTCCAGGTCCAGCAGGGGCCGTTTTTGCAGTTCTTCATCCTCAAGCATTGCCAGGGCCCGGTTCGTGTCCAGTAAACGGGTATAGCGGATGATTCCGGCATAAAAGTAGGGATTGGATTGTGGGGCAGGGTTATTCCGCCCCTCGGTGAAGAGGCGTTCAAGCCAGGCGGCCTCTTCCTGTTTATCCGCTGCCGTGGCTGCCAGGTTATACAGGCTCTGCCACCGTATTGTGAATGCATCCTGTGATGGGGCGCCTTGTGACGGGTCATTCCGGGGTGAAACTTCCTGTGTTGAGGCGAGAATCTTCCAGATGTTCCGGGCGGCGGCGGCCTCGCCCCCAAGCCAGAGGGCGTCGGCGGCCCGGCACATGCTTACATCGTCATTGAGCCGGGAAAACAGGGCCGCAGAGCGGAGCGGGTCCCCAAAGTCATAGTAATATTCGGCGGCGAAGCGGATCAGCGCCGGAGACCCTGCGCCGGAGGTATTGGCGGCGGCCGAAATGGCCTGTATTTGCCGCGCCGCGCCGGGGAGGTCCTGCCGCAGCAGCCGGAGGATGCCCAGGTCGGCGCTGAGGCGGTCTCCATCATCATCCGGAAGACGGGTGAATAAAAGGGGCAGGCTCGCTGTCAGTATTGGTTCCAGCCGCGAATCAACGGCGCTCTCAGGGCTTTCCATATCCCCTGCAAGGATGCCAATCCCCAGGATCAGGGGCATCAGACGCCCTTCGTGTATGCGGGACGTGTAGTCTTTGACTTCGGCGCCCGCAGCCGGACCAGTACGCAGGAGCGCCTCGGCGGCCAGAGCGGCCAGGGGCTCGGAATGGGGGAAGACCGCCGTTGCTTTTACTGCCGCGTCCCGGTATTGGCCAAGGAAACGGGGGCCCTCTTCGGCAAGGTTCCGGCGGCGTTTCAAAACCGAAAGCCATGTTTCCACACTCCGGGCGTTTTTTTCAAGCCTGTTGAGCATACGCTCCTGCCGGCTATTTACCGGCAAGGAATCCCGGCCTGAATTTTCCTGCGGGACTGCGGCAAAGGACGCGTCGTATTCCCGGAGCAGCCGGTGAAACACATCTTGATCCGAGCCGCCGGAAACGAAAAAAAGATTCCTTCCCGGACTGAGGGAGAAGAAAATCAGGGCGCCGCAGATTCCAAGGGCAAGCACAAGCCCGGCAAGAAAAGTGGTTTTAGGGTGTATCATCTTTTTGCGAATTTTGCAGGGTACGTTTGATGCTGTCCAGTACGCCGTTGATGAAACGGAATGAATCGTCGGCGCCGAATTCCTTTGATATGCCGATGGCCTCGTTGATCACAATTGAGGGGGCCACATCGCCCTGGTACATGAGGGTGTAGGCGCTCAGCCTGAGAATAGCCAAGTCTACCCGGTTAAGCCGGGAAATGTCCCAGTTTTCCAGGTGCCCCTTAATCATGGCGTCGATGGCCGCGATGTTTTCAATGGTCCCCACCACGAGGAGACGGGAAAAACCGGCAATGTCCTCTTCAAGGGCCGCCCTTTTATCACTTTCCAGCCAGGGAAATTCCAGCAGGTCCTCAGGAATTGTCGGATTTTTGGCGGAACCGGGATTGATTGCGCCGTTAACTTCCCAGGAATAGAGGGCCTGGAAGGCCAGTATCCGCCCTTTTCTGCGTGAGGCCATATTACCAGTTCAGGTTATTCTCAAAAACCTGGAATGGACTCCCTTTTCGCAGGTCGCTTACCAGTTCCTGACTGGCCCTGGCGAGGATTTCCTGCTGGTACTGCTGGCTTAAGCCCTGGTTGATATAATCCCGGACAGTCACCCGGGTTCCCGGCTGGACCATATCATCAAGGGCCAGAAATTTCTGTTCATAGGTTTCGGTTACCTTGATGATTTGAAAGCCCTGGAGGCCTTCAATCAACCTTGATACTTCCCCCTGTTTCAGGCCGAAGGCGATATTGATAAATTCCGCCCCCATAAGCTGCTGCGCCTCCGCCTGCCGGGGCAGAAATCCTGCGTCCCCGGCCTGATACCCCGAATTGGGGGCCTGCCCCTTGAGGACCGCCTCATCAAATTTGGAGGCGTTGGAGCCGATTTCCTGGACAAGACGGGTTGCCAGCTCCCTGGCCTTGTTCCTGTCCGGAGTAAAGGGAACCTGGACCATGGAGAACCGTATGGTTTCGGGCCGGACAAACTGGGATTTGTTGTTGTTGTAGAATGCGGCAATATCCGCTTCCGAGGGGCTCCGTACCGTTTCAAGAACATTCTGCTTTTTTGACACCAGGTATTTCTGCACCAGGGCCTGCCGACGGATCTGATCCCGGAAGGCCGCAAGTTCCTGGCCGGTTTCGTTCTTGATGGCAGCGGCGAATTCGGCGTCCGTGGGCTGCCTGCCTGCGGATTGGGCCATTTGGTTCCGCATCTGCTGGAGCTGCTGGTTGACTTCATTTTCAGATACGGTGATTTTATCCTGTTCCGCAGCCTGGATGGCGAGTTTTTCGTTGATCATCACATCCAGAATCTGCCGCCGATCCGCGGCGCTCAAATTCTGGACCGCCGTATTGATTTCCGCGGCCGTCGGCGCCCGTCTGAGATTTTGAACCAGGGTGTCGCGGACCAGTTTTTCAGCCTCGGTCTTGAGCTGTTTAACCGTGATGGGCTCACTCTTGGTCAGCTTGACAATGGCAGCGGGCTGCAAATCAGTCTGGGCAAAGCCCATAAAGGCCGCAAAGGAACAGAGAACAAGGGATATAACCAGCCGTTTCATAGATATTCCTTAATAGTAAAACGCTTGTACAGACATAGAGTTACTGTTCATTATACGAAATAGCAAGCGATTCTGGAATAGGATCCATGATCCTATTCCAGAATCGCACGAATACGCCTGACCCCGGCGGCGGAGGATTGCTCCTTCTGTATGGTGAATTTTCCCATGGTCCCGGTATGCTCCACATGGGGGCCGCCGCAAACTTCCTTCGAAAAATCTCCGATGGTGTAAACCTTGACCTGGGATTCGTACTTTTCCCCGAAAAGGGCCATGGCCCCGGAAGCCTTGGCCTCGTCCAGGCTCATTACCTCCATGGTGACCGGCAGGTCCCGGCTTATCTGCTGATTGACGATCTCCTGCACCCTGGCGATCTCCTCCGCCGTCATGGGGGTGTTGTGGGAAAAGTCGAAGCGCATCCGCTCGGCGGTGATGTTGGAACCCTTCTGGGCCACATGGTCCCCCAGGACCATGCGCAGGGCCTTTTGCAGCAGATGGGTTGCCGTATGGTACTTGGTGGTTGTCTCCGAATGGTCCGCAAGGCCCCCCTTAAAGACCTGATCCCCCCCGGCCCGGGAAAGCTCCTGATGTTTCTTAAAGGCCTCGTCAAATTCGGCGCGGTTCACCGTAAGCCCGTTTTCCGCAGCCAGTTCCTCGGTCAGCTCAATGGGGAAACCGTAGGTGTCGTAGAGCTTGAAGGCCAGCCGCCCGGACATGATCTTCCGGGGATCTTTTAGCAGATTGGGAAGGAGCTTTTCAAATTCATGTTCGCCCTTCTGCAGGGTTTCGAGGAATTTTTCCTCTTCCTTGTTGAGTTCTTCTATTATAAAAGCCCGGTTTTCCTGTAATTCCGGGTAGGGACCCTTAAGCTGATCCACAATGATTTCGGCGATGGGGGAGAGCAAGCGGCCGCCGACCACCGGGCTCGCGGTGATGCCCAGCTTGCGGCCATGCCGCACCGCCCGCCGGATAAGCCGCCGCAATACATAGCCCGCCCCCACGTTGGAGGGGCTGACCGCTTTTGGGTCCCCCAGAATGAAGGTGGATGAGCGCACATGGTCGGCAAGAATCCGCACGGACTTGTCCTTTTCAAGGGCAGCCGGGCTGTTGCCGGAACCTTCGGCCCCGTAGGTGTAGGGGCCGCCTTCGCCCGCCGCAATGGCCTTTTCTATCCCCCGGATGATCGGGGCAAATATTTCCGTATCGTAGACCGAAGCCTTGCCCGTAAGCGTGGTGATCGTCCGCTCAATGCCCATGCCGGTGTCTACGCATTTGCGCGTAAGCGGCTCATAGACGCCGTCCGCGTTCTTGTTGTACTGCATGAACACGTCGTTCCAGATTTCCATCCATTTGCCGCAGGAGCAGCCGGGGCCGCAGTCCGGGCCGCAAGGCTCTTTGCCGAAATCGTAGAACATCTCCGAATCCGGGCCGCAGGGGCCGGTGGTTCCCGCGGGGCCCCACCAGTTGTCTTTCCGTGGGAGGTAAAAAATACGGTTTTCAGGAATCCCCAGCCGTTTCCACACTGCGGCAGACTCATCGTCACGGGGTATGTCCCCCTCGCCCTGAAACACGGTGACCCCGAGTTTTTCAATGGGAATACCCAGCCATTTTGGCGAAGTGAGGAACTCAAAACTCATCTCAATGGCCCCTTCCTTGAAGTAATCCCCCAGGGACCAGTTCCCCAGCATTTCAAAAAAGGTGAGGTGACTGGGGTCCCCCACGGCGTCGATGTCCCCGGTGCGGATACACTTCTGGTAATCGGTGAGCCTCTTCCCCGCAGGATGTTCCTCCCCCAAAAGATAGGGCACCAGAGGGTGCATCCCGGCGGTGGTAAAGAGCACCGTGGGATCGTTTTCCGGCAGCAGGGACTTGCCCTGAATCTGGGCATGACCCTTGGACTTAAAGAATTCTATGTATTTGGAGCGCAGTTCATCGGCATTCATAAAAGCTAGTTTAACCGAAAAAAGGGTGCCCCGCAACTGGCGCGCACAGCACATCTACATATATAATGGAACTATCTTGAAACAAGGAGATTTTCAATGCCCGGCAAATGGAAGCGGATACCCAAGGACGGCTACGATCTGATTATAAATGAAGGGGGCGCAACCCTTGGCGTGGCGTCCGGGGCGCCTGTGGTGGAAGAGGACGGTTTTGCGTTTAAGGATTTGAACCGTAATGGCAGCCTTGACCCCTATGAAGACTGGCGGCTGCCCCTGGAAGATCGTATTGCCGATCTTGCGGGCCGCATGAGCGTGGCGGAGATTGCGGGCTTGATGCTCTACAGCGCCCATCAGTCCATCAGCAAAAACAATCCCCTTGCCGCGCTTATGTATAAGGGACATGATGTGCCGGATACCCGTGAACATATCTGGGACCTGACCGGCGCGCAAAAGCAATTTTTGAAGGATGACAATCTGCGGCATGTACTTGTGGCAATGGTGGAAAATGCCCTGACCGCAGCGCGGTGGAACAATCAGGCCCAGGGCTTTGTTGAATCAATCGGCCTTGGCATCCCCATCAATATCAGTTCCGATCCCAGGCATCTGCCCGCGGGCACATCGGAGGCCGACATGGGTTCAGGCGGCGATATTTCACATTGGCCCGATCATATCGGGCTTGCCGCTACTTTTGATGCGGGCCTGGTCAGGCGCTTTGGTGAAGTTGCCTCAAAGGAATACCGCGCCATGGGGATTACCACGGCCCTGTCCCCGCAGATCGATCTTGCAACAGACCCGCGCTGGTGGCGGCTTACCGGCACCTTCGGCGAAGGGCTGCGCCTGGTCATCGACATGGCCCGCGCCTATTGCGACGGGTTCCAAACTTCATCCCCCAAGGCTGAAATTTCCGGTGCGGACGCGCCCGGCTGGGGTTACGAGAGCGTAAACACCATGGCAAAGCATTGGCCCGGCGGCGGCAGCGGCGAAGGCGGCCGGGACGCGCATTTCGGCTATGGGCAGTACGCGGTTTATCCGGGTAAAAATTTTGAAAATTTGCAGAAGCCCTTTCTTGAGGGGGCCTTCAAATTAAACGGAAAAACCGGACAGACATCGGCGGTGATGCCCTACTATACTATTTCATGGGATCAGGATACGAAGAACGGCGAAAACGTAGGCAATTCCTACAGTAAATATATCATCGGCGATCTGCTGCGCGATAAATACGGCTACGACGGCGTGGTGTGTACCGATTGGGGTATTACCCCGGACATCGGTCCCATTGATACATTTTTCGGCGGGAAGTGCTGGGGTGTAGAAACACTGTCTGTTGCCGAACGCCACTACAAAATCCTGATGGCGGGGGTTGATCAGTTCGGGGGCAATAACGACAAACAGCCCGTCCTTGACGCATACCAGTTAGGCGTACAGGAACACGGCGAAGCGTTCATGCGGGAACGTTTTAATATATCGGCAAAGCGGCTGCTGCGGAATATTTTCCGCGTCGGTTTGTTTGAAAATCCCTACCTTGATCCCGAAGTATCCCGGGCCACCGCAGGCTGTGCTGAATTTGTAAGCGCCGGTTTTGAAGCGCAGATCAAAAGTGTAGTGTTACTGAAAAATAAAAATGCTGCTGCGGGGACACCGTCCCTCCCGCTGGCAAAAAAGACGCGGGTCTATATTCCCCTGCGGCACATCAACGCGGGGCACAACTGGTTCGGCATTCCGACCCCCGCAAAGGACATCCTGCCGATCAATCCTGATTTGGTGCGCGAATATTTTGATATTGCCGACAGTCCTGAAAACGCCGATGCCGCCTTCTGCTTCATCGAATCGCCAAAGAGCGACGGCTATACGAAAGAGCGGGGCTATACCCCCATCAATCTGCAATACCGGCCCTGGAAAGCGGTGAACGCCCGCCAAAAAAATATTGCGGGAAACGACGACCGCTCATACTTCGGCAAGACGGGGATCACCAACAATGAGTGCGATCTTGATCTGGTGCTGGAAACCAAAAAGCGCATGGGATCGAAACCGGTTATCGTTGTTGTGAAAACGGCAAACCCCTTTGTCCCCGCCGAATTTGAAAGCGCGGCGGACGCGGCACTGCTTGATTTTACGGTTGAGCCAAAGGCGATCCTGGATATCATAAGCGGAAAAGCGGAACCATCCGCACTGCTGCCCTTCCAGATGCCCAAAAACATGGAAACCGTTGAAGCCCAGTTTGAGGACCTTCCGCTGGATACGGAACCCTATACCGATACGTCCGGCAATACCTGGGATTTTGCCTTCGGCCTTAACTGGCATGGGCTTATTAATGATGAACGGGTGCGGAAGTATAAGGCTTAGCCGGAATATGTAGACAAAACAAAATAAAACTAGTAGAATACAAAAATGGAGATGAATATGGGATTTACCCCCCCCCCCCCGTGTGTTTCGGGTGTTTCTTTAGTTATACCTTGTTATAACGAAGAAACAACGTTACCATTCTTTTATCAAGAAGCGTGTACAGTTCTTGATACATATATAGATGGTAGTAAAACCTGTGAATTTATTTTCATTGATGATGGTTCTACCGATGATACTTTAGCCGTATTAAAAAATATCGTTGCACAGGATAGCCGTGTTCATTATATTTCCTTCTCCCGTAATTTTGGAAAAGAAGCCGCTTTGCTTGCCGGATTACAGGCTACGCATGGCCAAATTGTTGTTACGTTAGATGCAGATTTACAAGACCCTCCTTCACTTATTCCACAAATGCTTGAAGTGGTTACTTCCGGTGAATTTGATTGTGCCGGAACACGACGTGTAAGTCGAAAAGGCGAGCCGCCTATTCGTTCATTCTTTGCCCGCAGGTTTTATAGTATCATGGCAAAAATAGCCGACATAGAAGTAGTAGACGGTGCGAGGGATTTTCGCTTAATGAACCGTAAGTATGTTGACGCAATTTTATCGTTACCTGAACGAAGCAGATTTTCAAAAGGTATTTTTCCGTGGATTGGTTTCAAAACAAAATGGTTTGAATATGAAAACATACAACGTATTGCAGGTAATACAAAATGGTCTTTCTGGAAATTATTGTTATATTCCTTTGACGGAATTATTGCTTTTTCATCAAAACCGCTCGCCATCGCCTCAATTATGGGAATTCTACTATTCTTAATTTCATTTGTATTTATTTGTTTTATCGTTATTCGCAGAATGGTATGGGGAGATCCTGTTGACGGTTGGGCATCAACAGCTTGTATTATTTTATTCTGTAGCGGTATTCAGCTTTTTACTACTGGTATTTTAGGACAATATCTCGCAAAAACATATACTGAAGTAAAACAGCGTCCACAATTTGTAATACGTGAGGCAAAATGATAAATTATAAAAAAAGTGTTACAAGTTTATTTGACCGCACATTTTTCAAGTTCGTTCTTGTTGGAATTATAAATACCATTATTGGAACGGGTATTATGTTTTCACTTTATAATTTATTTGGATTTAGTTATTGGCAGTCATCTGCGGTAAATTATATATTTACCAGTATTTTGAGTTTTTTCTTGAATAAGTATTTTACATTTAGCGTTAAGCAATGGTCAGCATATATGCTATTCGCTTTTGTGTTTACTATAGCCATGTCGTATTTACTTGCTTATGGGATAGCAAAACCAGTGGTGCATCGGGTTCTTGCTAACTGCTCTCAGAAAATTCGTGATAATGTTTCGATGCTTGCGGGGATGTGTTTATTTACGGGATTAAATTATATCGGGCAACGATTTGTTGTATTTAATGGAGGAAGAAAATGAAAAAACATTCTGCTCGTTGGTATGTAATTCTGGTCATCTCAATTCTAGGGCTTGCAGGATTGACGGCAATCTTATTGCCTCAGGTGCGGCAGTTGATGATAGACATCGCTGAACGCTATCTTATCCATCGAAAAATAAATTCCCCTGAAATATGGATGAAAAGGTTGATTGTTTATATGCGAGCATGCATGGCCTTTATTCTTGTCTTTGATTTTCTTACGCTTAGTATACAAGGACAGCGAATAATAAAGCAAACAGCCAATGACGCAATAACGATATGGAAGGACTTTCCCCATAAGAAAATACTGAAATCGGTCTTATTGATGTTTGGTATATATTTATTGGGGATTAGTGCTCTTATCCGCGCCAATTTTTTATACGTTGATGATATGGGCCGTACTATTGAAGGATACAAAGGATGGCTTGGCGGGAGCAGATATATATCGCAGTTTTTATCAATAGTAATTCATATGGACGTTAATCTGACAGATATATCGCCATTACCACAAATAATAGCGGTGTTGTTTATTGCCATAAGCAGTGTATTACTGGTCTATATCCTGTGTAATAAAAAAATAACGGTAATAACGCTTTTTACGAGTGTTACAATGGGACTTTCGCCGTATTTTTTGGGGTGCCTTTCGTACAAATTTGACGCACCCTATATGGCGTTATCAGTATTGGTGAGCATAATTCCGTTTCTTTTTATCGAATCGGGCGTTTCTTTCGTGATAATTTCAGCGGTGTCACTCCTGGTTATGTGTATGACGTATCAGGCATCTTCCGGGATATATCTTTTACTACTAATCGTGCTCTGTTTCCAACAGTGGAATACAAAACAATGGTCAATCCTGCAAGTCGTCCGTTTCGCATTACGGGCAATGGTAACGTATGCCGTTACGCTTATTGTTTTCCGCTTCTTTTTTATGGTTCCGATAAATTCGTATGTTTCCACTGAAATGTTCTCTTTGCATAATATGATTCCTGGAATGATTGGCAATATTCAAAAATATACATTGAATATTTATGCTGATTTTTCATTGCTTTGGAAAATACTTATTGCGATAATAGGAGTCTGTTTTTTAGTTATGTCAAGCACAACATCAAAGCAGAATAAAGGTATAGCGGCAATAGTTTCAATTGGTACAATAGGTATTTCATTTATTATGTCTGCCGGTGCGTATCTCGTGTTGCAAAAACCATTATTTGGTTCTCATTCAATGTATGGGGTTGGCGTATTCGTTGCCATTATTGCAATCATACTTGTCTCCTATCAGAAAAAGTACATGGCGGCTATTGTTCTTGCATTAAATTATTCATTCTTTGTTTTTGCTTTTTCCTATGGTAATGCACTTGCAGATCAACAGCGATATACTAATTTCAGGACAGAAATTTTATTGCAAGACTTAAATAATTTGTTTCCAAATCGAAATAAAAACGAAATGAAAATTCAACTGGAAAATAGTGTGGGATATGCTCCATCTGTTGCCAATATCGCCAAATCTTATCCGGTTATTAAAAATCTTGTTCCGAGGCATTTAGCTGGTGGTGGGGTGTGGGGTATATATTATCTGGTTAATTACTTCAACTGGGGTGAAAAGGAAATGGCAAATCATAATGATCTTGGCAGTGAGAAAACATTTAACGATTTTGCCACATATGACCTGCCAATTATTTTTGACTCATATTACTATTCGATAAAAAGCGATGGGGGACGTATATTGGTTATTTTGAAAAATGAGTAAAAACGGGGTTTACGGCGTATAACATACGCTATACGCTGCGCCGCAGTAGTGGCTTGGCCTACGAAAAACCCCAGTCGGGCTTCGCCCTTTGTGGGGTTTTTCTCCGGCACATTGCGGACTAAAGTCCGATGCAGTGCTGGAAACCCAAGGAACGCAAAGCGTTCCAGGTTTCCTTTATCGCAACCGTAAAAACGTCGTATAGCTTTCACGTTAGATGCAAGTTTTTCGACATTGGTATATAAAAAATCATACATATAAAAATTAACTTGAAAAAGGGGAGAATTATACTATATACTTGTTTAGATGGAGGGTCCATGTCAGGGCTTGCGGAAATAAACGGGTATGAGGATCAGTATACCTATGCGGATATGCTTGAATGGGACGAGGCTTATCGGGCGGAAATTATTGACGGGGCCCTTTATGCGGCGGAGTCTCCGGCGGCATATCATCAGAAAATTGTTAGTGAATTAACGTATCAACTAATGGGTTTTTGAAAGAGACGCAAAGCGTCTCAGGTAAGGTTTTTCCCGGTCCCTTTGGGGTCCGGCTTTTTCCCAAAGATGATTTGAGCGATAATACGGTGCTGGAACCGGATATTACGGTGGTTTGCGATCTTTCCAAACTGGATAAACGGGGCTGCAAGGGCGCGCCGGATATGATCATCGAAATCCTGTCCCCTTCCAATACCCAGCACGACATGGTGTACAAATTCAACAAATACCTCAAGGCAGGGGTGCGGGAATACTGGACCGTGGACGGGGACTCCAAAAGCGTACAGGTCCATCTTCTGGATCAGTCGAATGCACAGCCCCGTTACATCACCAGCCTTTACGGCGTCTTCGATCCCGCCAATCCGGAAACCGTGGACGGGCCGGACATTGTGCCGGTCTCGGTACTGCCGGGTTGCGTGATCAATCTGAAAGAAGTGTTTCCGGCATAGGTATATCATCATAGCGGCCGGAGTTGTTCCAGTAGGTAAGGCCGCCATTCCCGGCGTCCCGGACGCCTTCCACCTGACGGCGGACATAGTCGGGGTTGTAGTATTTGCGGTCGTAGGAAACATTGAGGTAGAATGCCTGCACATAGGGCCGGACGATGATCTGCCCCCGGCCGATGCGCCCGGTGCGCTGGGTGCCCTGGAAGTAGATGCGGTAGGGGCGCATTTCCGGCGGGGACTGGGCGAGAAAGTCCTGCTCAAAATGGCTGGGGTAGTACATGGGGCTGATCACATCAACATAGGGCGCCAGGAGTTCCACCTCCTGACCGGTACGGGCGCTGGTGCGGTACCAGCCGTTTGCGCCGTAGATGTCGATGGAAATAGGGGCGTCCAGCCGGGAACGGATATGGCGCAGAAATGAAACGATGGCGCTGTCCATGTCCATGCCCCTGTCCTGCCAGCGGTAACGGGCCCGGGAAAGGTTGTCCCCGTCTGTGGGAAAGCGGATATAGTCAAACTGAATTTCGTCAAAGCCCCGTTCATGGAGTTCGCAGGCCACGGCGGCGATATAGTCCCACACTTCTTCCGAATAAGGGTCCACCCATTTTTCATCGTAGTAGGTCCGCACGATTTCGTAATTGGGATCATCGGCGGGGAGGAGTTCTGTCAGGTCAGTCCGGCGGTCATCGGTCTCGGGGGACATTTTTTTGCGCCGCACATCGTAGTACCCGGTCCAGGGCCTGTTTGCGGAGGCGTCCCAGACAGCGTACTTGCCCCCTTCTTTTCCGGCAAGCTCCGGGTCCTTGAACACCACGATCCGCGCCGCCGTATAAATGCCCCGGCTCTTCATGTCCGCAAGAAAACTGTCGATGTCCAGGGGACGGAACACCCGGCCCTTATCGGCAATACTTGAATCTTTTGGCGTAAAGCGGAGGCGGCCGTAATCGTCCTTCATATCAATGACCACCATATCAAGGTTCCGTGAGGCGATGGTGTCCAGGTAGGGCTTGAGACTTTTACTGTCCATGGCGTGATTCACCGGAAGGTAAAGCCCTTCGCGGCCTGCGGCCGGAGACGCCGCTGTTGCGGCCTCATTAAGAAGCCATAGTTCGCTTAAACTGATAATTTCCGGCTCTTCAACAGTATTACTGTTATTGTTTTGTATGATCACACAATTCGGCTGCAGCTTCAGATTTCTTTTAATGCTTTCGATGATCCAGCGCAGATCCTCACGGTTAACAGTATTACTGTTTTGATAATCAAGCTCGGAAATCATTCCTTCACGGATAAAACGGAGCCCCGTCAGGCCGGGGTCCAGGGAATCCGCAATGCCGAAGGGCGCCTTATCTGACCAGAGGGTGATGAATTTTTTACTGGCCCAGTCCAGCCGATAAATTCTGCTGCGGAAGGTTTGGGACGCGTAAATTTCAGCGGAACCGTTGATCGTGCTTTGCACCACCGCGATATCCGCGGCTTCATCGGCGTTGCCGGTGGTTTCAAGTTTTTCAAGACCCGTGTTGAGTTCCGTCCACTTGGCCCCCGCTTTTCCGGGAACGATATAATGGACGCCGTAGGTACTGTGGGAAAGGAAGACGGTAAGGTCCGGCATATATGCCGAGGCCACCGCCTTGATGCCGTTGGTGCGGTACGGGGGCGTTCCCAGGCTTTCCCAGGACAGGCCGTTGTTGCGGGAAAGGTAGGCCGTGTCCCTGGTGGCGCACACCATCACCTCCGGATTGGCGGAATTTATTTCAAGGTCCTTTATCTCCTGCACCGTGGGGATGAAGGATTTTTCCCCCCCTTCGTATACCTTGATCGTTTTTATGGGAAGCCCGTTATTGCGGCTTTCCCAGCGGCGCAGATCCTGTGAAACCAGAATCCCCTCGCTGCCCAGGATCACCCATGAGGAACCGGCTTTAATGATCTTCCGCACCTGCCCCCCGGTCCAAAGCGGCACGGACCGGCCCTGAAGGTCAATGCCGTAGAGGCCCTCGTTCGTACCGATGAAGAGGGGCCAGTTTTCCTGGGCAAAGAGCAGGGATGCGCCGCATATCCAAAGGGCAATGGGAATAAAAAAGGCCCTTATACAACGGGCCGTACCGGGAGACATACTGTTACCTTAATCAATTTATGAAAATTTTGAAAGGCAGTATGCTGGGCATATTGCCAGGCATACTGCCGGAGCGTTTTTTATGGTATGATTGATGCGGAGGCACACGTGATGGGAATTATTCGGAAGAGCGCCACCAGGACCTTCGGCATATTAACCGCCGGGGGGGATTGTCCGGGGCTGAACGCGGCGATCCGGGGGGTATGCCGGGCCGCATATGACCGCTACGGCATGAACATCGTGGGCATCGCCGATGGTTACCGGGGCCTTATTGATGAAAACTGGCGGGACCTTAAGCCCGCCGATGTCTACGGTATTCTGACACGGGGCGGGACCATCCTCGGGGCCAGCCGGGAAAAGCCCTTCAAGAACCAGGGCGATGAATATGCCATTGAGGATAAGGTTGCGGCGATCAAGGAAAATTACCGGAAGCTCAACCTGGACTGCCTCGTGGTCCTGGGGGGGAACGGCACCAACACCACAGGCTACCGCCTGTCCCAGGAAGGGCTCAACGTGGTGGGGCTCCCCAAGACCATCGACAACGACATCGTCGGCACAGACCGGACCTTTGGTTTCCATTCGGCCCTTGCCATCGGCACCGAGGCCATCGACCGGCTTCACTCCACCGCCCAGAGCCACAGCCGGGTCATCGTGATTGAGCTCATGGGCCACAAGGCCGGCTGGCTTGCCCTCTATGCCGGTGTCGCCGGCGGCGGGGACGTGATCCTGATCCCGGAAATTCCCTACGACATCAAGGTGATTAGCCGCCATCTGATCGCACGGGCCGCCGAGGGGAAAAATTTTTCCATCGTGGTTGTCGCCGAGGGGGCCCTTTCAATAGAGGAATCCAAAATGGAAAAGAAGGAACGGAAAAAATATCGGGAACAAACCGTGGCCCCCTCCATCGGTTACCGGGTGGCAAAGGAAATCGAAAAAGAGACCAACATGGAAACCAGGGCTACGGTCCTGGGCTATATGCAGCGCGGCGGCATCCCCAGCGCCTCCGACCGAATCCTGGCCACGAGCCTTGGCGCCGCCGCCGCCGATCTCCTTGCCCGCGGCGACTACGGCAAAATGGTTGCCCTAACAGGCGACAGTATTACTGCGGTGGATCTCAGCGTCCCCGCGGGAAAGGTGAAGTCGGTTCCCGTTGATCACTACATGATCGACACGGCCATGGCGGTGGGGACCTGTTTGGGGAATGAGTAGGATTGTTCCCAATTATAACCGCGAAAAATTGGTGATTTTTACTTCGCCATCAGGAAAATGGGCTGTAATTTCAAGCTCGCCGCCCATGGCTTTAATATGACTCCGCAGGGTTGAGATATACATATCGGTACGCCGCTCCATTTTTGCTATTGCGGGCTGCTGGATACCCAATGCCTCGGCAAGCATTTCCTGAGACAGGCCCCTGGCCTGGCGCAATTCGTTGAGGGGCAGGGACTCAAGAATCTTCTGGGCTTCCAAATTAACCTCTTGCCGTGCTTCGGGGCTCATTTTTTCAAATAAGGTTGAAAATTTCTTTGCCATATTATTTATTCTCCTTGATTTCTTTCAGATACTGATCATATATCCGGTCAGCAAGCGGAACAAACTCATCATAAAAGCGGTCATTGCCGGTTTTATCACCACCTATCAATAAAACTGCTACCCTTCCTGGATCAAAAGCATAGAAGGTACGCAGGGGCCTTCCTTCACATTGCCCGCGAAGTTCCCGCATATTTCCATGTTTGGAACTTTGGATTGAACTGCTATGAGGAAATTTCAATGCAGGCCCTGCACCTTCAAGCGCCTTAACCCCGACTGCTACTGCCTTCTGTTCCTTTTCACTTAGGGTATCCCACCAATCTTCAAATTCATCGGTGTATTCAATTTCCCACATGATTACATTCTATTCCATGAACGGAATAATGTCAATAGGCAACCAGGCCTCATTCCCATGGGTTATAGAAGCGATCCCCGTCATTAAAGGTGAACCAGCAGCCCAGGGCGAACAGCAGTACTGCGCCTGCCATAACAACGATATCCGCTCTGGAAAAGGGCTTTGCCGCGTACCATGTCCGTTTTTTGTTTTTGCCGAAGCCCCGCAGTTCCATGGCGTGGCTTATCACATCGATCCGGTCAATCGAAGAAAAGATCAGGGGCAAGAGTATTGCTGCGAAACCCTTGAGCCGTTTTACCCAGGAGACCGATTTTCCGGTGGAAAGCTTTTTTGACAGCTCAATACCCCGGGCCTGCTGGGACTGGGAGATATTTTCAAAATCCCGCTGCACATCCGGGATGTAGCGCAGGGTAAGGCTTACCGCATAGGCAATGGAATAGGGGATGCCGATGCGGTTAAGGGATGCGGCGAATTCACTTGGCTGTATGGTAACGATGAGAATTACCGCCAGTGGCAGGATGATAAAATATTTAAGGGCAACGTTGAATTCGTAGAAAAGCTGTTCCTCAGTAATACTGTAATGGCCGATTCCTTCCCTGATGACATGCCGGGTCCCGTAAATTGCAACCCCCTGTTCCGGGGCAAAAAGATAAATGGTGATTAGATTAAGAACCATAAAAATAAAAAGCAGTTTCAGTATAAAAGAAATTTCCCGTATCTTTGTTCTGGAAACCATAAAGATACTGATCCCCAACACTGCCATGATCAGCATGATCCGGGTATCGTAACCCACCATGGCGAGGACAGACCAAAGGAGAAAAACAACGAGCTTCGCCGCCCCCGAAAGTTTATGCACAAATGAGGACCGTTCAATGTAAGACAGCATGAATTTACTCATGGAAGCGGCCTCCCGGACGCAAGCCACCGGCGCGCAGTATTCCTGCGCGCTGTTCCCGCTCATAGTTGATAAAATGCTGCACAAAGCCGCGGGTATCGGCGATACCGACGCGGAGGGCAAGATCGTACAGGGATGTCCTTTTTAGATTTGCCTCCGTGATAACCGCGTCATTGGTGAGGATTTCTGCGGGAGTCTCCACGGCGATCAGGCGGCCGTCAGCGAGGACCAGCGCCTGGGTGGTATATTCCAGCATCATGTGCATGTTGTGGGTAATAATCAGGGCCGTAAGGTCCCATTCTTTTTTTAGTTCCTCAAGGAATTCCATGATTTCCGTATAATGGCGGTGATCCTGCCCTGCGGCGGGTTCGTCCAGGATCAGCAGTGATACTTTGGTAACCAGAATCGCCGCAATGGAGAGCCGTTTCTTCTGCCCGAAACTGAGGGCGCTGATGGGCCAGTTGCGAAAGGGGTAGAGCCCGCAGGCATTCAGGCAGTGATGTACCCGGTCCCGGACTTCCGTCTCGGCAAAGCCCCGGGTCCTCAGGGCCATGGCGGCCTCGTCAAAAATTTTGGGACAGGAAAACATCTGGTTGGGATTCTGCATCACGTACCCGATATGTTCGGCCCGTTCCCTGATGGAATAATTTTTAAGATCCTTTCCCTCAAAAAACAGTGTTCCTGTGTCGGGCCGGTTAAAACCGCAGATAAGTTTTGCCAATGTCGATTTGCCCGCCCCGTTCTTTCCCACAAGACTCACCGATTCCCCCCGGCGCAGGGTAAAGGAAATATTTTCCAGCGCCGCCATCGATACCTCCGGCGCCCGCTCTTTGCCCGGCGTATTTGGATACGAAAAGCCAAGACCGGAAACTTCAAGGAGCGGCGGCGTGTCAAAGCGAGCGGGATCTTCCGGCAGGCCCCGGTTCCATTCCCGTAAACGCTCCTTTTCAAATTCCACGGTATTGACATCTTCGATATGCATGGCGCTGGTGATAGGTATCCCCGCATAGCGGAGGGCGCTCAGGTACAGGGGCTCCCGGATGCCCGTTTGCCGCAGCAGGCCGCCGGCCAAAAGTTCCTCAGGCGGCATATCTGCAATGATCCTGCCCTTATCAATAAGAACGATCCGGTCCACGCTCCGGTGGAGCGCGTCCTCCAGGCGGTGCTCCACGATGATCACGGTCTTGCCTGTTTCCCGGTGGAGCCGGTCGATAATTTCAATGGCGTCCTGACCGGCTGCGGGGTCCAGGTTTGCCAGGGGTTCATCAAAAAGCAGGATATCTACGTTATCGATCAGCACCCCCGCCATGCTCACCCGCTGCTTCTGCCCCCCGGAAAGATCCTGGGGGCTTTTTTCAAGATGAGAGGCGATATGGACCTGCTCCGCCGCGGCCCGCACCCGCTCATGGAGTTCCGCGGTGGGCACGGCGTCATTCTCCGCGGCAAAGGCAATGTCCTCGGCGGCGGTAAGCCCCACGAATTGGCCGTCCGTGTCCTGCAGTACGGTGCCCACTTTTTTTGATATGTCAAAAATTTCAAGGGAAAGGATGTTTTCCCCCATGAGCGAAAGGGAGCCGGTACTGCGCCCCCCAAAGGCATGGGGGACCAGCCCGTTTATACAGTGGATTAAGGTTGATTTCCCGGAGCCCGAAGGCCCCAGGACAAGAATTTTTTCCCCTTGCCGAATCGTCAGGTTGATATTGTGCAGACTGGGTTCGGCCTGGGCCTTGTACTGAAAAGTGAAATCCTTAAACTGGAGAACGATGGACTGATCCACTATTCACTTTTGAGGCTGCCCTCTTTAACCCTGGTGCGGGAGTACCCTACGGCCAGAATGGTGCCCAGGATCAGCACCACCGCGGCATTAAGAGCGGCGGCGACCAGCCCCTGGAGGTATACCTTGTCGGCGGGTTCCTGATAGATCAGCACATCCAGCGTGGGGGCAATGGCCGCCCAGGTAAGGATGTTGGCGAGGATCTGCACCCCGTTAAAGATAAAGCAGTTCTTGAGGCGGAAGTCCCCTGCTTCGATTTTGTAAAATTTTGCGAAAAGCCCGATAAGGCAGCCGAAGATTCCGTCCGCGATGACCCAGGTCCACCAGATGCCGTAGCCCAGGGTAAGGTCCGTCAGGGTATGGCCGATAAAGCCGATGAGGAACCCCGCCACCGGTCCGAAGATTGCGGCGAAGATCGCCACAATGGCCGGGGCCAGATTGAGGTTGGTGTTGGGAACCCCCGACGGAATGGCGACAAAGCGCATCAGCACGAACATCAGCGCGGCGCCGATTCCCGCCGCAACTACCACACGCACAGAGATAATTTTTCTTGACATGGCAAAAGCCTCCTTGAATGATATCTATTATAACCATAATGTAAGTATTCAGCTAGATTACCGGGCTACCACTTTTTTACCGAGTTCAGGTACTCGATCACCCGCAGTCCATCTGCGGCGCAGGACAGGGGCTGCCGGTCCGCTTCCCGCACGCAGGCCACGGCGTCTTTTACCATGTTGGCAAAGTAACCTGTGGGACCCTCAAATACATCGGCGGTGCGCTTAAGGGAACGGAAACCTTGGGCATAGGGGCTTTCCGTACTTTCCCAAACCTCAAAGATCCCGTTGCCTATGCGCAAACGGCCCTTTTCGCAGGAAAATTCCATCTCGAATACCAGATGATCCCGCCCGGCCCCCGCTTCAATAAGAACGGGAACCTGCGCCGCCCTCCCCGGAGGGGAACCTTGGTCCGCGGCCCCGGCGGCAAGTTCCAGACGGCCTTCCAGATAGGCGGTTCCCTCTTTCGCGGTAAGCTTTGCCCCCCAGCTGCGGCGGTGTTTCAGCGTTGATCCGGTAAGGAACATGATCGCGTCCGCCAGATGGGTGCCGTCGTGCCAGAGTACGTCCAGAAGCCGCTGGTTCCGGCCCATGTACAAAATGCCCCGGACACCGAGAAGCGGGCCAAGCCGCCCTTCATCAAGAATAGCCTTTGCGGAAATATAGTCATCAGAATAACGCCGTTCGTGGTTGGTGACGATTTTGATATTGGTAAGCCGGGCGATCTGCCGGGCCTTCTGCAAACTGTCGGCCAGGGGCTTTTCGCAGATCACCACAGGAATACTGTGTGCGGCGGCAAGACGGCAATATTGGGCGTGGCTGTCGGGGTGGGTAGCGATGACCAGGATACCGGGTTTGTGTTCGGCGAGCATGGCCGTTGCATCGGCATAGACCGGGACCTGTCGGCGTTCCGCGAAAAGGCGGCGGCGTTCTTCGTCGGTGTCCGCCCCGGCAATGAGGCGGCAGTCGGGATTGGCGGCGATTGCCCCGGCGTGGGTGCAGGGCTTTTCACGGCGTTCATCATCTTCAAGAAGGCTTGCGATGCGGCCCAGGCCGATAATCGCGGCGGAGATTTTTTCCATAAATAACCCAAAAAACGGTATATACTTACAGTATATACCGTTTCTAAAAACGAGTCAATCAGACTAACCAATGAAAACCGGAATGAAAATATTGATTGTACAACTCGGAAATATAGAAGTTGAAAGATTTGTTTCTGTATTATTAAAAAATATTTTTAAAAACATAAAAAATCCTTGACAAGCACGTGATTTTGAAGTATATTATTACGCAAGAAACCAAAAAAGAAGTGTTTCAAAATTGGTTGAGGAATATTTATCCGCAATTTCATCAAGAAATAATGAAAATATGGTATAAACAATCGGAGGCAAAAAATGGAAAGGAAAATAGGTATTATTGGCTATGGAAGCATGGGAAAAATGATTTTATCAAAATTTATTGAATCAAAAACCGTAAAGGAGCATGATTTATTTATTGCCAATAGAACGCATGAAAAAATAATAAACTTAAATACAGTTTACCCTCAAATAAATATCTGTAAAAACAACACCGATGCCGCAAAAAATGTTGATATACTCTTTATCTGTGTAAAACCCTTGGAAATAAAAACAGTTTTATTGGAAATAAATAAAGCCATAAAAAGTGGCTGTCATATTGTTTCATTAAACGGGAGTGTATTATTTAAACAACTGGAACAAATATGCATAAATAAAAAATTGTCAAAGGTTATTCCCAGCGTTACCGCCGAAATAAACCAATCCGTAACATTAACGTGCCATAATGATTATGTAAAAAATGACGATAAAAGTAATTTAAAGGAACTGCTGGAATGTTTTGGAACCATTGTGGAAATACCCGAAAAAGAAATGGGCATGGGTTCTGAATTGACCAGCTGTATGCCGGGATTTATCGGGGCAATATTTAAGGTAATAACCGATGAAGCTGAAAAACATACTTCAATAAATAAACAGAAAATAATAAAGATGGTTTTAGAAACAATGTATGGGACGGGAAAATTACTTTTGGAAAAGGGAATGACATTTGATAATTTAATAGACAGGGTGGCAACGAAGGGAGGAATAACTGAGGAAGGAACAAAAATAGTAGAAAAACGATTACCTGAAATAATAAATGAAATGTTTGAAAAGACATTGGAAAAGAGGAAAATAACAACAGAAAAGGCACAAAAAGAATTTGTGTATTAACCCGCCCTACACCCGGTTACGCAAATATCTATTTCAATGCGGGGAACCGTTCATCATTCCCTCGGTGAAGGCCTTAAAAAAGGGGTCCGCCAGTACATATTCATCCTGTAGTTTTTCCGCGATTCCCTCTTCAACCAATTCTTTAATTGCACGCTGAACCGTTGAGACACTGCCAAGCCTGTGGGTGTTTATATAATCGGCGGAAAAAACATTTTTACCGCTGACCGTAAGGGCCTGCAGTAATTGCTTTCTGCTTTGGGATTGACGGTCAAACAATTCCATATAATAATCACCCTTAAGCGCAAGAATCCGTTTAACACAATAATCCACAACTTTTTTTGTTACCGGTTTTTTACTGTCTACCAGGTACTGCCATACTTCCGAAGCAAGGAGCTGTATATAATGGGGGATGTTTCCGGCCACGGAAATCAGGTACTGCCCCGTATCCGCGTCAAGGGTGATGCCGGAGGCGGAAAGCTTTTTTTGCAAATATTTAATGGTGTCGGCTTCGGGTAGGGGCCCTATGGAAATCTGTGACGCCGAATGATAGAAAGCCCTTTTTTTGTTATCAAATAACTCATGCAGGATATGGGTCTTGCTGCCCAAAAAAAGATAGCTGGTATTCACTTGCTGCTGGATTTTGCTCCGCAATATATTCTCAAAATTTATATGATGTAATTTTACCGCCTCCTGAAATTCATCAAAGAACACAATAACTTTTTTGTTTTTGCCGCCCAATGTCTCCGGCATATCCAATAACTGCGCGACAACTGTTTCATCAACAGTTGCATTGGCAAAATCTACGGAAAATTCCGCTTCACCTTCCGTATTAAAACTTAAGGCCGGGCGGATATTTTTAATGACAGAGGCAAATGTTTTTACAAACTTGTCCAGACTGGTCTGTTTTGCCGACAGGGCCTTTGCATAGAGCCTGACAAAAGATTCCGGTGAATACACGGTCATAAAATCAAAGTAAACGCAGGTAATATTTCTTTTTTCCAGCTGATCCATGACCTTAAAAACCAGGGATGTCTTTCCGAACCGGCGCGGCGCATACAATACTATGTTGTTCCCACCCATGAGGGTTTCGACTATACGGGAACACTCTTCTTTCCGGTCAAAAAAGTCATCCCCGTGTACAATGGTTCCGTATTTAAATGGGTTCATACCTGTTCCCCCGCCGCGATTATACAAAATTGCATTATGCAAAAACGCATTATGCAATTTTGCATAATATCAATGGAGACGGCATTTGTCAACACAAACAGCTCATTCCACGATGCGCTTATGCACGGCACGGATATCGATGCGGCCTGAAAAGTCACCGGCGATCTTCACATTCTGACGGACCCGTTCGGGGCTGCGCATGCCGGAGAGGACCACGTCAACCAGGGGATTGGAAAACACAAACTGAAGCAGGGCCGGGCCGTAATCAAAATTGTCGTCCGGGCGGATCATCTTCATCCAGCGCTGGAAGGTCCCCGATGTGGGGCCCCGCATGGCGGCGATGCCGAGCCGGTGTTTTTCCGCAGTGATGAGGCTGCCGAAGGGGCGGCTGGGTTCATAGCCATGCTGAAAAATAAAGTTATAGCAGAGCTGGGCCGTGTCAAAACGGTCACATTCAATAAGGTCAAACACGGCCCGGTTATTATCTTCGCTGGTAAAGCCGATGAACTTGACCACCCCGTCAGCTTTGAGCTTTTCCATGGCCTCTGCCATGCCATGGGGGGCGAGGATTTTGGCGGCCCGTTCGTCCGTATAGGTGCCGCCGTGAATCTGGAGCAGGTCCACATAGTCCCGGCGCAGCCGCTTGAGGCTTCCCTCGATGGACCGCATCACCCCGTCGTAATCGGTGGGAATACATTTGGTGGCAAGGAAGATTTTTTTAGGGTCCGTGCCGCCCAGCACATCCCCGAATATGGTTTCCGATGCGCCCTCCCCGTAGACCGGGGCGGTATCAAAATAGGTGACCCCCAGTTCCAGAGCGGTTTCCAGCGCCTTGTGTACCGACGCCCTGGCATCATCGGCGCTCGGATCATAGGCGCGGACATAGTTCTTCACCCCCACCCCGGCGCCGCCGAATCCCAGACGGCTGACATTAACGCCGGTCTTGCCAAACTGTACATATTCCATATCCAACTCCTGATTCATCATAGCATTATTCAAAATTTTGGGATATGGTTGAGGGACTATGCCGGATATACACAAGCGGCTTGCCGCGCTGGGACTCGCGGTCCCTGAAATTTTGCTGCCCCGCCCGGGGATTGATTTAGAGAAGTGGGCGGTGATCGCCTGCGATCAGTTTACCCAAGATCGAGCCTATTGGGAGCGGGTCAGGGAATATGCCGGGGATTCCCCCTCCGCCCTGAACTGCGTGTTTCCTGAGGCCTATCTTGAAGATCCGGGCAGGACAGAACGGATCGCAGATATCCACCGGACCATGAAATCGTATCTTAATGAAGGAATTTTCGCCCCTCCGCAGCAGGGTTGCGTCTACATTGAACGAAGCACCCCCTCCCATCAGCTCAGGCGGGGGCTCGTCATTAGCATAGACCTTGATTCATACAACTGGCAGCCCGAAGCGCGGCCCCTTATCCGGGCCACCGAAGGCACCGTCACGGACCGGCTCCCGCCCCGGATGGAAATCCGCCGGGGAGCGCCCCTGGAATCGCCCCACATCATCATCCTTATTGATGATGATGAAGACACCCTCCTCTCCGGCCTTGCCGCACAGGCACGGCATTTGCCCCCCGCCTACCAAAGCCCCCTGATGCTGGATTCAGGCTCCATCTCCGGCTGGCTTTTGGATCGGGAAGATCACTGGACCTACATCGCCGAAAAGATTGAAGCGCTGGCCTGCCGGGCAACAGCCCGCTACCAGTCCCCCGGCCCCCAGGGCGATCCTTTTCTCTATGCCGTGGGTGACGGCAACCATTCCCTGGCAAGCGCCAAGGCAGTTTGGGAGGAATACAAGAAGGCCCATACAGGGGAAAACGGCCTCACGGATCACCCCCTGCGCTGGGCGCTGGTGGAAATCGAAAACATCTACGATCCGGGGATTGAATTTGAGCCGATCCACCGGGCGATCTTCAATGCCGGCCTTGATGAAGTGCAGGCCCTTCTTTCCCGGCTGCCCGGCACCCGTTTCCAGCCCGTGGATGATGGGAAAGCGGCCCTTTCCGCCCTGGTAAACGACCCGCACGCCGGGAAAAACCGTCTGGGGCTTATCGCCGGGGACCGGCACATCCTCCTTGAAACCGATGCCCCGGGGCTGGCCGCGGTCAGCCTTCAGCCCCTGCTGGACCGTTTTATCCAGCAAAAAGCCGACCAAAAGACCGGACTGCCCTCCATCGATTACATCCACGGGGAAAAAGAACTGTTCCGCCTTGCGGAAGGCGCTTCAACCGTGGGCATACTCCTCCCCCCGGTCAGGAAACAGGGCCTCTTTGAAACCGTAGCCCGTTCCGGCCCCCTTCCCCGGAAAAGTTTCTCCATGGGGGAGGCTTGCGAAAAGCGGTTCTATCTTGAATGCAGGAAGCTTTTCTGGTAGACTAAGGTATTAATACGCCGGCGTGGTGGAATGGTAGACACGATAGACTCAAAATCTATTGCACGCGAGTGTGTAAGAGTTCAAGTCTCTTCGCCGGTAAAAGAAACGCTATTCCTTTACGCCGCCCACATTAAGCCCCACCACAAAGTAACGCTGCATAAAGGGATAGACCACCAGAATCGGCAGGGCGGCCACCACGGTGATGGCGGCGCGGATGCTCAAGGGGGTGACGATGGTAGAGGCGCCGCCGCCTGAACTCGCGGTTACCCCCATCTGGCCTATGTCGGCGGCGGTTTTGGCCTGGCTCTGACTGGACTGGAGGAACTCCATCAGCTTGTACTGGAGGGTATGGAGGTAGGAACGGCCGGAGTTGTATACCAGGGTGTCGAACCAGGAGTTCCAGGCGCCGACCGCGACAAACAGGGCGATGGTTGCCAATACCGGGAGACAGAGGGGAAGAATTATCCGCAGGAATATGGGGAAATCCCCGTAACCGTCGATCTTGGCGGACTCGACGATGCTGTCCGGTATCGAACCCATGTAGGTACGGATGACGACAAAGTTGAAGGCGTTGACGATGCCGGGCACGATGTACACGAAGAAGGAGTTGTTCAGATGGAGGCTCCGCATCAGGAAGTAATTGGGGATAAGCCCGGCGTTGACGTACATCGACAGGATCAGGACAAGGGTAAAGGGTTTGCGGAGGACGAACTCCTTGCGGGAAAGGGCAAAAGCTATCATGGCGGTAAAGAACACATGGGTCACGGTGTTGATAGCGGTCCGCGCTACCGAGACCCAAAAGGCGTGGTATATGGTGCCGGTGGAAAAGACCGACTTGTAGTTCTGCATGGAAAATTTACGGGGCCAAAAGGTTACTCCCCCGCGGATCGTATCGGTCGCCTCATTAAACGAGATGGCTATGGTATTCCAGAAGGGGTACAGGGTACAGAACATCAGGGCTATCAGAAAAAGAGAATTGAGGATGTTAAAGGTGTAGTTCTCTATCCGGGAAAGTGTCCGGGCTTTCAGTTTGATACTCATATCAAGCGCTCCTCACCGGCCCGTTTTGCCAGTCCGTTTGCAATAAAGATAAGGGTGATGTTTACGACGTTCTTGAACATCCCCGCGGCGGTTGCCAGGGAGTAGTTCCCCTGATTGATACCGAACTGGAGCACGTATATATCAATGGTGTCGGACACATCGTGAATCAGGCCGTTACGCAGCAGGTACTGCATCTCAAAGCCCGCGTCCAGGATATGGCCGATACTCATGATCAGCATGATGATGATCGTGGGCTTTATCCCCGGCAGGGTGATATTCCACATCTTGTGATACCGGTTACAGCCGTCAATCTCGGCGGCTTCGTAGAGTGTGGGGTCGATGCCCACGATGGCGGCCAGATAGATGATCGTATTCCAGCCGACTTCCTTCCAGACATAGGTGACGCCGATGATCCCCCAGAAGTAATTCGGCTTGGCGAGCCAGAGAACCGGCTCATCAACAATATGCAGGAAAACCAGCACCTGGTTTATGGCCCCGTTCTCCACCGCGAGCATTGAAGCCACAAGGCCGGTAACGATAACCCATGATAAAAAGTGCGGCAGGTAGGAAACAGTCTGGATAACCCGTTTAAAACCGATCTGCCGAACCTCGTTAAGGAGCAGGGCAAAAACAATGGCGCTGATATAGCCCAGTGTCGTGTTGATAAGGCTCATCGCCAGGGTATTGCGGATCGTCAGTAAAAAAGATTTGTCGGAAAAAAGGAATTGGAACCATTTGATGCCCGCCCATTCCTGCTGCATAAAGCTCCGGGCGGGCTTGAAATTCTGAAAGGCCATGGTCCAGCCCCAGAGGGGCACATAGGAAAAAAGAAGAATATAGAGAATGATGGGAAGAGACATGAAGACAAGCTGCCGCTGGATCAGTACCTTTTCAAAAAAGGTCTTTTCCCGGTTAATACTCAACGCTTTTTGCTTCATGTTTCTTCCCCTTCCCTTCTTAAACTACTTGCTCCATGCCTTGATGCGGAGGTCAAGCTGTTCCTGCATATAGGCTTCGAACTTGGCCATGCCGTCATCGTTCATCTGTTTCACATATTCCGCCC
>BOAU01000014.1 GCA_026002025.1 Spirochaetia bacterium | reverse complement strand
TTCGTTTTCAACAACATACAAAATATCATCATATTCTTTTTGGTATATATCATTTTTTATTTCATAAATAGCTCCTTTAATTTCATTTACACAATTCATAAGGTTTTTTTTTATTTTTTTACCCCAAAAACGAAGCACAATCCATCCCATATTTTCAAGTTTTTTCTCATTTTCATTATCTCGTGCTATATTACGCTCAATTTTTGGAATCCAATAATCAGAATTTGTTTTTATAGTCTCTTTTCTTGTTTCCCAATCCTTGCCATGCCATAATTCGCCATCACAAAAAACTGCTACTTTATATTTTGTTATAGCTATATCAGGCTTGCCAGGCAATGTCTTAACATTTTTTCGATAACGAATACCTTCATGCCATAATGCTTTACGCAATAAAACTTCAATAGAGGTATTATTACTTCTAATATGCGACATACTCTTATGGCGCTGTTCAGGAGTTAAATCATCCATGGTTCACTCCATTTTAAAAAACGTAAAACCTTCCGGCAGTTTAATGTTCGGCATCCATATTGGGCTACCCCAGCCAAGTACAGGATCGTCAATCATACGGTACATAATTAAGGCAATGTCAGTATTATATCTGTCAATATCTATACGGTCTTTTTCCGACAACATTGTACCTTTGCCTTTAGTAATTCTGCGACCTGCACTTACAAGAATTTTTGCAGTATTAAGATTTTTTTTCTCTGCGACCATGTTTAGAGCATTTATATATTCCTGTGAATTCCAATCACATTCTTGATCTTCGCTTTCAATATGTGAAAGAATGTCAACAATTAATGATATTGGGCAATCAGTAAAACCAATTCCGTCATAGGAAAGTAAAAGTGAATCTAAATTCTGTAATGTGTTATTTATAGGGAAAGCAGCAAAATAATTTACACCACCGACAATTTGTGATAGCCGTTGCGCATCAATCACTGCCTTTCGAGTTGGCCTTATACCATTTGCGTACAGTAAATGGATGTCATCAATTCCATGTGTGGATATTTGTTTTACAAGTGCTTTTTGAGATTCATTCAATTCTTGAAACAACTTAAAAATAGAGAAGGGCATAAAAAGCCGCATTAAACTTCTGTCTCGGTCATAACCAAACATTCGGCAATGCTGCCAGTAGGTATCTGCTTGCGGTGTCTTTGCAGTGCGTGAATAATAAATCGTTTGCAAATTGGGGAATGTTACTCCGCGACCTAATATGTTTCCACCTACAACAATGTTATATCCCGTCTCAACATCTATAGCGGCATTCGATTTTGAGTTCAAAATATGTATATGTATTTCAGAGTGGAACAACATATCCTTTATGCAATCATATATTTCTTTAAAAGGCTTTATTTCTGGTTTTGTTGTATAAAGATTTTTCCACTCCGCCATTATGTTATCTTTTAGTTCGTCTTCGTTATCGGTAATACCTTGAAGTATTTCGTTTAGCGTTTCGCCGATTTTTTCAGCTACAGTTGCGTGGTCCCGTGTCTTTTCGCTTGGGTGAATCAAAAAATTACAAACTTTCGAATAATTTGTTAATTTGAATTGGCTTACCACAATAAGATAATTTAATATACACCGATTAAGCCAATAAGTATCGGCGTTGGGGTCAATCGTGGTCTGTATCGTGCTTTCATCCGTTTCAATAATACAATATGGCTCCGGCTTGGAAAAGAAAAAATCGCCACCCAAATATGATTTACCAGGTTCAAAATAAATTACGAATGAAGGTTTGAATTCCGATTCGTCGGTTTGCAATAGAACGGCCTGCGGTGTTGCTGTAACTTGTAAATAAATACAAGAAGTGCAAGTCCCCCGTATATCTCGAATGTGCTGGTTTATGGCGGTAATATCATTTTGATTTACTTTTGCATTTAAACTTGCAGCATCCGCCTCATCATCCAACAAAAAGAGTGTCCTACCTGTAAGGAATGTTGAATTGACAAGATAATTACGCCACTTCTTTAATACTGAAGAATTTTTTTTCAGAACAATTACAACAGGATTCCTCATTTTGTTCATTGTAAAGCGTATACTGTCGGCTTCCCCGCACACACAGAAATGTGGGAAGCTGTCTAGCGCTCTTTTAAATGTTTGTTGTTGTAGCCTTGTGTTGTCGGTAGTCAGTACAAGAAACAGATCAAAACCTTTATCAATGGCAGCAGCTATTATACCAAACATTTGTCCGGTTTTGCCACTTTGGACATCGCCGAGTAAAAGCCCATTGAGTTGGCTTTGATAATCGAATGTCGCTAATTGCTGGTCAAACAATCTTGAAGTAACATCTAAAATTGTTTGTTTTGTGTCGTTGTATTTTACAGTATTAAGATATTCATCGAGATTATTCATTTATCTTCCCCCAAAATCCATATACCAAGTATCAGGAATTGATGTTTTAGTGAGTTTTATTCTATTACGTCCATAACGTTTAAATGTATCAGCCGTTACCTTCTCGCCAATCTTAAGAATATTTTTATTTTCCATTCTGCCTTTCAGCCACCGCCCAAGAATTTGTAAATCGCCGACGGATCGTAAATTCTTCGCATAATCACCGTTTGTAACACATTTAAATTTGTAGCCGTCGTCGGTAATTACTGTGAATTCAATATCACGGGGATAATCCGGTAATGTAGTTATGTCTTTTGAAACCATAACATTTGACTCGTACCAAGGGCGAGGACGGACAAGCCCGTTTGGAGTTTCCCTACCCTTACCATGATAACAGTTTAGATGACTTTTTTCCTCCGGCTTTATTTCAATATCAAAAGTAATATGTGTCAGTGAACTAATAGTTTTTATCTTTTCTGTATCTGTTATTTTTACCACATCCAAATAATCTTCAAATAAATTTTCAGGTTCGATGATTTTTATATCGTTACGATTTATCTCTTGTATGTTACGACAATACTTATTTTTAAGATCGAGAAGAAAATGTTCAATATCCGCATTAATTTTTTCATTACGTATCAGAATATCAGTATCATAAATTTTTTCAAATGTATTGATTTTTGTTAAATTACTTGACCCAATTATCGCAGAATAGTCATTCCCTTTGACACTGAAAGAGTAAACTTTACCATGGTATTTAGACACCTTTGATAACAACACATTACCGCAACTATTTTGGTTTAGTAACTCAGCAAGCGCAAGTAACGCCTCATATTGCCCAACAGTAAAACCATCGAAATAATGCATTCCAATAACAAGGGATATTTCGGTCTTGAGGCCATGACTGTAAAGTCCTAGCAACTCTGCAATTGATTCCTCTGAAATATAACCGCTGGCAATTTTTACTGCGGTTGATTCTTGCAACAATGAAAAAAATGTATCAGGAAAAGTCCGCACCGTTGTTATCAATGGAGGATAATTTGAGTTAAGCAGTTCTATCATATTCTGCTCCTGTTGTTTGACTTTTTAAGTCATATTCCAAGCGTTCTTTTACTGTAAGTTTATTTAGTTCTTCATTGATTGTACGAATATTTACTTTCTTATAGTTGGCCTCAAATAACGGCTTTAATGTTTGCGCAAGCAATACAACTCCTGCGGGTGGTACAGCGTTTCCAATTTGTCGCCTTACTTCGGTAACCGAACCCAAAAATTTAAAATCATCGGGAAAAGATTGTAACCGTGCCCTTTCACGGTTACACAATGGTCGCGGTTCCGGGTAATGATAACCCCATGTTCCGCCGCCGCCTGCAGCTATAATAGTTTTTGCTGGTTCATCTAGTTTCAATCTTCTATAAACATGACTAATCATACCTTTTACATAATCGGGGTCATCAGCGGGTATGTCTTTAAAGTTCCCGCCTTCTGGTATACGAGCAAGTAATTTTCTTGTTTTATCAGCTATATTGATTTCATCTGCTTTAAAATCGTCGGCTTTTTCAACGCCTTTCAATGCCTCGCCTGATGTTGTATAAGAATTATTTCTTCCTTCTCCATGCGTAGGCGCGGGATGGGCAAAATTGAATTCGGTGTCAAGGCGGATACCTACAATTAAAACCCGCTCACGAAACTGAGGAACGCCGTAATCGGCGAAATTATAGAGCTGGATTTTTACCATATAGCCGTCTCCGGCATTGCTAAAACCTTTTAATATTTCTTTGATTGCTTTTCCATTGTTTGCCGTAAGCAGGCCTTTAACATTTTCTGCAACAAACGCTTTCGGTTTTTTTGCCTCAATAAAGCGTAAATAATGTTTATAAAGATTGCCACGGTCCCCGTCAAGCCCGGGCTGTTTCCACACAACAGAAAAATCCTGGCAAGGAAAACCGCCTATAATTAAGTCGCAATCGGGTATCATTGAATCTTTTTTTGGATCAATTTCCTCTATGTTTTTTTGAGTGATAATATTTTTACCAAAATTTTTTTCAAACGTTTGAACCGCCCATTCGTTAACGTCATTAGCCCAAATAGTTTTATACCCTACTTCATGAAAACCCCAATCAAGTCCGCCACAGCCGGAAAAAAGGGAGAGTATTTTTGGTTCGTTTTTTTTCGCACTCATGATTTTACCCATTCTATAATGATTACCGAGTTATAAACTATATCCCCTAAAGTTCCAAACTCCGACTTCGTTGCTTTCAACTCAAACAACCGGCTTATTAATCCCGGCTTGCGCCAAGCACGGTCAAGATTTCCTAAATTTTGGTCTACACCCATCTTAACCCCCCCATGGTTATTGCCTGAATATGTTATATACGATAACAGGGTTTTATGCAATAGACAATCTTTTTACATTAAAATTGTAGACAAAATTGTACCTAACGCCCCTTACACAAAGTACGAAACCCCCGCCTCAAAGATGTTCTGCCGTTTGTTTCCCGGAATATTGATGTGTACGAATTCACCCCGCCGCTCCGAATGGCCCATCTTTCCCAGGATGCGGCCGTCCGGGCTGGTGAGTCCCTCGATGGCAAAATCCGAGCCGTTTGGATTATCCGGTTCCGCAAGGGTTGGGTTACCCGCTGCATCGGCGTAGCAGAAGGGGACCTGCCCGCTGCGGAATAATGCTTCCCCTTCCTCCCGCCGGATCGCCAGCCGCCCTTCGCCGTGGCTCACCGGGATCACATGCAGGCTGCCGGTTTCTTCCTGTGCGAGCCAGGGCGACAGTTTCGACATGACCCGCGTGCGGACCATCCGGGAGACATGGCGGCCGATGCGGTTAAAGGTGAGGGTGGGCGCCGCAATCAATTCCCCTTGCGCGGTTTCAGTGGACCGGAGGTCCAACGCCTGCGTGATCCTGCCGTAGGGGACCAGCCCCAGTTTGATCAAGGCCTGGAAGCCGTTGCAGATCCCCAGCATCAAGCCGTCCCGATTTTCCAGCAGATCTGTTATTGCATCGGCAATTGCCGGGGATCGCAGCACATTGGCGATGAACTTCCCCGAACCGTCCGGCTCGTCCCCGGCGCTGAATCCCCCGGAGAGGGCTACGATCTGGGCTTCCGCAATGGCCTCCGCAATCTCCCTGGTCGATTCGGCAATGTCCTCTTGGTTCTGGTTTCTGAATATCACTAACCGGGTACGCGCCCCCGCTTCCCGGAAGGCCCGTTCCATATCCCACTCGCAGTTGGTTCCGGGGAAAACGGGGAGTACCACCAGGGGTGATGAACTTCCGGCGAATTTTCCTGCGGATGCGTGGAAAAATTTTGCGCTGACAGAAGCGGCGCCGGAGGCATGGATGGCGGCCGCGTTTATTAATTCTGATGAAACTGCGGTATCAGCAGTTTCGGGAACATCGGCGGCGGTAGCTCCGGTTGATGTCTGGGGGTAGACCTGGGCGAGGGGATACTCGTAGGCGCGGCGGAGGACCGCGAGGGGGACTTCCGCCGTATCCTTTTCGTCCGCAATAATGCGGAAGACCGGTTCCGCAATGGTGCGGGCAATGGTTATCCATGATGCCAAGGATTTGTCGAGGACGTTGCGAACCTTCTTGTCAAAGTGACTTCTTGCATCGCTTCTGATGGTAAGATCAGAATTTTCGTCAGTAGCAAGTTCTACCAACACTGAACCCTGGATGTATGGGCCTCTGGCAAAAAAAACCGCATCCATAAGTCCGTCAACGGTTGTCTCCACACCGGTGTTGTTGCCGAAGGCCATGATCGCAAGGGCAGCGGCGATGCCCCCGACGGACACGGGCCAGGCGGCGAGTACCAGCCCTGCGGCGGAGAGTTCCGCCAATGTGTCCATGCTTGCCTTGAAGCTGCTCCATTCGTCATGGGGGCTTTGTTCCAACAGGATGATCTCGTGCCCCGGCTTGCCGCTTAATGCGCCGGATCGCACCGATGCTGCGGGGGCGGTTCCGGCGGCAAAGGCCGCCAATGTCGGCGGCACGGTGATGTCCACCCCGTGGGCCTTGTCCCGGTAATTGCCGGACATGGAATCCTTGCCGCCGATGGCGGGAATGCCCAGGGCAAGCTGCGCTTCCAGCGCGCCCAGCAGGGCGGCGGCGGGTTTGCCCCAGGTTTCAGGGCTGACCGGGCGCTCAAAATATTCCTGGAAGGTCAGCCGCGCCTTCCATGGGTCTCCCCCAAGGCAGGCGAATTTTGCCAGCGCTTCCCGGATCGAGCCCTTCGCCCCTTCATAGGGATTCTGTTCCATCAGTTCCGGGTCGTAGCCGAAGGTCATGAGGCTTGCGGTGCGGCTCTGTTTCTCCAAAGATGGCAGTAATGCTGCGATGCCGCATTCCGGGGTTCCCTGCTCGCTACCGCCCCAGGGGAACAGCACCGATGCCGCCCCGATGGAACCGTCGAACCGTTCCTGTAATCCCCGGCGGCTGCCCGAGCGGAGGCTCGCCAGTTCCCGCTCAAGCTTGTCCAACAGAACTACTGCGGGGGCGGCAACAGTATCACTGTTTATTAAATCATCATTTACTGAATTGCTATTTGACCGGATCGCAGTAAGGCTGACCGCCGCAGATCGGGGTGCGCCGTTGGAGTTGAGAAATTTACGGGAAAGGTCTACGATGGTTTTCCCCCGCCAACTCATGCGGAGCCGGGGTGCATCACTATCGTCAGCCGGATTATCATTGGTGACCGAGTTACCTCCGGTAACCTGCGCGATGACCACCGCATCAAGATTTTCAGCGGCAGCAAGGCGGATGAAGATATCCGTGTCGGCAGCGGCGACCACCACCGCCATCCGTTCCTGGGATTCAGAGATCGCCAGCTCAATGCCGTTAAGGCCGGCGTACTTTTTCGGCACCGCATCCAGGTTGATGTCCAGGCCGTCGGCGAGTTCACCCACCGCCACTGAAACGCCCCCCGCGCCGAAATCGTTGCACCGTTTGATCAGGGCGGTGACAACGGGATTGCGGAACAGGCGCTGGAGTTTTCGTTCCTCCACGGCGTTGCCCTTCTGGACCTCCGCCCCGGCGGTTTCCACCGATTCCCCGGTGTGTACCTTTGAAGAACCCGTGGCCCCCCCGATGCCGTCCCTGCCGGTTTTGCCGCCCACAAGGATCACCGCGTCCCCCGGCGCGGGTTCTTCCCGGCGCACCCACTTTGCGGGAACCGCCGCGATCACCGCCCCCAGTTCCATCCGCTTTGCCAGAAAACCGGGATGATAAAATTCCGCCACCTGCCCGGTGCCCAGCCCGATCTGGTTGCCGTAGGACGAGTAGCCTGCGGCGGCATCCCGGGCAATTTTGATCTGGGGGAGTTTCCCCGGCAGGGTGTGGTCAAGGCTTTCCCGCGGGTCCCCGCCGCCTGAGATCCGCATGGCCTGATGCACATAAGCCCGCCCGGAAAGGGGGTCCCGGATCGCGCCCCCAAGACAGGTTGCCGCACCGCCGAAGGGTTCGATCTCCGTGGGATGATTGTGGGTTTCATTCTTGAAGAGGAGCAGCCATGGTTCAGAAGAACCTTGCTCGGTACTATCGCCGAATTCGGCGTCAATCTTTACCGTGCAGGCGTTGATTTCTTCCGATTCATCCACATCATCCGCAAGACCCCGTTTCTTCAAAACCTTTGCGCCCAGTGTCGCCATGTCCATGAGGGAACGCTTGCGGTCTTTTGCGGCCGCGCCGTAAACTTCCCGGCGGGCCTCTTCGTATAAATTGAAGGCGTGCTGCAAACCGGCGCCGGGCTTTTCATCACCGGCATTGTTTTCAGTTTGATCGATTTGATTTTGATCGAATTGCAAAGCGGTAGTAAAGGTAGTGTGCCGGCAGTGATCCGACCAGTAGGTGTCCAGCACTCGCAGTTCCGCTAATGTGGGATCACGCTTTATCGACGCAAAATAATCGCGACAGAATTTGAGATCCTCAAGGCCCATGGCAAGGCCGTATTTTTGCGCCAGCATTTGGAGCGCCGCGTCCCCGGAACCGTCACCTGAGCCCGCAGTAAAGCCTTCCAGGATCGGTACATCGGCAACGGTGGTTTCCGCTTCTTCAAGGGAAAGCGGCAGAGCGGGTGAAGCCTCACGGGAATCAACAGGATTAATCAGATAATGTTTTACCGCATTCAGGACTTCTACGGAAACGGGGAGTTTGCCGGGCTGTAAAATAAAAAACCGGGCGCTTTTGATGATGGGCTTTGCCCCTGCGCTGCCTGAAATGTCCGTGTCATCATCCGAAGGGACGGCTATCAATTCCACGCATTGTTCCGCAGAATCGGAACGCTGGTCGTATTGACCGGGTAGGTATTCGATACCGAAAAAAACATCGCCCTTTTCAGCGGGAACATCATTACAAAAAAATACCCGGTCGCATTGGGGTTCGGAAAAAACCAGATCCGTGGCAAGCTTGAATTGGGCTTCATCAAGATGAACCGCATCGTAACGGTTGAGGATACGCAGACCCTTGAGCGCGGAAAGCTCAGGATACCGGGCCCCCAGAAAACCCGCCAGCTCCGATTGCAGACGCCGGGCTTCAACATCAAAACCCGCTTTCTTTTCAACAAATACCCGTCTTACTTCCATTTCCATGGAGCAAGTCTACTTAAAAAACGGCCTTCCATCTAGCATTGACATAGCAAATCCTATATACATTCTTGACGCTACGTAATAATACGTATATAATCAATATATAGGATTTGAGAATTTATGACCAAGGTTGAGCTTGAAAAAAAATTGCGAAAAGCCGGATGGTCAATCACTCATGGCAGGGCACATGATCAGGCTACAAATTCAGCAAAGCCGGGTGTAAAAATTCCGATACCGCGTCATGCCGGGGACATCCCCAAGGGGACGGTCAAGGCAATCCTCAATGAAGCGGGAATAGAATAATATAAGGAGCTTATTATGAAATATGTTTATCCTGCCATTTTTACGCCTGAAGATGGAAATATTTTGGTGAGTGTCCCCGATTTACCCGGGTTACATACCTATGGAGCCAGCCTTGCAGAGGCTATCTATATGGCACAGGATGCTATTGAAATGTGGCTATGGGATGCTGAAAACAAAAAAGAGGTCATACCAAAGGCATCCGATCAGGCTGATATTGCAAAACGCTGTAAATCTTTCGGGCAATGTGTCAGTTTGGTTGTCGCTGATACTGACGAATATCGGCGGCAGACAGAAACCCGTGCAGTAAAAAAAACCTTGTCAATTCCTGGGTGGTTGAACGATAAGGCAGAAAAAGCAAATGCTCCGTTTTCACAGATTTTACAGCAGGGATTAAAAGAATATCTTCATGTCGGTTGAAGCCGGAATACTAGCATTGACATAGCAAATCCTATATACTTCCCCAATGGCATCATTCAACTTGGTCTCCCTTCGGGACTTTATTCCCCGGACTTTTGAGCTTTTTGAAAAGGGTGAAGGGAAGGGCTACTCGTGGAATTCCTTTGGTAAGGATATGCTGGCGGGGCTTATCGTGGGGATTGTGGCCCTACCCCTGGCAATGGCCTTTAGTATTGCTGCGGGGGGGACCCCGGCCCAGGGGCTGTACACCGCCATCATCGCCGGCTTCTGCATCAGCGCCTTTGGGGGCAGCAGGTTCCAGATCGGCGGGCCCACCGGGGCCTTTGTGGTCATCATCTACGGGGTGATCACAAAGCACGGCATGGCGGGGCTCATCGCCGCCACGGTGCTGGCGGGGCTCATGCTCATCGCCATGGGCGCAAGTGGGCTGGGCCGCTTCATCAAGTACATCCCCTATCCGGTCACCACGGGTTTTACCACCGGCATCGGGGTGCTGATCTTTTCCCAACAGGTGAAGGATTTTCTGGGATTAGATATAGCGAAAAGTTCCCCTGGTTTCTTTGCCGAGTGGGGTGAATACTTCGGCGCCATTGGAACCATCGATCCTGCGACGGTTGCCGTAGGTTTCGGCGCCATGGCGATCATCATTTTGATACGACGCTTTATTCCCCGCATTCCCGGCGCGGCGGTCGGGGTGCTGGTTCTTACCCTGGTGTGCTTTGCTTTTGCTCTGCCGGTGGAAAGTATCGGGAGCCGTTTCGGCGGCATACCCGCAAGCCTGCCGCGGCCCCACATCCCCCCCATCAGTTGGGACGTGGTGCGGGATGTGTTCCCCGACGCCTTTACCATCGCCCTGCTTGCGGCAATAGAATCGCTCCTCTCCGCGGTAGTGGCGGACGGCATGACCGGGGACCGGCATAACTCGAACACAGAGCTTATCGCCCAGGGAATCGGCAACATCGCTTCGGCGATCTTCGGCGGTATCCCCGCAACCGGCGCCATCGCCCGCACCGCCACCAATATCAAATCCGGTGCAGCAAGCCCCATAGCAGGGATCGTTCATGCGGTTACGTTGGTATTGTTCATTTTGCTGCTTGCCCCTGCGGCTTCCGCCATTCCCCTGGCAAGCCTTTCCGCAGTGCTGATGGTGGTTTCCTGGGACATGAGCAATGTCCCCCGCTTCATCCGCATCATCCGTACCGCGCCAAAAAGTGATGCCATCGTTCTCATCACCACCTTTGTATTGACCATCGCATTTGATCTTACTTTTGCCGTTGAAGTGGGAGTGGTGCTTGCTATCTTCCTTTTCCTGCGGCGCATGGTGGAAATGGGGACCATCAAATCAGAAAACGACGACCTCATTGCGGAACTTGCATACGGGGATATTGAGAACCATGGGGTTGCGGCAAATTCGATTAAGGCCCTCTATCAAAAAGATATTGAAGTGTTCAGTATCAACGGCCCCTTTTTCTTCGGCGTGGCGGATACCCTGCAGCAGGTGCTTCGCGGCCTGCGGAAAAATCCCAAAGCCTTTATCCTGCGCATGCAGGATGTCCCGGCCATTGACTCCACGGGGATCACCGCCCTGGAATCCCTTTTAACCCAATGCCGCCGGGGCAAGATTCGGCTCATCCTCTGCGAGATCCGGAAACAGCCGGAGAAGGCCCTTGAGAAGGCGGGCTTTATCAATGAGATAGGAAAAGAAAACGTGCTGGACACTTTGGACGATGCGCTGGGGCAGGCGGGGGAATAACAGTAATACTGCGGGGCTTTACTTTTGCAACTTCATGATCATCTCGATGTTCTGGGGATAATTGCCGAAGTGTTCCCCGAAGATATTAATGCCCCCCATATATTCCGCGTCTTCCTTAACCCCTATTTTAAAGGAGACGTATTCCCCTTCGGTCAGGCCGAGGGTTTTGATATTCAAATCCGAAGTTTTTCTGCTGTCCCCAAAACAGCCCTGGGAATTTATTTCCAGCCGGTGCAGGTCTCCGTATTGGGAAGACGTTTCGGGCCACCAGGAAGGATTGTACAGGCCCCGTTTGTCGCCGTAATCGCCGGCGCTGCGGAAGGTGTAAACCTCTTCGGAATTTATCCAGATGGTAATGTCGCTGGGCCAGTCGTTGTTGTAACCCGCCGCTTCCGAACAGGCTTCAAAAGAAAAGATCAGTTCCAGTAATTCCCCTGATTTCAGGGAATGGTTGGAGAAACGGTATTCCAGAAACCCCGAGTTAAACCAGACCAGCTGGGCATGGATGCGGTTGGGGCTGTAAAAGGCATTGGCCGAATCCTCTATGCCGATAAAATTTCTCCTCCCCGCTATGCCGCAGGGGGTGGTAACGGAACAGTTAAAATAGTTTCCCAGGGGCATGCTGTACTTGTGCTCCCGTACCGCAGCCGTGTCCTTTTTCCGGTTATACAGATTGAGGTAAATATCTTCCGCCAGGACAGCGCATATTTTTTGCGCCCCCCGGAGCCCCGGCTTTTCCTGAATAAAGATCAGCCCCGCTTCCTCAAGTACCCGGACATGCAGGGCCGCCGTTGAAAGGGGCAGGGAACAGCGTTCCGCCACATCGCTGATGTTTAAGGGTGTCTCCAGCAGGAGTTTGAGAATTTCCAGGCGGATGGGCGAGGACAGTGCCCTGAAAACCGTTGCCGATTCTTCGCGCCGGTTGAGGTCCAGGTTTATCCGGTTTTTCATCGATATCCTATCTGCGGATTAACTGGTACAGGTTGCTTGCCTTCCGCTCGTTGATCTCTTTGATAATTTCCGGCTTGATCTTGAAATTGCGGTCCATGTCCATGAGGCCGTTGATCTCCTGCTGAACATCGCTTACCTGGGTGTAACAATAACCGCAAATGTCCGCTATTTTTTTAATCGCCATGGTGATTGACTCAAAACGTTTGATAAAGTCTTCGGCGGAATTGACCTTGTTGCCGTAGCCCCATCCTGTTTTTTCGTTGTTAAAGGCGATGCCCCCGAATTCGCTCAATATCACCGGCTGGCCCCGGTAAGAAAAACCATCCGCAAAGGCGGTCTTGTCTTTATTGTGGGGAAGCTCGTTGTCAAGGATATCCGCAAGATGATCCTGATACCGTTCCAGAAAATCTTCATCCTTCTCTTCATAATCGTGGAGGGTGATGATATCCGATATGGTATGTTCCCAGCCGTCGTTAACGATTACCGGGCGGTATTTGTCATAAGACTTGGTAAGGTAATAGATCGCCTCGGTAAAACGCTGCTGACTTACATCGGTCTTAATCCGCGGCACACCCCAGGATTCATTAAAGGGGGTCCAGGTAATGATCGCCGGGTGGTTGTAGTTTTGCTGTAGGATCTCCATCCACTCACGGGTAAAGTTACTTACCGCAGTATCGCTAAATTCGTAGGCCGCGGCCATTTCGCTCCAGACCAGAAGGCCCTTTACATCGCACCAGTAGAGAAATTTTTCATCCTCTGTTTTCTGATGTTTCCGCACCCCGTTGTAGCCCAGGGCCTGGATTTTTTCGATATCCGTAATTAAGGCCTGTTCGTCCGGGGGCGTCAGGTGGGTGTCCTTCCAGTAGCCCTGATCCAGGATGAGCCTTTGGTACAGGGGCTCCCCGTTGAGGAGTATACGGGAGCCGTCGATGCGGATCTCCCGCATGCCGAAATAGGATTCAACCCGGTCAATGGTTTTCAGGTCACGGATCAGTTCAAAGCTGATATCATACAGGTGGGGGTTTTCCGGCGACCAGGAGAGTATGCCCCAGGGGGAAACCTTATTGGATTTTACATCCATTGTTATGGTAATGTTTTTTTGGGTAAGCGCCGTGGTAACAGTGGAAATGGCAATGCCCTTGTAAGTCACCGAGGCTTCCAGTTCCATGCCGGGGTAACAAACTTCCTGCGGAACCGTACATTCAATGGCAAGCTTTCCCTCCGTATAGAGGGGGGTCATCTTTACGGAAACAATATGTTCCTCCGGCAGGAATTCAAGCCAGACGGTTTTCCATATTCCCGTGGTCTGGATGTACCAGCAGCCGAAATTCTCGTCCTGCCAGCGCTGCTTCCCCCGTGGCTGGGCTATATCAAAGCTGTCTTCCACCCTGACAGTAATACTGTTAAGGCCTGCCTTAATCAAATGGGTGATATCAAAGGAAAAACGGGCGTAGGCCCCGTCGTGGCTGCCCGCAAAGTTTCCGTTCACCCAGAGGCCGGTGTGGTAATCACTCCCCTCAAAGTGAATGACCACCCGCCCGCTCCGCAGCCGTTCCGGGTCTACGGTGATGTCCCGGCGGTACCATACCACATCGTGCCGCGTTACATCCCCGATGCCGCCGGCAGGGGTTTCGCAGGTAAAGGGGACCAGTATCTTCCGCGCCGGGGGGAAGGCGTTGAACCACTGTTCCCGCAGGCCCGCTTTCTTATCGTCAAAGGCAAAATCCCATTCCCCGTTCAGGTTCTCCCAGGAATCTTTATCCCGCACAAACTGGGGCCGGGGGTAGTTGGGCTGGTACGCTTTCATAAATCACCTCATAAGTACAAAAAGAATGTAGCTAACATTAGTATAATAGCCTTACTTTTGGGGTTCGTCAAGAAAAGAAGCGGTAAAATTAGGTGAATTTTTTAAAAATAGTTGTTGACAGAGCCGACTAATAGGTGTTAATCTTTAAAAAGCTACAAAATAATTGTAGTAAATTTGAACAGCTTGGCAAAAAGGAGTAATTGGAAATAAGCAAATAAAACCTATAAAATTAATAGGTTATAAAAATTACAGGAGGCAGAAAATGAAAAGTTCAAAGATTTTCGGGTTTATGGTTGCGGTTCTTATGTTACCTACAGCCTTATTCGGCGGCGGAGGCCAGCAGAATCAGGGAAAATCCGGGGGACAGCCGGCTCAAGCGGTTAAGCCTGCGGGGTTCCCCATTGTGGACGAAAAACTCACCCTGACGGTATTTGGTTCCCGTGACCAGAATCAGGCCAAGTGGTCGGATATGTACTTCTTTAAAAAATATGCCGAATTAACCAATATTGATCTGGATCTGCAGGAAGTTCCTGCTCAGGGGTTTGAAGAAAAGAAGAATCTCCTTTTTGCTTCCAATGAGCTGCCGGATGTTTTTATCCGGGCGGGGATCAGTCCGATTCAGTTCTCCATGTACGGCGCGGGCAGCAAGCAGCTTTTGGCCCTGGACCCCTATCTGGAAAAATGGGCGCCGAATATCAATAAAATCCTCAAGGAAAACGAGGCGGTCCGCATGGCGGTAACTGCCTCCGATGGGCATATCTACGTGCTGCCGGAACTGGATTTCAGCGATACCGGGAGCATGGGATTTAAGCAGTGGATCAACAAGGGCTGGCTCGACGCTGTGGGGAAAAAAGTTCCCACCACTCCCCAAGAACTTCGGGATGTATTGATCGCCTTTAGGGACAGGGACCCGAATAAAAATGGTAAGGCCGATGAGATCCCCCTGGGCATTCGGGAGATTTCATCAATTTATGTGTTGGGCGGCTCCTGGGGACTGGATCATCAGATGAAGGATACCATCAATATCAAGAACGGCAAACTTCATTACTGGATCGCGGATAATGCTTTTAAGGAATATCTTACTTTCCTCCATGATCTTTATGCGAATAAGCTTCTCTGGCAGAACTATTACAAAGCAGACAGCCGGCCTGAATGGAGAAGTAATTTGTCCAATGCTCTGTTCGGCGCCTTTTATATGCCCTATTCGGATGTATTCATTAATGTGGAGGATCAGTTTATTGGGTATCCCCCACTGAAAGGTCCCTATGGGGATCAACTCTGGGCGGATGCCAATAACGGCGTCCTTGCTGTCGGCGCCTTTGCCGTGAGCAGTACTTGTAAGAATCCGGAAGCGGCCCTGCGCTGGGTGGATTACCTCTATTCCGCGGAAGGTTCGGTATTCTACCGCTATGGGGTGGAAGGGGAAACCTTTACCCGTGACGGCAGCGGCATGCCCCGGATCAACAATGACATCATCAACAGCCCCGAAGGGTTTATGACCGCCCTGGGCAAGATCAACCTGGTCCCCGGAGGGGGAGGTCCGCAGATGATAACCAACCAGACCGATGGCATTGTGGCCAGCGATTTGACCAAAAAGATTTCTGCGGAGCTTGCGCCCTATCGTCCCAAGGTCATTTACAATAAACCAACCTTGAATGAAACGGATATGGATCGGGTAAACGCCATAACCCAGGATCTTGATAAATATCGGGATGAATCGGTGACCAAGTTCATCATCGGTGAATGGGGTTTTGAAAAATGGGATGAATACTGCAGAACCCTGGAGAGGATAGGTCTGCCAGAACTGGAAGCTATCTATCAAAGGGCCTTTGACGCTCTGCGGAAATAAAACATGGCAAAGGTGAAATGTTCATTGGGGAACAAGTTAAAAGGTATGCGGGGCCGGTGGGATCTGCTGGTAATTTTTGCCATTCCATTGGCCTGGTATATCCTGTTTCAATATGTGCCCATTTATGGAGTACAGATCGCCTTTCGCCGCTTTAACCCAAGTGCGGGTATTTTGAGGAGCCCCTGGGTTGGTCTGGTTTATTTTAAACAGTTTTTTAATTCCTTCTACTTTTGGGAACTGATCCGGAACACTTTGTTTTTGAGCCTTTTCCAAATGGTGATAGGTTTTCCCATGCCCATTGTTTTAGCCCTGGTTATTAATGAAATCAGGTTTAAGCGTTTTCAAAAACTGCTTCAGAATGTAACCTACATACCGCATTTTCTGTCCCTGGTGGTAGTGGTGAGTATGCTGGGGCTGTTTTCCAATACCGAATATGGGCTTTTCAATAAAATCGGGGGCCTCTTTGGCGCCGTACCGGTGGATTATATGGCAAAGGCGGAATATTTCAGACCCCTCTATGTTTTTTCCACCGTATGGCAGATGATGGGATTTAATTCGGTTATTTATATCGCGGCGCTCTCCGCTATTGATCCTGCTTTGTATGAAGCGGCCGTTATTGATGGGGCATCCCGTTTACAGAAGATCATCCATATATCCCTGCCCTGTATTTTACCGACAATCATCATATTATTTATCCTGCGTATTGGCAGTATTATGGAGCTGGGATTTGAAAAAGCATACCTCATGCAAAATCCCATCAATATGGAAACCAGTGAACTTATCTCTACTTTTATTTACAAAAATGGTATTCAGAAAGGCCAGTTCAGTTACAGCGCGGCGGTGGGCATTTTCAATAACGGAATTAATTTTATCCTTCTGATTGCCGCCAATTTCATTTCCCGCAGGGCAGCAAAAACCAGCCTTTGGTAGGAGGATCGGGGATGCAAAAAGGAATCCGGCTGAGCCGGGAGGATCTGACTTTCGATATTATTATCAACACCATTGGGGTTCTTGTTATCATCGTTGTATTATATCCCCTGCTGTTTGTACTTTCCGCATCCTTTTCCGATCCTGATCTGGTGCTCCGGGGGAAGGTTGTTCTTTTCCCCCGGGGTTTTACCATTGAACCCTATAAAATGGTATTTGACAATCAGGCCATCTGGGACAGTTACCGGAACACTCTTTTTTATACCATTGCGGGTACCTTTATTAATATTTGTCTGACGATCCTTGCGGCATATCCCCTTTCCAGAAAGGACATGCCCTGCCGCCGCGCATTGACTTTGGTCATCGTATTTACGATGTATTTTAACGGCGGTCTTATTCCAACCTATTTGCTGGTTCGGGATCTGCATATGTATAACACGCCCTGGGCTATTTTGATCCCCGCCGCCATCTCAACCTATAACCTGATTGTGGCCCGTACTTTTTTTGAAAACAGTATCCCCAATGAACTTTATGAATCGGCCAAGCTGGATGGCTGTTCCAATCTCCGGATGCTTTTTAGTATTGTGCTGCCCCTTTCCAGCGCCATTATTGCCGTACTGGTCCTGTATTATGGAGTCGCCCACTGGAATTCTTACTTTCCTGCCCTGATATACCTCCGGAATGAAAAACTTTTTCCCCTGCAAATTATTTTGCGGGACATTCTGCTCCTGGGCCAAACCGAACAATTAGGTTCCAACAGTGTAGGGATGGGTGAAAAAATAAAAATGGCAGAGGGGATAAAATATTCGGTCATCGTAGTTTCCAGTGTTCCTATTTTACTCTTATATCCCCTGCTGCAAAAATATTTTGTGAAGGGCGTCATGATCGGCGCTATCAAAGGTTAGGAGAAATTATGAAGCCCAATATCGTAATTGTAATGACCGATCAGCAGCGCGCGGATCTGCGGAAAAGCCGGGGCTATGCGCTGGATACCATGCCTTTTCTGGATTCATGGGCACAGGGCGGGGCTGATTTTGCCTGTGCTTATACACCAAATCCAACCTGCATGCCCGCACGGGTAAGTATGTTTACCGGGCGGTATCCTGAATCCCACAAGGCGCGGACCAACCACAATGCCCTGGATACCAGGTATACCACGGACATGCTGGAATTTTTGCGGAATGCCGGTTATGCAACTGCCCTCTGTGGAAAAAACCATTCCCATCATAAACCGGAAGATTTCGATTTCGCCGAAACCAGCGGTCATCTTGGACACGAAGGCAACCGGAACTTAAGCGGCGCGGAGGAAGAATTTGCCTCTTTTCTGGATAAAACGGATCATTTTGAGGCGCATGTTCCTTCACCTGGGGGCGTGGAAGCGCAGCATCCCTATGTCAATGTATCCTCTGCTTTTTCTTTTCTGGACAGCCGCCCAAAGGAAAAGCCTTTTTTTCTTTGGCTCAGTTTTGCCGAACCCCATAACCCCTTCCAGGTACCGGCCCCCTATTTTGATATGTTTCCCCCGGAGAGCCTGCCCGCCTTACATGCCGGGCCGGAAGCGCTTGCCCAAAAGGGGCATAAATTTACCTGGCTGCGGGGAGTTTGGGAACGGGTATTGGGAAAGGATATAGAAAACCGTATCAACCGGTCCCGATCAAATTACCATGGTATGCTGCGCCTGATAGACGATCAGTTCAAACGGTTTATTGAAGGCCTGGAAAGCCGGGGCCTGTCTGAAAACACCCTGGTTCTTTTTATTTCTGATCACGGAGATTTTGTTGGCGAATACGGCCTGCTTCGCAAGGGCACAGATCTGCCGGAAATCCTGACCCATGTTCCTTTTATCTGGCGGGGTCCCGGTATTAAGAGTCAGGGAACGGTGAATAAAGGTTTTGTAAATCTGGTGGATATTTTTCCTACCATTTGCGACATTTTGGGATTGGGAGCGGAAATTCCCTTTGGCGTGCAGGGAAAAAGCATCCGGCCCCTTCTGGAAAATATTGGCATACCGGAAAAGGAATATGATACCGCCTATTCGGAAAGCGGTTTTTCGGGGCTCTATTGGGATGAAAAAGATTCCCTGGATCTGGTTGAGGAAGGGGCCAGCCGCGCTTATGCGGAAGATGGAAGGCCGGTAACTTTCGACTGTCTTGATTCCTGGACTCAATGCGGTCAGGTGCGGATGCTCCGCAAGGGTCGGTATAAAATACAAATGGATATGCTTGGGAAAGGGTATCTTTATGACCTTGAGGCCGATCCTTTCGAATTAAATAATCTTTTTGACAATCCTGAACACCTGCCGATAAAGGCGGATATGCTGGCAGAACTTACCGCAGCCATCTTACGGGCCTGCGATCCTATCCCCCTGCCCCGGAACCGCTACCATTTTAAAGCGCATCCCAAGGGGTTCTGGTTCCAGGACTATCATCAATAACAGAAACATGAGTGATACTGAATCACGATCACCCCAAATCCCGCAGCACCTTCAACGCCGCCGCGGCATCCTGTTCCATATTATCGGTTTTACCCTCAATGCTCATGGTTCCGGTATATCCGATCTGTTTAAGGGCCGCAAAAAAATTTTCTACGTCCTTAGTAATACTAAGGGGATAGGCCCGATCTCCCGGCAGGGCGATGTGGGTGTGGTTCAATTCTTTGACGGCCAAAATATTTTCCATGGGCTCATGCTCACGGCCCATGTGATAAAGGTCTGCCAGCAGCCCCACGGATGTGGAATCCACAACGGCCTGCAGCATGGCCCCTTCCTTTAATGAATTGATGCAGTTGGTTTCTTCCCGGTTAAGGGGCTCTATGGCGATGGTCAGGCCGAAGCCGGCCGCAATTTCGCCGATACGCCGGGTTACCCGGACCAGTTCCCCGTATCCCTGCCGGAAGGACAGCGCCGCCGGTATGGCGCGGCAGCGGCCGCTTCCAAAAACAACCAGGCTTGCCCCCAGCGCCTTTACCCGGCCCAAGGCTTTTTCAAGGTAGGCGTCGATCTTTTTTTGGTTTGCCGCCTGACCGATAAGCTGAATGCTGCCGGGGAACAAGACATTTACCCGCTCCACCGCAAGGGAACTTTTGCCGACCCTTGTCACCGCCGCGGCGAATTCTTCATCCCCCAGGGCTTCAATCGACGAAACGGAACATTCGATGTAATCGAAGCCCAGGCGTTCCGCCAAAGGCAAATGTTCAAGAGAAGCGCAGAGACCGAATTTCATATTAACTCCTTTGTCGGTTCAGCCCTTCACGCTGCCGACTACTAAACCGGTGGTAAAATATTTTTGCAGGAAGGGGTACACTATCAGTATAGGCACCAGCCCCAGGAACAGCTGGGCCGCCCGGCCGGTCTGCTCGTTCATCCGCCTGAGCAGCTCGTAATAGTTTGAGCCGGACTGGCGCAGCATTTCCCTGAAGTTAACCAACAAAGTTTGAAGATAGGTTTGCAGGGGATAGTTTTGGGGCGAGTGCATGAACAGCGCCCCGGTAAACCAATCGTTCCAATGGTACACAAAGGCGAAGAGCCCCACCGTGGCCAGGGCCGGTTTTAGGACCGGCAGGTAAATGGAAAAAAGTGTCCTGAAATGGCTCGCGCCGTCGATCATGGAGGCTTCTTCAAGCTCTGCGGGCAGACTCCGCATAAAGTTCATCAGAATGACCATGGAATATACCGGGACGGACAGGGGCAGAACCAGGGCCCAGATGGTGTTCATCAGCCCCAGCTGGGACACAAGGATATAGTAGGGGATCAGCCCGCCGCCGAAGAGCATGGTAAAAACGTAAAAGCCCATGTAAATATTCCGCATCCCAAAACGTTTTTTGGTTTTGGAAAGGGGATAGGCGGTGGTTATCATCATAAACAGGTTGATGGATACGCCGAGGAGGCACCGCACAATGGAAACCTGAAAGGCCCGAAGGAACTTGCCGTTGTTGATGGCAAACTCATAGGACATGGTATTAAAGCCCTTGGGCCAGAAATATACCTTTCCGGCGGCTACATGGGCCGGCGAGCTGAAAGACACCATCAGGGTATTTAATATGGGCAGAAAACAGGACAGGCAGACCAGGGTGATAAAAATGTAATTGAAAACATTGAATATCTTTTGCCCTCTTGTTTTGAAAACCATGATTCCTCCAAAAGACCGGTCTTAAAAGACCTTGTAGCCCGCAAATTTGTAGGCAATGAACAGGGACAGGGAAATGAGTACACTGGAAACAAGTGATTTAAAAAGGCCCACCGCCGTGCCGATGGAATATTTGCCGTTTTGAAGTCCCAGCCGGTACACAAAAGTATCGATAATGTCCCCGGTAGCGTAGGTCGCGGGGGAATACAGGTTATACACCTGATCGAAACCGGCGTTCAGTACATTCCCCAGGGCCAGCACCGTCATCAGGACGATGATGGGGCCCAGGCTGGGCAGGGTAATATGGAGTATCTGTTTGAACCGGCCTGCGCCGTCGATAAGGGCGGACTCGTAGAGACCGGGATCAATGGAAGTGATGGTCGCGAGGTATACCACCGTACCGAAACCAAAGGTTTTCCAGACATCGCTTATGATGATGGTCCAGCGGAAAACCTTCGGGTCTGCCAAAAACTGAACCGGATTGATACCAAACAGGCCAAGAAGCATATTAAGGGGCCCGTCTGAGGCTAAAATATTAAACAAAATACCGGCCATTATGACCCAGGATATAAAGTTGGGAATATACACAATGGTCTGGAACAACCGCTTGTTAAAGTTGGAAGAAATTTCGTTGAGGAGTATGGCGAAGACCACTGAAGCGGTGGTACTGATGGCAATTTTGAATATGGATATAAAGAAGGTATTAAAAATCGTGTTCCGGAACTGGGCCTGGGAAAAAACCATCCTGAAATTTTCCAGCCCTACCCATCGGGACCCAAAAAATCCCAGGCCGGGGTTGTAATCTTCAAAGGCCATGATAAGCCCGTATATGGGCATATAGGAAAAGATAAATGTCAGGACAAGGCCGGGAATAAGCAGTATATGTAAAGGCAGTTCAGTTTTTAATCGTCCAAGCGTCATAGGCCCTCCGCAAAAAAATAACAGGCGGCATACAGCGGGCGGTGATTGCACCGCCTGCTATATACCGCTTGCCTTTGAGAAATACGCTTACTTGTTATAGTCCCGGTTTACCGCGTCTTCCATGAGCTTGCCGCCGTTGGCGTACCAGGAGGCTATGATCGAATCATAGGAAGATACCGGTTCCTGACCCAGAATGATCTTGGTAAAGCCCTGCACCACCACGTCGAAGGCGTTCACGGTCTGGGTAAAGTCCACCGGGGGAGCGCCCCACATGTCGGTCTTGACGATGAAATTGTTATCCAGCAGGAACTTGCTGCGGTCATAGGCGCAGCCGTCGAAACCCTGCTGTAAATAGGCGCCGAGGCCGCCGGTATCGCCCTTTTCAAGCCAGGCAATGGAATCGCTGTACTTCTTCTTCATGCCGGAGGTGAAGAGCTCACTGGTATCCCCGGTCTTTAAGGCGTGGAGCACATGCACAAACTGAAGCATATCCGCGCTGGGGTCGATGATCTCGAAGGGCTGCGGTGTATGTTCCCGCTGGCCGTCGGTATAGTCGCGGAATTCCTTCTCGGTAAGTACGGTATCGCCGTCGAACATGATCTTGTCCGTAAAGCTAAGGAGCTTCATCACCGCGGCGGGGTTCTTGCAGTTCTTGTTGATAACGAACAGGTTACTGTTGGGGAAGCCCACCTGACCCATCACCTGCCTGCCGTCCTCGGTGGGGAAGGGAAGGGGGATCATATAGGAATTGTTATTGTTGTTGGCCGCCACGAGGTTCGGGCCCGCATGCCAGCCCTGCCACTGCCAGTACGGCTCCATACCGGTTTTGCCGTTTACGATGTCTTCAAGCATTTTGTTGTAGTCCGTGCTGGCAAAGTCGGGGTTCAAAATGCCTTCTTTAAACCACCTGGCCCAATAGGTAAGGGCGGTCTTTGTTTCAGGATGGGAAATCCCCGCCTTGATACGCCCGGTTGAATCCTTGTACCAGAAATCGCTGTTTTGCGAGGGGTTACCCAGGTAGACATTAAACATGGGGCCGGTCATGAACAGCTCTTCCAGGGTATTGCTGGAGGCAATGCCGTAACCGCCGTGGGCGGCCATAAAGGTTTTGGCCAGCTTCTCAAAGTCCGCTATGGTCTTTATCTGGGGGGAACCCGCCGCTTCGTACCAATCCTTGCGGACCCAGAGGTCCCGAGGCTGGTCGATGACGCCGTAGTAATAGTTGGGCACCCCATAGAGCCTGCCGTTTACCATGGCGGTCTTGATAGTATCGGGGTCCGTTTTTTCATAGTCCCGGATACGCTGGGAAGTGTTCTGGTTATACGCATCCGTTATATCCAGCAAAAGACCGGCCGCCATCAACTCGCGGAACTGGTTATAGTTAACCCGGAAGACATCAGGCAGGGTGCCGGCCGCGATGGCCATGTTCAGCTTCGTTTCGTACTGGATACCCCCTGCATCGTTCCAGTCGTAGGTAACATTGATGTTCAGCTTGTCTTTCCAGGCCCTGGTCCAGGGGTTATTGGTGTAGTCATCCCCATTTTCATAGACTAAATCGTTGCCTTCGCTTTTAACGGCGGTAAGATGCACCGTAGTGGCAAAGGGCGTTTCCCAACTCCCCGCGGGCACGGGCTGGGCTTCCCGGGAACCGAGCGACTGGCCTGCCGCGGAACCGGAAGACTTGCCGCTGCAGGATACCATCGAAATGACGGCAGCCGCGGCGAGCAGAAAGAAAAGAAACTGTCTGCGATTCTTCATAAATTGCTCCTTGTAAAAAATCATTGCGTTTATACAGATTGAAGTAAGTATAGCGGCGAAATTTTGAAAATACAAGCCTTTTTTTCTCTTTCATTATTCCGCCAGGTGCGGTATACTGATACAAATAACAGAGAAGCATTACTTAACCGTTGGTTTAAGCTTCTTAATTTTAGGAGTCATGCGAAACTTCGTTTCGCTTCAATTAAACGGTGCGGCAGCAGCCGCACATAATAGGAGTAAGTATGAAAAAGATTACGTTTATCGGCGCGGGCAGTTTTGGGTTTACCAGGACACTGGTCAAGGACATTCTGACCTTTCCTTCTTTTGCGGATGCGGAAATCGCCCTCATGGACATCAACACGGAACGGCTTGAGTACATTACCCAGGCGGTCAATAAAATTGTCAAACAGGGGAAGTATCCCGCAAAGGTGACTTCGACCACGGACCGCAAAAAGGCGCTGGAAGGGGCCGACGGCGTACTCATCACGATCCTTGCGGGGGGCGTGCAGATATTCCGCAGTGATATTGAGATACCAAAGAAATACGGCATTGATACAAACGTCGGCGACACCCGCGGGCCTTCGGGTATTTTCCGCTTTTTGCGGACCGCCCCTGAAATGATGGCAATCTGCCGGGACATAGAAAAATACGCCCCTAATGCGGTGGTGTTAAATTACACCAACCCCATGGCCATGCTCTGCCGGACCATGCAGGCCGAAACAAAACTCAGCATCACCGGTCTCTGCCACAGTGTGCAGGGCACCGCGGAAATGCTTGCCCGCTGGATAGGCGCCGATTTTGAAAAGGAAGTGACCTATACCTGCGCCGGCATCAATCATCAGGCTTTTTACCTTGAGTATAAGGTGAACGGCAAAGACGCCTACCCGCGGATCCGCGAAGCCATGAAAAGGCCCGAAGTGTATAATGAAGAAATTGTGCGCAACGAAATGTTTAAGCACCTTGATTATTACGTAACCGAATCTTCGGGCCACAATTCCGAGTACAACTGGTGGTTCCGCAAGCGGCCTGAATTGATAGAAAAGTACTGCAAAAACGGCACCGGCTGGAACCCCGGCGAATACGCCTACATTTTGAACGAGTATTTAAAACGCGAGGATATCTGGAAAAAAGAAATCGACGAATACCTTGCCAAGGATTCTGTCGATATTACAAGGGGCCATGAATACGCCGCCTATATCTTTAACGGCATTTTCGGGGACAACACCATCTACCGTTTTAACGGCAATGTCCGCAATCAAAATTATATTGATAACCTGCCCGCAGGGGCCTGCGTGGAAGTTCCGGTATATGCGGGAAAGGACGGCCTTGTTCCGGTTCATGTGGGGCCGCTGCCCAAACAGCTTGCGATCCTTGTGGGGGTCAGCGCGCAGATTGAAGAGCTTGCCATTGAGGGGCATCTATCCGGGGACAGGCGGAAAATTTTCCACGCGATTTTAAATGATCCCCTTTCCGCGGCGGTTTGTTCGATGCAGGAAATTTCCGACATGACGGACGAAATGTTTGCCGCCAATAAACAGTATCTGCCCCAGTTTAAATTTTAAAGGAGAATGGCAAATGAGTTTTAAATTAGCATTTATCGGAGCGGGAAGCCTGGTGTTTGCGCGGACCCTGTTTACCGACATCATGTCGGTGCCGGAATTCCGCGATATAGAAATCGCCTTTACCGATATCAACAAGGATAATCTGGACAAGGTTACGGGGCTTTGCCAGCGGGACCTGGAAGCAAACAACATCAAAACTAAAATTACCGCCACCACCGACAGGCGGGAAGCCTTTAAAAACGCCCGCTATATCGTTAACTGCGTGCGTGTCGGCGGCCTTGAGGGCTTTGAAACCGACATTGATATTCCGCTGAAATACGGCGTTGATCAGTGTGTCGGCGACACCCTCTGCACAGGGGGCATCATGTACGGTCAGCGGGTCATTCCGGCGGTGCTTGATTTCTGCAAAGATATCCGCGAGGTTGCCGAAAAAAACGCGATCCTTTTGAATTATTCAAATCCCAACGCAATGGTTACCTGGGCCTGCAATAAATACGGCGGCGTGAACACCATCGGTCTCTGCCACGGGGAAATTCACGGGGAACATCAGATTGCGGAAGCGCTCGGTATTCCCCATAAGGAACTGGATTTTGTTTGCGCGGGGCTTAATCATCAAACATGGTATATCAGCGTTAAGCATAAGGGCCTTGAACAGCTTGATAAACTGCTTGCGGCCTTTGAAAAACATCCCAGGTTCAGCAAAGAAGAAAAGGTGCGCATCGACATACTCCGCCGTTTCGGCTATTACTCAACCGAATCAAACGGACACCTGTCAGAATATGTGGCATGGTACCGCAAGCGGCCCGCAGAAATCGAAAAGTGGATCAACACGGACAGCTGGATAAACGGCGAAACCGGCGGCTATTTACGGGTTACCCGTGAAGAGCGGAACTGGTTCGACACCGAATATCCAAAACTTTTAAATGAGCCGCCCAAAAAATACGACGGCTCCCAGCGGGGCAGCGAACACGGTTCATACATCATGGAGTCCCTTGAAACAGGGAGAAAATACCGGGGCCACTTCAATATTGTAAACCACGGCTGCATAGAAAATTTGCCCCCCGACTGCATCGTGGAAGTACCCTGCTTTGTCGATCGTAGCGGCATTGCGGTTCCCCGCATCGGAGAACTGCCCCTGGGCTGCGCGGCGATTCTGTCCCAGTCGGTTTCCGTGCAGCGCATGGCGGTAGAAGCCGCGGTCTCAGGTGACGCGGAACTCTTAAAACAGGCCTGCCTTCTTGACCCCCTGACCGGCGCGGTTTGCAACCCGGCCGAAGTGTGGCAGATGGTTGACGAGATGCTTATTGCCCAGGAACAATGGCTGCCCCAATACACCAAGGCAATCGCCGCAGCGAAAAAAACCTTTGCCGCGGGGAATTTAATTGCGACCAACGAAGGCTACAAGGGGGCAGTAAGGCTCCGGGTAAAGACGGCCGAAGAAGTGGCAAAGGAAAGGGCGGAAAGGGTAATTACCGCGAAGTAGAGGGTGGAAACTCCTAAGCCCAAAATGTAAAAATAAGTGGAGAAATCAAGCTGGAGTTTGCTTCGCAAACTCCCAAGCTAAAAATGCTTCGCATTTTTAGCCATGATCCAGGGCAGAGTCGAACTGCCGACCTGCCGCTTAGGAGGCGGCCGCTCTATCCACTGAGCTACTGGACCCGGATGGATGTTGCATAGACTACCATTCAGGGCCGATGTTGTCAACAAGGAGAATAAGTCATGCGCTATCATACAATTAATTTGAACGGGAATCAATTCAGTCTGCCTAATATCATTTTAGGTTCAGTGCGGTTTGGGTCAAAGGTATCACGGGAGACGGCGTTTGGCTTGATGGATGCTTATTATGAAGCGGGTGGTAACTGGCTGGATACCGCACGGGTATATAATGTAGATTTGGTGCCCCCTGAGCAGCGGGTACAGGCTCCCAGAGATAGTGAGTATACTATCGGCGCCTGGCTGAGAGAACGGGGACTGCGGGATAAATTTACGATTACTACCAAAGGTGCGCACAAATCGCTTTTGGATAATTCTCCGCGTTTGAATGCAGATGCGATCCGGTATGATATCGATCTGAGTCTTTCCCGTTTTGGATATGATTATTTTGATGTATATCTGCTCCACGGTGATAATCCTGCTGTTCCGGTGGAAGCAATCATGCCGGTATTGCATGAACAGGTTAAGGCCGGCAAAATACGGGTAATTGGTACCTCAACCTGGACAGTGGATCGTATAAAAAAAGCCAATAATTTTGCACGGCAAAACGGACTTACCCCGTTTTCGATTAGTATGGAACGCTGGAGTTATGCGGTTCCTACGCCCCAAATGCCCGCCGATATTAATATGGAAACCGATACCGCTCAATATCAAGGCCATATTGAGATGAACCTGCCGATATTGGCCTACTCTTCCCAGGCAAAGGGCTTTTTTTATAAGGCTGCCAAAAATGGTTTGACCAAAGAAGGGCTTGGCTCTTCCGCCGGTTTTCTCTGCGAAGAAAATATAAAGCGCGCTCGGACGGTTATGGAATTGTCAAAGCAAGAAGGTATCTCAATTTCTGCGGCATCCTTTGCATACCTATGGAGCCGGAAAATTCCTGTTGCCGCACTGATTGGCAGCGCGGCCATGGATCAGATCAAAGACAGTCTGATGGATTGTGATTATGTTCCCTCTGCCGAAGCAATTAAACTTCTTGAAAATCCATCCCTGTAATAGCTACCCTGGGTAAATATATTTGTCCTGATTGCCAATGCGCCCCTTCTAATTCCCCCTCATCTTCTATATACTTGACAGGTTATGGCTATTGATCCCGTGAATCCGCTGATTGTGCAAAGTGACCGCACCCTTCTGCTTGATGTGCATGCCCCCGGTGCGGAGGACGCGCGGGCCGCCATTATGCCCTTTGCGGAACTGGAAAAGTCCCCGGAACATATCCACACTTACCGGATCACCCCCCTTTCCCTCTGGAATGCCGCCGGCGCGGGTTTTGCCCCCTCTGATATTGTCACAGCCCTCAACACCTATACCCGGTACGCCGTGCCCGCCGGCATCCTCGAAGGCTTCTCCGACACCATGTCCCGCTACGGCAAGATCCGGCTTATTTCCCCGGAACAGCTCACCGGCGCGCCTCCTGCGGCTGCGGCTGTTCATCAATCGAGTCCGAAGGACGTCCCTCTTGAATCTGCAACTGAAGTTGCAACTATTGCAGAGGAGTTACTCCTGGTTTGTGAAGAAAAGGCCATCATCGAAGAAATCGGGGCTGCTAAACCCCTGGAAAAATATTTGCAGCGGACCAGCCTTGGTTTCCGTTTGCGGCTGATTGACCGGGGGAGCGTCAAGCGGGAGCTTATCAGGCTGGGCTGGCCGGTAAAGGATGAAGCGCCCTTTGTGAAGGGTGAGGACCTGGCCATTGAACTGCGAAGTGTGGGCGCTTCGGGGCGGCCCTTTTCCCCACGGGATTATCAGATTGAGGCGGCCCGGGCGGTTTTCGGGAACGGCGGGCCGGGGACCGGCTACGGGGTGGTGGTGCTGCCCTGCGGTTCCGGAAAAACCGTGGTGGGGATGACCTTCATGACCCTCCTCAAAACCAATACCCTGGTGCTCACCACCAATGTGGCGGCGGTGCACCAGTGGATAGAAGAACTTTTGGACAAGACAAGCCTTACCGCGGATCAGATCGCCGAATACACCGGGGATTCAAAGTCGGTTGCGCCGGTTACCATCGCCACCTATCAGATCATCACCTGGCGGCCTGACAAGGCTGCGGATTTTCCCCACTTCAAGCTTTTCCGGGAGCGGCCCTGGGGGCTCATCATCTATGATGAAGTGCACATGCTCCCCGCGCCGGTGTTCCGGGTGACCGCGGAGCTTCAGGCCGTAAGGCGGCTGGGGCTCACCGCAACCCTGATCCGGGAGGACGGCGCGGAGGACGCGGTGTTCAGCCTGGTGGGGCCCAAGCGCTACGATGTGCCCTGGAAGGACCTGGAAGGCAAGGGCTGGATCGCCGAAGCCTTCTGCACCGAGATCCGGCTGGACCTGTGCGAGGACAAGAAGATACCCTATGCCGTGGCCTCTTCCCGCGAAAAGTACCGCATAGCCAGCGAGAACCCCCGGAAGGAAGATGCGGTAAAGCAGCTCATCGAAAATCATCCCGAGGATCAGATACTGGTCATCGGCCAGTACATTACCCAGCTTGAATCCCTGGCGCGTCTGCTCAAGGCCCCCCTGATTACGGGGAAGACCCCCAACCCGCAGCGGGAGCAGATCTACAACGCCTTTAAGCGTGGTGAAGTAAAGGTGATCGTGGTGTCCAAGGTTGCTAACTTCGCCATTGATCTGCCCGACGCCTCCATGGCGGTGCAGGTCTCCGGTTCCTTCGGTTCCCGGCAGGAGGAGGCCCAGCGTCTTGGGCGGATATTGCGGCCTAAAGGCCTTGAGTCTGAGGACGTTGAAGCTGAACAGCATACAGCCGAATCTATGCCCAAGGGCCGGAATTCCTGGTTCTTCACCCTGGTGTCCCGTTATACGGTGGAAGAAGATTTTGCCGCGAACCGTCAGAAATTTCTTGCTGAACAGGGGTACAAATATTCGATTCAGCATTGGGCCGATTAAATGAACGCCGCCATCAATACCTCCGGCGCTTCCACCGGGCCCTTTCGCTCCATTGAGGAATGGAAATCCGCCCTGATGCTTCTGCCGGACAACTCCTTCTTCGAGTTGATGCGGAGCGTCTTCGGCAATATCAAAACCCCCTTCAACAAACAGCGGCTCATGGAAGACCTAAGCGCCTTTCTTTCCCGTGACGAGATTCGCAAAACCATTGCCCTTTATATTGATGAAACCGATGCCCGTGTTATCGCCGCGATCGCCGCGCTGCAGAAACCTGTGCCGGGGGAACTGGAAAGTTTTTTCGCCGGGGAATTAAGCTACGCCGATTTGCATGACATCCTCCTTAACCTCGAGGAACGGTTCATCCTGTACCGCTTCCGGGAGGAGGGCCTCGCCCATAGCCCCGGCGCTGTCTGTCTGGCGCTGAACCCCGCGCTGGAACCGGTACTCGCCCCCTTTGCCGCGGACCTGTCCGTCATTTTTCCTTCGATCCCGCTGGGGGAAGCGGCGACCATGCCGGAGGCGGGAATCGCGGCGGCCCCTGCGCCGGTACGGGGCGAAGGTTCCCCCCTTGACGATCGGCTCCTTGCGGCGATCATTTCCTTTATTCCCGGGGAAGGTCTGTTCTTCAAAAATGAAGGGGGGATTCGCAAAAAAGTTCTGGATTCCGGGAGCCAGCTTTTCCCCGCGCTGGACTTGGAACTGATCACCGGTGGGCTTTTGACCCTGGGGCTGTTTCGGATCGAAGGGGAGGGGCTTGTCCCCGACACATCGAAACTGGCGGCCTTTAAGGATCTGCGTTCCCGTGACCGGCTGATCTACTGCGCCGCCGGGATTTACTGCTGGGCTCACGAAACAGAGGGCAGCCCCGCCGCTGCATCTCATCTGTTCCGTAATCGCATCAGGTCCCTGGCCGCCCTTATCGATCAGTTCCTCAATCTGATTGATAAGGACAGGGCCTATCCTGGCCAGACCCTCAGCCGCTATTGGGACATCCTGGATCAAGAAGCGGGCGGGAATGCAGGCCCGGCGGCAAACCGGGTTCATTTTTTCAGGCTCCTTGAGGGGATGGAAAAAACAGAATTACTGCGTTTGTCCGTTGCCGGGTACTGGACTTTGGGGCCGGGATGCACGGCGCACAGTAGTACTAGTAATACTGCGCACAGTAATACTGTGCCTGATGCGCCGGTGCTTGCCATGGACACCGCTTTTTCCTGCATCATCTATCCCGGCATCAGTTTTGCCGATGCATTGTCTTTGGGGTCCTTTGCGCTTGTCCGAGAAACCGGCGCAGCAGTCCGTTTTGAACTGACCCGTGAATCGGTCATCCGGGGTTTTGATCGGGGTTTCACCGCAATGGTCATGAAGGATATCCTCAACCGCCTTTCGGGCAACCGGGTGCCGGAACTGCTCATCTGGACCCTGCAGGATTGGGCGCAGCGTTACGCGGAGGTGTCCCTTTACGAAGGGATTGTGATTTCACTTTCCGAGGATCGCCGTTACCTTGCGGAGGCGGAGCCCCTCGCTTCCCTGATAAGCAGGACCATTGCCCCGGGGGTGTACCTTCTTTCGGCGGGCGAATCCAGGGAAGCCGCGGAAGCCCTGCGGAAAGCCGGGGTGGATGTATTTGCCCAGTATAAAAAACAGAGCCGGAGAGGGGAAGGCTTTGCAGGAAATTCCGATGAATTCCTCAACGGGGCGGCGGACCGGCATTCCCCTTACCCCAGCCCGGCTTCACTTTCCCGGTATTACCGTTCGGCGAATAAGCCCCTCCTGCAATTTGCCCCGCCTTTTGCGGAAGCTTCAACAAAATTTTCCGCGGAAATTTTCGACCGGCGGGAATCCCTCAAGGAACAGTTCCGTACGGTTCTGGACAAGATGAAGCTCCCCAGGGTCGAACGGGATGAGCTTGCCGCCCGGATAGAACGGCGCTTGGTATTAAGCGAGGCCCAGCTGTCCGGGGCTTCCCTGCGCTACGAAAAACTGGAGGCCCGCGGCCTCGACTATGTGGGGAAGGCCTCAATCGCCAAACAGGCCATCGCTTCAAAGTCACTGGTGGAGGTGCAGTGGCCCCATGCCGGTGCTATGCAACAGAGCTTCGGCATTCCCCTGGCCCTGGAAAAAACCGAAGGTGAAAGCGTCCTCGTTATCAATCCTGTGGAAGCGGCGGACCAGGACGGCGCAAGTCCCAGGGATACTCGTATCCCTGGGAATACTATTCGTATTCCCTTGGGCAAGATCAGCCTTTTACGGCGGATCAAAAAATCAATTTTTGGAGAGTAGAACTATGCCTTTATTGCCATTTTCAACACAACAGTCTGATATCAGTCAGGCTAAACTTGCGGTGCTTATCGATGCGGACAACACCCAGCCCGCCATTATCGAAGGACTTTTGGACGAGGTCGCCAAGTACGGCGTTGCCAGCGTCAAACGGATCTACGGGGACTGGACCAGCACCAACCTCCGCCAGTGGAAGGAACGGCTTCTGGAATACGCCATCCAGCCGATTCAGCAGTTTGCCTACACCCAGGGCAAGAACGCCACCGACAGCGCCATGATCATCGACGCCATGGATCTGCTCTACAGCCAGAAGCTTGACGGCTTCTGCATCGTTTCAAGCGATTCCGATTTTACCCGCCTTGCCGCCCGGCTGCGGGAAAGCGGGCATACGGTTTACGGTTTTGGAGAAAAGAAAACCCCCCGCGCCTTTGTTTCTGTCTGCGATAAATTTATTTACACAGAAATACTGCGGGATGTGCAGAATGAAGAGGCCGACGAAGACGATGTCCGCCCCGCCTCGCGGCCTTGGGGAGTATCGGCGGGGGACTTGAAACAGCGGCTTTCAAATTCTTTTAGATAAAGGAACTGGAATCCTGGGGAAACCGGCTCCGGCGGATTGTACTAGAGGCGGATCGGATATTGGTCTACTTTAACAACCACCGGATGGGGCAAGCTGTAAAGCATGATACAACGGGCGATCTGCCATTTTAATGTCATAGGTTTTCGGGCGGTGAATTTTGCGTAGGGGCCGCAGGAGAGCCGCCCCTGTGTTTGTTAGTGCGCAT
>BOAU01000013.1 GCA_026002025.1 Spirochaetia bacterium | reverse complement strand
CCCCCCCCCCGTTAATCCGCGAATTGCGTACCCTTTTCTTGCTAAAGGGGTAGGGAGCAGCCGCGTATGAACAACAACGAGCCTGTCCTTATTTGGGAGTTATGCCGCGCCGCTTCCAGCATTGCCGCATGGTGGGTGCTGTTTTACCTGATGCACCGGCCCCCCGTGCTTTGGCGCCGCATCGCCCTTCTTATTGCCATGCCCGCTGCCTATATCTTCTGGATACTCACCCCCATGAGCGTTCTTCAAAACGCGGTTTCCTGGGCGCTTTTCCCCATAGTCTTTGCCTTCCTCTGCGGGGACCTGCGCCGTTCCCTGTTTACCGCGTTTTTCTATATCGGGATGGAAGCCTCCATAGACAATGCCCGCAGTTCCCTTATCGCCCTGGTTTTTGGACACTTTTTTGAGTCCCGCTCTCCTGAGTATTATCTGCAATACAATCTGCAATACCTGCTGGTGTTGGCGGTATCGATATGTTTCTACAATATTATGAAACGCTACGCCGCAAAGCCGCCGCTTACCGCATGGATATTAACCATTATCCCGCCCTTTGGGCTTTGGGCAATCCTTACCGTCTTTGCCACAATCGCCGACCCTTTGGCGGCTGAACAGGGCATCAACATATACCACCTGCCGGGTTTTCTTTTCGCTATTTTCAGCATATTTTGCAACCTGGCGGTATTCTACATCTACACCCGCACCCTTATTCAAAGCGATGCCCAAATCCTGGCGATGAAAGTATCCGGCACTCCCCCGGTCTGGACAGAAGAAGCGGGGCTTTCCCCGCAGTTCTGCGCCGAATTCTCCTTAAGCGACCGGGAGAAGCAGGCGGCGGAGGAATTGTTATTGGGTAAATCCAACAAGGAGATAGCGGAAAGCCTTTTTGTATCCACCAGAACCGTGGAAACCCATCTGCGTAACATATACCGGAAGACCGGCGCGCCGAATCGCTCTGCCCTGTCTGCCCTGATTAAACGCATATAAGCCTTAAAAGTGGGTAAATTTTACACATCAGTATAAACTCAGTATAGAATCAGTATAAACCCTAATAGCATTATCCCAAATCCCGCGGTAGTTTTTGTCTTGATATTAACTATCAAGGAGTAAATTATGAAGAAAAATGTACGATGTATCTTGACCGGGCTTGCGCTGGTCCTGGCTTTCAGCCTGGGGCTCGGCGGCTGTCCTGTCGATGGCGGTACTAACTACACCGTGACCTTCGACACCCAGGGCGGCAGCACGATAGCAGCCCAGACGGTAAGCGCCGGTTCCCAGGTAAGCAAGCCCGATAATCCCACCAGGGCGAGTTTTGTTTTTGCCGACTGGTACACCGCCGCAACCGGCGGCACGGTAATAAGCTGGCCCCTCACGGTGAACAGCGACATAACGGTCTATGCCGGGTGGAACGCTGAAGTATCTTTCGGCATCAGCCTGGACCAGACCGGAACCCATACCTTTGCGGCGGCTTTTGAGGGCTATGGGGCGCAGACGGCTAAAACCGTAACCATTACCAACACCGGCAACCAGGCGACCGGGGCTTTGGCCATTGCCCTGTCCGGTGCAGACAGCGACTCCTTTACCCTTTCCCCAACCTCGATAAGCAACATAGCGGTTGGCGGCACCGACAGCTTTACGGTGGTTCCCAACCCGGCTCTTGTGGTGGGGACCTACACCGCCACGGTAACGGTGAGCGGCGGGAGCGTGACAGCCCAAAGCTTTGATGTGAGCTTTACGGTGGACCCCCAGCCAGATTACGGTATCAGCCTGGACCAGACCGAAACCCATACCTTTACGGCGGTAACAATACCCTATGGGGCGCAGACGGCTAAACCCGTAACCATTAACAATGTAGGCCTAAATGCAACAGGCGCCTTGGACATCGCCCTGTCCGGCGCAAACCCCGGCTCGTTTACCCTTTCCTCTGCTTCGGTAAGCACCATAGCGATTGGCAGTAACGACAGCTTTACGGTGGTTCCCAACACGGCGCTTGGGGCGGGGACCTACACCGCCACGGTAACGGTGAGCGGCGGGAACGTGACAACCCAAAGCTTTGATGTGAGCTTTACGGTGAACCCGCCGGAAGGTACGTCAACCGATGCCGCGGCTCCTTCTATCACCGTGCAGCCTGCTTCAAGCGCGACTTACGCGCAGAACGTACCGGCGACAGCCCTCACGGTAACGGCAACAGTGACCGATAGCGGAACCCTCTCGTATCAGTGGTACAAGAACACGAGCAGCAGCACGACAGGCGGCACATCCCTTGGTTCGGCAAACGGCGCACAGACCGCAAGCTATACCCCCGTTACTTCCGCTACAGGCATCCTCTACTATTACGTGGTGGTTACCAACACCAATAGCAGTGCGACCGGGACTCAAACGGCAACAGCGACAAGTTCTGTCGCAGCGGTCACGGTGAACGCGCTTGTCAATGCCGCGACTCCTTCTATTACCGGGCAGCCTGCTTCAAGCGCGACTTATTTGCAGAACGCAACGGCGTCAGCCCTCACGGTAACAGCAACGGTGACCGATGGCGGAACCCGCTCGTATCAATGGTACAAGAACACGAGCAACAGCACGACAGGCGGCACATCCCTTGGTTCGGCAAACGGCGCACAGACCGCAAGCTATACCCCTGTTACTTCCGCTGCAGGCACCCTCTACTACTACGTGGTGGTTACCAACACCAATAACAGTGTGAGCGGGACTCAAACGGCAACAGCGACAAGTTTTGTCGCAACGGTTACGGTGAACCCGATTGTCAATGCCGCGACTCCTTCTATTACCGGGCAGCCTTCAAGCGCGACTTATTCGCGGAACGCAACGGCAACGGCCCTCACGGTAACGGCAACGGTGACCGATGGCGGAACCCGCTCGTATCAATGGTACAAGAACACGAGCAACAACACGACAGGCGGCACCTCCATTGCTTCGGCAACAAGCGCAAGCTATACCCCTGTTACTTCCGCTGCAGGCACCCTCTACTATTACGTAGTGGTTACCAACACTAATAGCAGTGTGAACGGAACTACAACGGCAACGGCAACAAGTTCTGTCGCAACGGTTACGGTGAACGCTCCTACCGGCACAAGCACGGTGACGGTAACCCTCTGGCTGGACGAGGACATCGCCTTTGCCCCTCCCCCCTCGGAGATCCTCTCCCGCAGTTCGTCTGACACGGCGCTTATCACCTTGAGCGGAGGTGGGTATTCAAACCACCAGTGGTCTGTTAACAGCATCGATGTTCCGGGACCTGCGGGAACCGCAGCGACTTACACTTTTGACAGCGCCGGAAAAGGTAACGGGCAGTACAATATCGGGCTCCAGGTGCAGAAAGACAGTATCTGGTATTCAACAACTATTACCATCACGGTAACGAATTAGGAGGAACACATGAAAAAGTTTATGATGCGGACCATCGGTCCGAAAGCCTTATGCGGCTTTATTGTGGGAGCGGCACTTCTGTTTGCCGCTTGTAGTAACCCCCTTTCCCCGTCACTCGACGGGGGAATTGCAACGGAGTCGGGAACCGGGCGGGTGCGGGTGTCCATCGCGGGTGAGGACTTTGCCCCGGCTGCCTCGGTGCGGACTATCTTCCCCGGCCAGCCAGTCGAGTCTACACTTCACTTTGTGTATACCTTTACCAAAGATGAAGCGGAAGCGGTAGGGGAAGTGAAAACCCCTGTTGGCAACGACTTCACCCTGACAACGGGAGACTGGAACCTTACGGTGGATGCCTACCTTGAAGCAGGGCATACTAACCTGGTGGCAAGCGGCAGCACCCCCGCCGCCTTTACGGTTAACGAGGGCGTCTCCACCGGCGTCAGCGTCACCTTGGAACCGGTGACAAGCGAGGGAACCGGAACACTCACCTACACCGTCACCTATCCGGTGGGGGCAACGCTTGATTCCCTCACCTGGAAAAAGCTGGGCGTTCCAGGGACTACTGATTTGAAAAGCACGGCAACGATCACGGCGACCACCAGTTCGGGAACAGAGGCGTCGGTAGCCGCCGGGTACTATGTGATTACGGCTGCCCTGAGTGACGGCGGTAAAACCGCCGGGAAAACGGAAGTGGTGCATATCTATCAGAATTTGACCACCGATGTAACCGGGTTTGATTTTACGGCGGCCGATTTTACCTTTGATTTGGCCTTACCACTATCAATTGACGCAAGTAATCTGAGCGATTTGTCTACACTTATCGCTGATATGGCGGCGGCAGGCGGCGGCGCAAGCCCGGGTGATCCTATCGTTGTTTCAATCGCAATTACCGCGGCGAGTAGTCCGTTTTCGGGAGACAAGGGCTCGGGCACCGATCCCCTGCACGAACTTTTTGATGCGCTTCCCAGCGGCGTCTATGTTGCCTACGATCTGAGCGGCTGTACCTTTACCAGTATTCCGAATATTACTTATTCTGCTATGAGTAACAGATCGAATAAGAGCAATCTTGTGTCCATTACCTTGCCCGATGAGCTGGAAACTATCGGCGAATCTGCGTTCCAGGACTGTAACGGCCTGAACTCGGTTACCATCGGCGACAGCGTTACTTCTATCGGCGACTATGCGTTCTCTGGCTGTTACGGTCTGAACTCGGTTACCATCCCCGCCAGCGTTACTTCTATCGGCGAGGGGGCGTTCGATGGCTGTAACAGCCTAGCCTCGGTTACCATCGGCAACAGCGTTGAAACTATCGGCGACTATGCGTTCTATAACTGTAGCGACCTGAACTCGGTTACCATCCCCAACAGCGTTACTTCTATCGGCAACGATGCGTTCTATAACTGCAGCAACCTGACCACGGTTACCATCGGCAACGGTGTTACCTCTCTCGACGGCTTTTCATTCGCTTACAATTCCAACCTGACCACGATTACCATCGGCAACAGTGTTACCGCTATCGGCGATGGGGCGTTCGAGGGCTGCTACAGCCTGGAGTCGGTTACCATCGGCGACAGCGTTGAAACTATCGGCGATGGGGCGTTCCAGGGCTGTAGCGACCTGGCCTCGGTTACCATCCCCGGCAGCGTTATTTCTATCGGCGAGTCCGCGTTCGGTGACTGTAGTAATCTCAGCGCAATATCCGTAAATGGAAGTAATCCCAATTATAAAGATATTGGCGGAGTTTTGTTTAACAAATCAGGTACGGAGTTGATAACATATCCGGCGGGTAAAGGTTCTGCATATACCATCCCAAACGGCGTTACTTCTATCGGCGAGAGGGCGTTCTATGGCTGTAGCGGCCTGACCTCGATTACCATCCCCAACAGCGTTACTTCTATCGGCGGGAATGCGTTCGGGGACTGTCACAGCCTGGACATGGTTACTATCGGCGAAAGCGTTGAAACTATCGGCGACTATGCGTTCAATTGGTGTCTCAGCCTGGCCACGGTTACCATCCCCGCCAGCGTTACTTCTATCGGCGAGGGTGCGTTCTATTATAGTACCAGCCTGGCCACGGTTACCATCGGCGAAAACGTTGAAACTATCGGCGACTCTGCGTTCGCTTATTGTAGCAACCTGGCCACGGTAAATGTACTGCGGGCCACGGCGCCTCTGACGGCGCTGGATGGCACTGCTGTGTTCAACTATACCAAGGCCTCGCTGAGAATCTATGTACCCGCAAGCGCAGAGACCGACTATAAAACGGCGTGGAGTACCTACAGTACTAAAATAGACCCGGCGTCGTAATAAGCGGCAACAAAAGTATCAGACCGTAAGTTTGTCCGGCCCGGTTTAGTAATAGACCGGGCTTTTTTTACGCCGGGCAAGCGCACAGGTGCCTGGCACCGAGCCGGAGCAGGAACAGTGCCCGTTCCGCTTTTTGGTGACAGGCACTCATTTTAAGAAGGGTACGCAAAGGTGACAGGCACCATAGGCGAAGAAAATAAACCACGGACAGCACGGACAAAAAGAAATCAAAGCAAAAGTCCGTGTTGTCCGTGTGGTTAGTGGTTAATAATTCTTTTGGGGTACGCAAAGGTGACAGGCACTTTTTGCGTTTACCCCAAAATCAACAACCTCGCCCTAAAGGACGAGGTATGTAGTTCTCGTAAGGTGGTTATATTCAGGGGTCTAATACCTTTTAACCACCCTAAAGGGCGGGGTATTAGACCCCTTCAATACGAATAAAGGAGCAAACAATGGACAATGATGAGGTACTCTTATTAGGAAGCGGTTTTTGCCGTTTATCCGGCAAAAAACAGGCTGAAATTCTTGGGATGGCCAAGGCCCTTGTGTTTATCCAGGCAGGGCGCGGGCAAAAGGCCCCCCATAATGCCGTAACCGGCGCCCACCCCAGGAGTGTGGGAGGAAAAACCACCCACACCCGGCAGCGCGTACCGGCGTTTTAGAAAGCGCAGAGGACAAAAGGAAGGCTTGGGGGCAAAGGTCTCCAAGCCTTTTTTCAAGGTGGCGGTGTTTTGTTTGACTTTACCTCGGTTGTGTGGTATAATTTGGGGCAGGAGAAAATGAAATGGCAGAATACACCGTATTATTAACATGGGACGATGAGGCGAAGGTATGGGTAGCCGAAAATGATGATATACCTATAGCGCTTGAATCTGGGTCTTTTGACACGCTCATTGAACGAGTACGCCATGCAACGCCTGAAATACTTGTCGAAAACGGCAAGAATGCTGAGGCGTACCTAAACTTTATCACCCATCGTCGCGCAAAGGCCTACGCCTGATGGCGGAATACGAAAAGGCACTTGGTGCCCCGTGTCCGTGAGCAGTTGGATATAAATGGATGTAGTTTTAAGCGGCATGGCAAAGGCGATCATGATGTGTGGTTTAGTCCAATAAATAATCACACGTTTCCGGTGGATGGTGAAATTAAATCGCGGCATATGGCAAATAAGATAATGAAACAAGCCGGCATTGAGTATCATTTTTAAAAGGGGAAAAAGGCGAGGAGAGAAGAAGATAACCACGAAAGGGAGGAAAAACCGCAACGGCGAAGAAGGAGAAGAAGGAGGAGGAAACACCACGAAAATTTTATTTTTCGTGGTGTTCGTCTTTTTCGTGGTTTTCCCCACAGAACTCAAAGAAATGGCCCCAGAATTTGAATAATTACCACTACTAGGCCTAATCAGTAGTTTCTTTGGGAGAACATATCATCATTAAGTGGCTTAGCTTGAAAAGTACGATTGAATATATAGGAGAATGGGAAGCCCTCTATAACCCGGATTTTAATTATACCGAATTCGGTACAATTAGAAATATGGCTGGAAGTAACAATTTTGTTTTATCGGTGAAGCTCTGGATAGAAAAAACCAATGCCATTGGCATAAGCGCTAAAGCGGGGCGATATGGCGGCACCTATGCGCATAAAGATATTGCGTTTCATTTTGGTATGTGGATAAGTCCGCTATGCAAATGAAGCCGACAAGCGTAGTGACCGACTATCAAACGGCTTGGGGTGCTACCTACACGATACAGGCGGGATCGCCGGAATAAGCGGCAACAAAAGTATCAGACCGTAAGTATGTCCGGCCCGGTTTAGTAATAGACCGGGCTTTTTTTACGCCGGAGAAGAAAAAGGCAAGGAGGGCGAGGATAACCACTGACCACACAAGAACCCGCTCACGCGGGGGAGGGCACGGACTTTTGTTTTGAAATTTCATTTCTTTTGTCAGTGTTGTCTGTGAGGTCTGTGAGGTCTGTGGTTTATTTTTTTCGTTGAAAAAGGTGATACCAGAGCGGGAGATGCTGTTATTTTTTGAATAGATCGGAATGGGTTCCGGTGCGCTGAAAGGCAATCACGCCCTGCGCCGGAATAATTTCATAGACAAGAACCCAATCACCCTGAATATGACACTCCCGGGAATCTTTGTATGTGCCTTTCAGGGGATGATCCTTGCGTTCCGGCGGCGGCGGACTAAAGTCCGAAGGCTGCTCGTTGATGAGCAACTCCATTACGCCGATGATTTTGCTCATATCCTTGCCCCGCTTCTCTGCCAGGGCGTATTCCCGCTTGAATATACCGTTGCGCCGGGGTCTCAGCATGGTTTAACTCTTCAGATCCGCCAAAAACGCTTCGGCGGAGTCAAATTCAATGGAAGGAATCTCCCCCCTCATCATAGCGCGAGTCTCCTCAATGGCGGCGATGGTTTCCTCATTGGGTTCGTCATTGGATTCATCCAAATCCTCTTGTGCTTCCTGATCCAGCACGTCACCCACACAATGTTGGGGAAGGGTATCAATTTCACGGTGCAAAACGGCGAGTTCGCTCATTTCAGCCTCCTGTTGCCATTCTACCACAAAACGCCGGAAAGAGCAAGAATTGAGGTAAAGAAAGGTGATACCAGAGCCGGAGCGGGAACAAAAGTATCAGACCGTAAGTTTGTCCGGCCCGGTTTAGTAATAGACCGGGCTTTTTTTACGCCGGAGAAGAAAAAGGCGCCTGGTATGTCCAGGGCGATTTTTTCCCGAACCAGAGCGCCGATGGTTTGTGCGGTAGTTTTATGGGCAGTTTCGGCAATTCCTGTGTGGGAGGGGAGGCGGGTTGTCAGGGTGGGGCTTTCATGCTATAGATGGGTTGATGATACGGAGGGATAGCAGCATGGAACAGATGAGCTTACATGACAAACTAGCCTTGATAGTGAAAAGCATTGAATTGAAGGACGCCGGACAGCCGGAGGAAGCGGACCGGGTTTGGAAACAAATACCCTTGGCCCCTTATTTGGCGAAATGGTGTAAGGATATGATCGGCCCTGAGTTCTTGATTAAAAATGGTTTTAACCTTTCTGAGGCGGAGGCAGAATTTGGACCGGAATGGCTTACTCGTTAGCATAGTCCAGAGCGTGTATAATATAGACACTGGACGAAAGGGTCTCGCCACAGCGGGAGCAACAGAAGATGGCTTTGTTTCGTACTCAAGTGGTATGGCAAATGCCCTGGCAGTTTTTAAGGAAGTTTCGGACCTGCGGTCCGCTGCGCAAGCCCCCAAGGATCTGGAAACCCTAATCCTGGTGGAGCATGCCTATCTAACCGAAGAACTGCTCCATTGCCGCCCGGAGGAAACTCAGGTGACAGCCAGTATGACGGCGGCCCTCGCTTCATTCGACGATGCCCTTCTTGCACTTACGGCAGTACAAAACATACCGGGATATCAGGTTGCCGATAAAACCTGGCCCCACGACTCTGCACATCGTTATAATGATATGCCAAAAGACGCTTTCCACCTTGCCTGCCATGCGCATAGAACCCGGTTGAGTAACCCCTAAGAGCGTGGGTAACACGCTCAGTGTTCCCGGTATTAACACGGTCGAACGGGAAGTATATGAACAACGTGCCGCAAACATGACCGCCGCGCAAAGTGCTTATCTGGAAAAACAGAAGATCGCGCTTGCGGAGTGAGGCCGGGAGCAAAAGTTACTGACACCGTTTAGCTTGGTCCAAAAGGCATCTTTGATGTCCATTCCCATGCTGTCCTGTCCTGTGCTACCCTTCCCCCATGAATCAGGAAATCCATGTTGTAACCGGCGCAACCGGCCGTACCGGCCTTGCGCTTTGCGCCGAACTCCACGAACGGGGTCATTATGTCCGTGCCCTCTATAACAGGGGGGATCAGGTTATCCCCTTCCTCAAGCAATATGCGGACGAGATGATCTCCGCCGATATCACATCGCCGTCATCTGTCGGCGCCGCCCTTGAAGGGGCAGGCTATGTCTACCATTTGGCCGGTGTCGTTTCCATTGCCAGTAAAATGGATGCGAATATTCAGGCGGTCAATATTGATGGTACCAAAAATGTCATCGACGCCTGTCTTGCCTCCGGGGTAAAACGGCTGGTCTACACCGGCACGGTCCACACCCTCCCCTTTTCCGATACCGCCAGTGTTCTGCGGGAAATCCCCCGGTTTGATCCCGAAGCGGTCGCCGGTCCCTATGCAATAAGCAAGGCCATTGCGTCCAACATGGTCCTGGATGCGGTGAAGACCCGGGGGCTGGACGCGGTCATCGGCATGCCCTCGGGGATAGTCGGCGGCTTTGAACTAAAGCGCTCCAACTTCGGGCAGATGGTGGTTGATGTGGCGGAGCGCCGCCTGCCGGTATCCATCACCGGCCGCTATGATTTTGTGGATGTCCGGGACGTGGCAAAGGCATTGGCGGATCTTGCGGATAAGGGCGTTTCCGGGGAAAGCTATATCCTCTCCGGGCATATTCTGCCGGTGAAGGAACTGGTGGCAATATCCGCCCGGGCCGCCGGGGTAAAGCCCCCTGCGCTCTGCCTGCCCCTGGGATTCGTAAAACTCTTTGCCGGCATCGCCGAAGCCATTGCCCTGGCCAGGGGCCAAACCCTAACCTTCACCCCCTATGCCTTAAAGGTTTTGGGGGATAACTGCAACTTCTCCCACGAAAAAATCACCGCCCTTACCGGTTACACACCCCGCCCGCTCAGCGAGGCCTTAAAGGATCAGGTGGAATTTTATTTTGAGGTCTACAAGAAAAACCTTCAAAAGGCAAAGCAGTAAAAATGACGAAGATCTATTACTTCAGCGGCACGGGCAATTCCTACTGGTCGGCAAGAAAATTGGCCGAAAAGTTTGGCGATGCGGAACTTTTTTCCATAAGCCGGGAAATAAAGCAGCCCCATATCCGCATCGAAGCGGACGCAACGGTGTTTCTGTTTCCCGCCTATGCCTATGGGATACCGGCCATGGTGCGCCGCTTTTTGGAAAAGGCTGAAATCCGCTCCGGTTATCTTGCGGCCCTGGTAAGCTACGGCTCATCCCCCGGCGGCGCACTGGCGGAAGTCCGCCGTGTCCTGGGGCGGAAAAAACTGAAACTGAATTATGCAGGCCGCATCCCCGCGGTGGAAAATTACATCCCCATTTTCGGCGGCCAAAAGGCTGCCCTGCAAGAAAAGCGGCTCGCCATGCAGGCTGCCGCAACCGAAGAGGCGGCCGCTGCAATTGCAGGGCGGACAAATAACCGGGTCCTGACCTTCCGGCCATTTTCCGGCTTGGTAAGCGCCCTTTTCCGCTTTGCCTGTCCGGGGATGGACCGCCTCTTCCGTGTCGGCTCCGCCTGTAATGCCTGCGGCCTCTGCGCGCGGATCTGTCCTGCCGGGGCAATCACCATGGGTGGGTCCGGCCCGGTTTTTCAGAAAAAATGCGAGCAGTGCCAGGCATGTCTCAACTTCTGCCCCAGCCGGGCCATCAGCTTTGGGCGGCTGAGGCCGGGCACGGAGCGGTATCATCACCCGGAAGTGACGCTTGGGGAACTGTTTGAATAGTCCTTACAGGCTGAAGCGGCTTATCATTTGAGTGTTGCCCGGTTCGTCCCGGAGCTCCGGTCGGGGCGCAGAACATCCGCGCCGTTGCGGTAGATGTGGCGGGGACTTGAACCTTCATTCATATAACAGTGGATAAGAACACGTATCGTGCGGGGCAGACTGCCCTGGGCGAGGGCTTCCTGGACTGCAAAGAGGGCCAAATCGGCTGCCCGGCCCGCCTGACGCAGGGCGGCGCAGGGGTTTTTGGCGTCAAGATCAGGGGTTACCGAGAAAACAAGGGACACGATATCTTCTTCCACAAGATCATTTGCCCTGAGCAGCTCGTCATAGAGGGCGCACACCTGGACGCCGATGTCCCCCGCCTCATTGAGACACTGGGCGGCCCCCCGGAGGGCATAAAGACGTTTCATGATACATTTCCTCTTGCCGCGGCAACGATAAGGGTTCCCAGAACCGCGATAAGGGCCCCGGTTAAACCCAGAAAAAAATACCCGGCGATACCCCGGATATAGGCGGCCCGGTGGGGCTGCCGCTGAAATAGGCAGACAAGGTCCGTAATTATCCCGTAGAGGGACAGCAATGCCGAAAAGATCCCGCCCAGCATTGCCAGATTGATCAGGGCGAGCTGGGTGCTGTCCATAAATTGCTGCCCGGTTCCGGCAAGGTATAAAAACACCGAAAGGAGGCAGATCCCAAAGGAAAAAAGGGCCGCGCCATGCAGCAGGGTAAGGACAAAGGGCTTTTTCCTCTGGGGGGATATGTTCATCCGCTGCGCTCCGTGTTATGATAACTATATAGAAGAGTCCGCATAATTGCAATTTTGATCCGGCGGGTGTTTCAAAAATATTTTCAGGAAGGTGGCATGAAGAAGTTTCTTGCGGTTCTTATTGTTCTTTTGATTGCGGGCTGCGTTGGTTTTTTCCTCGGCTGGGCCCAGCTTGGGGTTCCCTCAGGTTCCTATGGGGTGATGCGGTCAAAGACCCACGGCCTGGACGAAAGGCTTATCCGGGAGGGGGATTTCCGCTGGGTGTGGTATAAACTGATCCCCACCAATGTGACCATCCAGGTTTTTACCCTGGATCAAATAGAAAGGGCCTTCAGTTTCCAGGGCAGCCTGCCCTCAGGTGATGTGTACGCCGCCTTTTCCGGATTCAACGCCGACTTTTCCTACGAAATGTCCGGGACTTTTTCCTTTAATATCAGGGCCGATTCCCTCCTCTCCCTTGTTTCGGAAAAAAACATTGCCGGGCAGGAAGATTTGGCGGTCTATGAAGAAGGGCTTGCTTCCGATATTAAAGCCTTTATCCGCTCCCAGCTGGAAGTGATCTCCGCCGATGAGGGGGTAATTGCTTCAATACTCAACACCGGGTGCAGTCCGGTTCTGGATTCTGCAATCGCAGAGGCTTTTCCGCAGATCGAAAACCTTGCCTGCCGTATCCCGGCGGCGGTATTCCCCGATTTTGTCCTTTACCGGCAGGCCCGTCTGATTTACGAAGACTTTTTTGCGAAACAGCGGGAATATTTAAGCGCCGAACTGGATACGGATCTGGGGAAACAGCTTGATTCCCGGTTCCGCTTTGATGAGCTGGCCCGGTACGGCGAACTCTTGACCAAATATCCCATTCTGTTGCAGTACCTTGCCCTTGAACAGGGAACCGCCGGTCAGGTTTCAGGTAACCCTTAATGCGGACATTTGTTGTACTTATTAATAGAGGAGTATTTATGCAAAGGGCATGGGCCTTTTTATGTATATTGTTTTGGGCGGTATGGATTGTACCCGTTTTTGCCCAGGAAGAACCGGAAGAAGAACCTGGTTATGATGAGGATGTCCCTGTGGAGGCGGACTGGGGGGATTATATGCCCAGCCTTTATTCACGGGGGGATCAGGTCTTTATCATGTCGGCGGGGGTGACTATTCCCACTGTTTTTATCAATGATTCCGGGGATACCCTCTATTCGGGGGTGGGCCAAATCTCGGTGGGGGGGACCGGTTCCCTTTCCTATAATTATTTTTTGACATCCCATCTGTTTGTAGGCGGTGAAATACAGGCGATGTTCGCCGGCACCAAGGCAAACCACCTCTTGTATATCATCCCCATCACCGCCAGGGTCGGATACCAGTTTGTGGTCAAACGCTTTGAATTCCCCCTTGCATTGGGCCTGGGATTCGCACCTCAAAATTACAACACCGATTACAGCTATGTCGGCTTCTTTGCCAAACCAACCGTATCGGCCTATTTCCGGTTTAATCCGGATTGGTCCTTCGGGCTCAACACCGCCTGGTGGTGGATTCCCCAGATTCCCAAAGACACATCAAAATCAATGTATGGTAATTTCTTTGAAGCGACCCTTTCGGCCCGTTATCACTTTTAAGCTTGAGGAAACATGATGGAAAAACGACCTGTTAAACGGCGCGCGCCGGTGTATATAGCCTGCTTCCTTGCCATCCTCCTGGCATCCTGCGATCAGAGCCCGCTCTTTTACCAGATTTCCCAGGAAATAGAACCCAAAGAGCCCCGGATCAAGGGGGTTCCCAGCAATTTTGTTGAATTTAACGGGGCGGTCTATGTGGGAAGCGCTTCCCTTCACCGGTACGCAAAAAACGCGGAGGGCAAAGCGGTTTGGGATGAAGGTTCCATACCCCAGCCTTCCGGAAGAATTTATGCCCTGGCCGCAATAAACAATGCCGATCCTGCAAAAAGTTTCCTTTATGCCCTGACCGAATCAGGTTTATACAAACTTGGTGTGGGGCAAAATGCCTGGAGCGGCAAGATAACTATTGAGGCAGGTGATGGAACGGCATTTTCCTCCATCCAAACGATTTATGCAGCCGGAAACACCCTCTTTGCGGGCGGATGGAATGGAATCACCACATCGGGGACCAATGCGGCAAATTACGCGATTTTTTATGAAGATAACGGTGTTCTCAAACTCAAAAAGGCCAATACCGGCCTTTTGAGCGGGGCGGTAGTTGTACCAGGAGGCAGGTACTACCTGGCTACCAATGGGGCCGGTATCTATTACCTTTCCAGTTTAAATTCTGCGGTACGGGAGCAGTCTCTGCAAGATAGTAACGGAGGGTCCGAGAGCGTAATTGTGGGGATCATAGATTCCGGCGATATTATTGCGGTTACCCGAAGCGGGAATATACTCAAGGTAGATACTGCCAGTCATATCTATACGGCATATTCCACCGGCCAGCGCATGACCGGGGCTGTTGCCAAGTGGTATCAAAACTCTTCCGATACTGCCCCAAAACTGCTTCTGCTGGGGATTCAGCCAGGCAACGGCTCTACTTCTACTATCTACGGATACCGGGAAATCGTATTGGACAGCGATGGAAAGCTGCAACTTAACAGTGATGGGAAGCTGAGTCTTCGGATACCGGGAAATGAGGCTCTTTCCAGTGTTGATAACAGGGATCGTTATGATAATACCCTTGGGACACATCCGGTAAGCCATCTCTTCCAGGCCCCTTCTGCTGTTGATTCTGCGATGACCCTTTTTGCGGGTATTCAGGGTACCGGCAGGGGTGTCAGTAATTCACAAAAAGCGCTTAATAGCGGCGGGGTTTGGTCATACCGGAATGAACAGTGGAATGCCGAAGAATAGGGTATTTACCCTAATATGAGTGATCTTTTTACCGCCCAGGGGGCGCAGACTCCGGGCGGTGCAGGGGATTCGCGGCCTTTGGCGGATCGGATGCGCCCCCGGACCCTGGAAGACATCATCGGCCAGGACCACATCGTGGGGCCGGGCAGACTTCTGCGCCGTGCCATCCAGGCGGACCGGCTTTCTTCAATCATCTTCTACGGACCTCCGGGCACGGGCAAAACCAGTTTGGCACGGGTTATCGCCAATACCACAAGGGCGGCCTTTGAAAGCCTCAACGCGGTGCTGTCCGGCATCAAGGATATCCGGGAGGCCATCGACCGCTCGGACGAACGGCGCAGGCTCTACGGCAAGCGGACCATCCTCTTTGTAGATGAGGTCCACCGCTGGAACAAGGCCCAGCAGGACGCCCTCCTCCCCTGGGTGGAAAACGGCGTCGTGATCCTGGTGGGGGCCACCACGGAAAATCCCTTTTTCGAGGTAAACCGGGCCCTGGTCAGCCGCAGCCGGGTCTTCCAGCTCAAGCCCCTTACGGCGGAGGACCTCAAGGAAACCGCCCGCCGCACCCTTGCGGACAGAGAACGGGGCTACGGCAAATGGCAGGTCGGTTTTGAAAAGGGTGCCATGGATCACCTGGTGGAAGTTGCCGGGGGGGATGCCCGGAGCCTCCTCAATGCCCTGGAACTGGCAATAGAAACTTCACTCCCCCAGGGAACCGATGCCGCCACCGGCCTTGCCCATTGGCCGCCCTTGGATGGCGCGGAAATCACGGTGTCCATGGAGGCCGCCGAGGAGAGCATCCAGCGCCGTGCCCTGCTCTATGACCGGGACGGGGACTACCACTTCGACACCATCAGCGCCTTTATCAAAAGCGTTCGGGGCAGCGACCCCGACGGCAGCCTCTACTGGCTTGCCAAGATGATCCGCGCCGGAGAGGACCCCAGCTTCATCTTCCGTCGGATGATCATCCTGGCAAGTGAGGACGTGGGCCTTGCGGACCCCCACGCCCTGGCTGTGGTCATCTCCTGCGCCGAATCCTTTGACCGCATCGGCTTCCCCGAGGGCAATTTCCCCCTTATCCACGCCTGCCTCTACCTTGCCACGGCACCCAAATCCAACACCACCCTGAACTTCTTCGATGTGATGAAGGAAGTGGAAAAGGAGGACGCCGAGGTGCCCAACCACCTGCGGGACGCCAGCAGGGACGGCGAAAGCTTCGGTCACGGGGAAGGCTACGTCTACCCCCATGCCTACCGGGACCACTGGGCCGCCCAGCAGTACCTTCCCTCGGCCCTGATGGGGAAAATTTTCTACATGCCTTCCCGGATGGGCTACGAGGGCAAAATCCGGGAAGAGGTTCTGCGGAAACGGGAACTCCAGGCGGCCATTGTGCTGGGTGACAGCGCTTACAGCGATAATGCCCAGGGAGATACCGCCGGGAACAGGGGTCTTGCCGGGGACGGGGAAGTGCTCACCTGGTCCGCAGTGTCCAAGGGCCGGGAAGGTTGGTTCAAGCGGCTGGAATCGGGGCGCAGCAGCCTGCTCCGCTCCGACCAAGAGGCAATTCTGGGGCAGCAGACGATCCGGGGCCATGACCGTATCCTCATTGCCGTTGCCAACGACGGCCTCCTCCTCTGGGAAAGCCTCCGCCGCACCCCCGAGGGGCTCACCGCCGCCCTGGTGGACAGCGACGCCGCAAAGGACACCCTCCTTGGCTATGCGGCAACCCTGGATGAAATTGAACAGCCCCAAATCGCCGTCAGTCCCTCGGGGATGCTCCCGGAACCAAAAGAGGCGGAGGAATGGTTCGGCACTCCCCTTTTTGATCACATCTTTGCCCGTGAACCCTGGCGGAAGCTTTTAAAGGCCGCAGACCGCAGCAGTGCCGCAGCCGGTAAAGCCGCGGAAGGCAGCAAGGCCGCCGGTGCTACCCCTGCCGAAGTGTTCAAAAGCTTTGCCGAAAAAGCCCGGCGGCTCCTTGCCCCCGATGGGGACATGGTCCTCCTCCAGTCTCCTCCCCCCTTGGGTGAACGGATTTCCCGGATATTGGGTGATGTATCCGGCGCGGACAAGGCCGGTTCAGGTAAGGCTGATGGGGATCTGATAGAAAAATTGCAGGAAGCGGAGGAATCATTCTTTGCTGAAAACACCAAAGACCGCCTTTGGCGGTCATGGTCCTGGGACAGCGATACCCTGAAGGCTGCCTTTGAGGGCGCGGGTTTTACCGTAACACTCACCATCATCGACCAAAAGGAAGAACGGCTCATCACCGAACGGGACTTGGCCGCATGGTTTGATCAGGAACATTCCCGCTGGGGGGCCTTTATCGGGAAAAAGCTTGGAAAAAAAGATTTTGCCCGCGCGGAGGAACTCCTCCGGGATCGGATCAAACAGGGGCCGGTGGTCTGGATGTGGAAGAGCGTGGTACTGAAAATGGTTATTCGGTAATATCCTCTTTACAATAGCACATACCCGGCTATCCCCTGTTTTTGTGCGGTATACGAGCGGTGGGGGACTTGTAACTACGGCACAGAGCACATACGCTTAAGGTACAATGATCATCAACGATGAGATTATCACCATAAAAGACCTCATAGTCGCCAACGCCGATTGCGAACAGGTCTACCTCTTTGGCTCCTACGCCTACGGCCGACCGGGCACGGATAGCGACTACGACTTTTACGTCGTGCTCAACGATGGGGCGGAACTTCCCATACTGGTGATGCAAACCCTCTATCGCAGTATGGCAGGGATGCATAGAAGAACCCCCGTTGATATACTCGCCCAATACAAACGCACCTTCGAGGAACGAAGGGCGCTCCTCACCATTGAACGCACCGTTGTCAACAAAGGAGTCTTATTATATGACACCCTACGGCGTTGCAGCCCGCTACCCTGATGAAATTGCTGTTGACGAACTGATAACGCAGGCCGCAATCGCAAGGACGCAGACCATCTATGACTTTGCTCTGTCGAAGGTTCCGTCATTGCACTTGTAAAACTACTAAATATATTTAAAAAGCAACCCGGCCCCTCACACAAAGGGTAAAAAGTAATCCGGCAAAGCAGCGCTTACATCGATCCCGCCAGAGAATCCCACCAGGGTTTCAGGAATAAGGAGCCGGGCGGAATGGAGGAGGAGCCGCCTGAGCCCCATGGTTCTGCGGAGTTCCTTATTCAGGGTAAAGTCGCCGTATTTGTCATCCCCCAGGACGGGGTTTTTGATTTGGGCCAGGTGCCGGCGGATCTGGTGCATCCGGCCGGTGCCCAGTTCCAGTTCCAAAAGGGAAAAATCCCCCCTTTGCGAGCGCAGCCGGAAACTGGTTTCGGATTTTTTTACCATCCCCCTGATGTCCAGGTCCAGCCGGATAATGCCCGAATCCTCCTGCGGCCTGCCTTTACAGACGGCGAGGTACTGCTTAAGGATGCCCCGGCCTTTACCCCCTGCGGCGCCGGATTTTTCGCCGGCAAAAATCGCGGAAAATTTCGCGGCAGCCTCCCGGTTCTTGGCCGCGAGGATGAGGCCCGATGTGTCCTTGTCCAGGCGGTGGACCAGCAGGGGCCGGGGATTCCAGTCTTCCGCAAGGAGCCTGTCCAGGGAGGTCCCCACTCCCTCCCCGCCCTGAACCGCAAGGCCCGCAGGTTTATCGAGGACGATACATTCATCATTTTCAAAAAGAACCGCAATTCGTTTCACAGTAATCCGCCTGTCATACCGATATTAATATATCATGAGAGTACTTAAATATATCGTCTTATTTATTGCCCTTCCCCTGAGCCTTTTTGGGGAACCCCTCTATTCTGAGGTCTGGGGCTTCGCCCTTGATCTGCCCGAAGGCTATGAATATACCGGGGGCGACATGAAGGACCGCTTTTCTTTCCGGACCGGTGACGGCGCGGCCTTTGACCTTGTGGTGTACCCCGGTACCTACCAATCGGTGGAAGAGCTGGCAAAGGACGCGGCGCAGCGTATCGGGAATCAGGGGAAGATCGATTTTTTTGATTACCGTACCCGGAAGGCTGCCATGATGGAGCTGAAATTTGCCGAGGGCGGCCCGGCGTCCGGGAATAGCAGGCAGGCGGTGAATATGCGGGAAGGCTGGGGCCTCTGCGTGGAACTGGAGCCAAAGTCCGGCGGCGGCTCTGCGGGTAAGTCCGGGGGAAGGGGGAATGCCAGGGGCACTGCCCCATTACTCCTGGCTTTGGCCTACGGCCCGGCGGGAAAGGCCGATCTGGAAGCGCTCCACCTTTCCGCTTTGGATTCCATCGCCCCCTCGGCGGCGGAACAGCATTACTGCGGGCCGGTGACGGAATTTACCTGGCCCCGGGGTGAACTGAAAAAGGTAAGCCTGGAGGGCAGCATTTCAGGCCCACTTGGAATAGAGGCCCTGATCGCCGAAAACGACGCCGAAGCTGCCCAGGCCCTGGTGGACCGGGAATTCGCCCTGCTCCGCCGCTATGAGCGCAGCCCCCTTTGGAAAGAAGCCTGGGCCCGTTTTTACCGGGCCATCTACCGGGATTCCTGGGAGCGGATTGCCGATGCCTGTTTCCAGCTTGAACGCGGCTGGGCAGTCCGGGCCCTCCACGAAGGGACCGCCCTTACCGAAACGGCCCTTGCGGCAAAGGCCCTGGAATTTGTACAGGGCTTTTCCTACGAACGGGATCTTATGGGCAGCGATTTTGTAAACCTCGTAAGCGCCGTCAGTGAAGGCCGGGGGGACTGCGACAGCCGGGCCCTGCTCTGGGCCGTGATCCTCTCCCAGGCGGACATCCCCGCCAGCATCATGGTCTCCAAAGATTACAGCCACGCCATGGGCCTTACGGACATACCGGGAATCGGCGCCCGTTTTGAATTTGAAGGCAAAAAGTGGCTGGTGGCGGAAACCACCACCCCGGTAACCATCGGCCTTATCCGTCAGGATATAAGCCGGAAAGATCACTGGCTGGGAATCTCATTTGAATAATTGAGTCGGCCCTCATTTTCCTGCGGGAAGCTCCGGGGGAATTTCAGTACTGATTAAGCCGTACACTTCCTCTGCGGTTTTTGCTTCCAGCAGGGCGGCGCGGAGTACGGGGTTTTTAAGGCGGGCGCTGAAAAAAGAAAGGGTTTGCAGATAGCAGGCGTGCTGGTTATAGGCCGCGGCGATCATAAAGACCAGCCGCACGGGCTCATCGTCAAGGGTCTGAAAATCAAGGATGTCGGTACGGCTGATGCCCACGGAGACCACGAGATCCGTAACCGAGGAAAGCCTTACATGGGGGATGGCGATACCCCGGCCAATGGCGGTGCTCATGAGTTCCTCCCGTTTAAGGACCTCGCTGACAAGCTCCTGCCGGTTTTTTACCTGGGGAGAGCCGGCAAGGTTCTCCGCCAGGGCCAGAAGAACATCCCGCTTGGCCACATAGTTAAGGAACAAGATCCTGTCCGGGGAAATCACCGTATCGATCTGCACCGTTGAAAGCTGGGGATTAAAACGGGCGCCGGTCAGCCGGTCATTGACCCATTTTTCAATTTCAGATTTCTTGAAGCGCCAGACCGTACCTATCTTCCCGGAGGGGATTTCCCCCTTTTGGGCCCAGTCATAGACGGTCCGCTCGGAAACCCGCAGATATTTGGCAACCTCTTCAATGGTCAGAATATCGTCTTCTATCATTTGCATTATTATGCACGATATGGCGGTATATGTCAAATAAGCGCAGAGCCCACTAGTATTATTAGATGTAACTCCAAAAATATTATAATATTTTTGGAGTTGTTGCACAAAAAACAAAATTCTGATATAATGTCTTAATGAATATACAGCGCAGTATAAAAGCCGATATTGAAGAAAAACTTCTTTCTGAAAAGGCCATCGTGATTTTTGGGGCGCGGCAGGTAGGGAAAACTACATTGCTGCACGATTTGCTTGATACACGAAGGGATGTGATGTGGCTCAGCGGTGACGATGCTGCAACAATCACACTTTTTGAAGAAGTCACGGCGCAAAAATTCAATTCTGTCATCGGGCAAAACAAAATTTTAGTTATCGATGAGGCTCAACGGATTCATAATATTGGCTTAAAACTTAAAATTATCCATGACAATCTCAAATCAAAATTTCAGATCATTGCTACAGGCTCCAGTTCATTTGACCTGGCAAATGAGATAAACGAGCCGATGACTGGGCGAAAATGGACATATAAAATGTTTCCCCTGTCTTTTGCCGAAATGGCAGCTCATACGAATCTCATGGAGGAGCAAATGAATCTGGAAAACAGACTGCTCTATGGTTACTACCCGGATGTGGTTCTGAATCCGGGGGATGAGCGGGAAATATTGAGTGCCCTTGCAAATGATAATCTCTACAAGGATATATTTAAATGGGAAAACATAAAAAAACCGCTTGTCTTTGAAAAGTTGGTAAAGGCTTTGGCTATGCAGATTGGCTCGCAAGTCAGCATTAACGAGTTATCTAATCTTTGTAGTGCCGACAACAAAACGATCGAACGATATATCAGGCTGCTGGAGCAGACATTTACCATTTTCCGCCTTGGCAGTTTCAGCACAAACCTGCGCAACGAGATAAAATCATCGGAAAAATATTATTTCTATGATGTCGGCATTCGCAACGCAGTGATCGGTGCATTTGAACCGGTTGGAGTCAGGCAAGATATTGGACATCTATTCGAAAATTTTATCATCGCAGAACTGGCAAAACGCCTGATGCCCAAGGCCGTTGGTTCATTCGGTTACTTTTGGCGTACCACACAGCAGCAAGAAGTAGATTTTGTCACCACATCCGGGGAAAATATTACCGCATATGAAATCAAATGGAATCCAAACGTGAAAGCCCGTTTTCCAAAGACATTCGTCGAAAAATACAATCCTGCGGTAAAATTCATTAACAGAGAGAATTTTCACGAAGTGTTGACAACCATGCAAAGCAGGTAAGGCATTTTCCCGGGAACCGTTATTATGGCCTAGTCCCCTCAATCCTTTGCCAACTCATGCAAAGAATCATATGGCAACAATTCCCCCATGGTGGTGTCTATATGGTCCGGCCCCGAACCGGCGAAACGGACCGGCGCATCGGGGCGCATGAACTCGCTGAGGACCTGGCGGCAGGCGCCGCAGGGGCCTACGGGCTCAGCGGAATCAGGTGTGGAAATGGCAAGGGCGGTGAAGGAGCGCTTGCCATGGGCCACGGCCTGGACAAGGGCGTTCCGTTCGGCGCAGAGGGTGAGGCCGAAGGAGCGGTTTTCCACGTTGCAGCCGGAAAAGACGGTTCCGTCTTCCGCAAGCAGGGCCGCTCCCACACGGAAATGGGAATAGGGCGCGTAAGCAAAAGCAGCGGCCCTTTGGGCTTCCTCAAAAAGTGCATCCATTTGGGTATCGGTCATTATCTTCCCCTTGAAACTTCGTGGTATATTCTCCTATTATAATAAAAAAAGGGGCTTCAGTGGCGCAGGAAAAGAGAAAATATTGGTTGATTGCCGGCCTGGCGCTCTTTGTGATCTATGTTTTTGTTGCAGCCCAGCCCATCCCCGAAGAACGGATACTGATCCCCCGGTGGTTGAGTTCCCTGGAGTCGGGGTATAACACGGCCTCAGCTTCTTCTGAGGAAGGGTATATTCCCTTTCACCTGGGCTCTTATTTTGGGTATGTGGATGCGGCGGGCAATTTTTCCCTTAACCGGAAGCAACAGGAGAATCTCTCCATTTCCGATACCCGCTGGGCCGAATATGCCGCAAAGCCTGAATCCATAGAAATCCGGGACCCCCAGGGGGCGGAGCTTCTGCGGATAGAAAATATGCGGGGCTATCCCCTGTTTCTGGACAACCGGACCTTCCTTATTTCCGATGAGCAGAACAGCCTTTCATCTCTTGATGACGAGGGGAACCTGCTCTGGACCTACGATTTTGCCGCGCCCATTACCTGCATTGACGCTGCGGCGGGGCTCGTTTTGACCGGCTCCCTTGACGGCGTTGTGGAGGTTCTGGACAGTTCGGGCAAACGGGTCTTTTCTTTTGTGCCCGGCGGTTCCCGGCTGGCGGTGATCCTGGGCTGTTCCATTTCCCGCGATGGGGAACGGCTGGGAATTATCTCCGGCATCGACGATCAGCGCTTTCTCCTGCTGGAACGATTTGGCCTTCCGGATTCAGGGGAATACAAGGTGAGCTACCATGAATTCCTGGAAGACGGTTTCAGGCGGGCGGTTCATATTTCTTTTATCGATGATGATAAGCGAATCGCCTTTGAGCGGCAGGGGGCCTTAAGTATCTACGACATAAACAACCGTATTGGCCGGAAAATTCCCCTTGAAGGGGAGATTACCGCCCTTGACGAGGTGGGGAGCGACGGGCTCCTTTTTGTTATCCTCTCTCAATTTGATACGCAGAAACAACTGGTTGCCATAAGCCTGCCGGGAACAATCATTATGGAAGCCCCCTTCAGGAGCGGCAACGCCTTTCTTGGACGCCGGGGTTCCCGTCTTTACCTGGGGGGCGGCTCCACCCTGGCATCCTTTGAACTGGGCAGAAAGTAAGGAGACCGGCAGATGCGGAAAATTATTTATGTCCTTTGTGTTCTGGGACTAAAGTCCCTTTGCGCTTATCTGCCGATTCCCCTCCACGCCATGGACTGGCCATCTGCGGACGGCGTTATGGTCCAAAATTTCGGCCTGAACAACGGGGGACGGCCGGTACTTGGCGCCGTCTTTGCGGCGGAGGGCGCGGTCACCGCCGCCGAAACAGGGGAATTGCTCTTTTTCCGCCGGAGTGAGGACGCCGCTTCCGCGCTCCCCTCCCCTTTAGGGGCTTGGATTGCCCTGGACCACGGGGACGGGATCATCAGTATTTACAGCCGCTTTGATGATAGTGATTCGGAAGACCTAAAGCGCTCGCCTCCGATTAGGCTCAGCCGGAATGAACCCATTGCCGCGGCCGGCGCCTCAGGGTGGTGGAGCCGGCGGGGCTTCTCCTTTTTCCTTTTTGACCGCCGGGAACGGCGCTGGGTGAATCCGTCGATGATCATCACCCCCTTCCCGGATACCCGCCCGCCCCAGATCCTGTCCATTCAGTTGAAATCCGGGGACGGCAAATTTATCAATCCTGCGCAAGTGCGGAGTATCAGCCAGGGCCGCTACAGTATTCTTGTGGCCGCCGCAGACACCCGCCTTCAGCCGGGAGAGCCCGCCCTGGCCCCCCACCGGATCGTCTGTTCCGTCAACGGCGCCGAAATCGGCTCCCTGAATTTTGAAACCTATTCCGCCCGTGACGGGGTGCTCATGGCATACCGCAACGGTTTGACGCCGGTCAGGCAGGTTTATGCCCCCCTAAACGCCTTTGAGGTTGGTGAAGTATGGTTTACCCGCGGGCAGGCCACCCTGGAAGTAATTGCCCAGGACATCACCGGAAACGAACGGAGCGCCATTTCGCGGCTCCTGGTCGAATGACGATAAAAACCTGGTCCACCCCGGTTGCCGAGGAGCGCCGCCGTCCCATTCCCTGCGCCCTCTGCGGCGGTAAACACTTTACGCCCCATCTAAACTGCGAAGGCTTTGCCTTTGTCCGCTGCCACCGCTGCGGCCTGGTCCAGATGAACCCCCAGCCCCTGCCGGAGGCAATAACGAACCGCTATCAGGACGGCCACGGGAACGATTATCTTTCCTATGAGCTGGCAAATGAAGCGGGTTTTCTCCGCCTCCAGGAACTGGCCCTGGCGGATGCGGGGTTTGATGAGATTGAAGGGGCCTTAAAAAAGCGGGCAGCGCAGGCCGGTAGGGAAGCGCTGCCGGGACAGTATACGCCGGGCGGACAGTCCGGGCAGCCTATGCAACCCAAGGTTCTGGACATCGGCTGCGCCACCGGGGCGCTCCTGGTAAATTTGAGGAACCGGGGCTGGGCCTGCACCGGGGTGGAGATTTCCCCCTCCGCCTGCTATGCCCGCCGGGAACGGAACCTTGATGTGCGGAGCCTTCCCCTGGAGGAAAACCATTTTCCCGACTCAAGCTTTGATCTGGTTCTCGCGTCCCATCTTATTGAACACCTCAACAATCCTGCGGCGTTTGTCGAAGAGGTTTACCGTATCCTGGCTCCGGGGGGATATTTTATCGTAACCACTCCGAACATTTCAGGCTTCCAGGCAAAACTTTTCAAAAGCCGCTGGCGTTCCGCGATTTTTGATCACCTTTACCTTTTTTCGGTAAGGACTCTCTCCGCTCTTCTTATGAAAAATGGTTTTACCATAGAGCGTATATGTACCTGGGGTGGGCTTGCGGCGGGAACCGCCCCGCTACCGGTGAAGCGCATTGCGGATAGGACGGCAAAAAAATTCGGCTTTGGGGATGTGATGCTGATCAGGGGAAATAAAAAAATCCCGCAGGTTTGATCTCATTCATCAACCCCGCGGGATTCGTATCTACCGTTGCACCCGTCCCGAAGCATCCCCCCCGGCGAGTTTCTTTACCTCATCCGCGGAAACCTGGTTGAAGTCCCCTTCGATGCTGTGCTTAAGGCAGCTGGCCGCCGCGGCAAACTCAATACTTTCCTGGGGGCCGAATTTGTTGAGCTGGGAATAGATGAGCCCCGCCCCAAAACTGTCTCCGCCGCCGACGCGATCCACGATGTGAACCGCGTACTTCTTGGAAAAATAGGCCTGTCCGTTATCGTAGAGCATGGCCGCCCAGTTGTTGTCGTTGGCGGAAATGGATTCCCGCAGGGTAATGGCGCATTGCTTAAAGCCGAAGCGGCCGGTCAAAGTTTTTGCCACCTCAATATAGCCCTCGTGGCTGATCTTGCCGGTATTGATATCCGTGTTACCCGCCTTGATACCGAAAACATCCGAGGCATCCTCTTCATTGGCGATGCAGACATCCACGTATTTGACCAGTTCACCCATCACCTGCCCGGCCTTTTCACGGGACCAGAGGTTCTTGCGGTAATTGAGATCGCAGGAGACAGTGATGTTCTTGGCCTTTGCCGCTTTGCAGGCCGCAATGCTGATGGCCGCCACATTATCCCCAAGGGCAGGGGTGATCCCCGTAATGTGGAACCAGGAGACCCCCTGAAAAATGGCATCCCAGTCAAAGTCCGCCTCGGTTGCCGTAGCGATGGAAGAACCCGAGCGGTCATAGATCACCTTGGATGCCCGCTGGGAAGCGCCCTTCTCCAGAAAGTAGATCCCCACCCGGCTGCCCCCGCGGACGATACGGGAAGTGTCCACCCCGAACTGCCGCAGGTTATTCACCGCCGCCTGCCCGATATCGTGGGCCGGCAGCTTGGTAACAAAGGCGGCGTCTACGCCGAAGTTGGCCAGGGAAACCGCCACATTGGCCTCCCCCCCGCCGTAAGTTGCCCCAAAGCTCGAAGCCTGCACAAAGCGGTAATACCCCTCGGGGGCAAGACGAAGCATAATTTCACCAAAAGTAATTACCTTGGACATGATCAACTCCTATTTCTTTTGTATAAGGTGCCAGGCAAATCCCAGTATCTCATCCCTGGCAAAAATAACGATCTTCTGCCCATCGGGGCCGGTTTTGACCGACGAAGGATCAAAGGCAATCCCGAGCCCCTCAAGGTAGACTTGAGCGCGTTCAATGGAATTGGTCCCAATCGCGATATGGCCGTTTGTGCCGGAAGCGGTGGGGAGCTTCATGATTTCGATGTAATCCCCGGCAAAGACCGAGGAGTTCCCGTCCTTGAGGGGGAAGCCGAAAAGGCTGTTGAACAGAACAGCGGCCTTTGCGGCAGCATCATGGGATTTGGCATTGATCCCGAAGTGAACCACGGAAAAGCCGAAGATGTTAAAGACCGCTTCACGGGCAAGGGCGGTGATTTTGGCGAAGTCCCCGGCGTTGATCAGATCCGCGCCCACCATCCATGAACCACCGCAGGCAAGGATCTTGTTGTAGGCGATATACTTGTTGATATTGGCGGCGTTGATCCCCCCGGTGGGGATGAACTTGAGGCTCGGATAGGGGGCGGAAACAGCCTTGATGTAATCCAGGCCCCCGGCCTGCTCCGCGGGGAAAAACTTTACCACATCAAGCCCCAGTTCCAGGGCCGCTTCGATGTCCGAAGGGTTGGAACAGCCGGGGGTAATGGGGATGCCCTTTTCAATACAATAGGCAACTACCTTGGGATTGAGGCCCGGGCTGACAATGTACTTTGCCCCCGCCCTGATCGCCCGGTCCACCTGATCCGTGGTGAGCACCGTTCCGGCGCCGACCAATATGCCGGGAACCTCCGCTGCCATGCGGCGGATAGCCTCTTCACCCTGGGCGGTCCGGAAGGTCACCTCCGCGCAGGGGATCCCCCCGGCGACAAGGGCCTTTGCCAGGGGAACCGCTTTTTCAGGATCATCGATCTTTATAACCGGAATAATACCGATTTTCCCTAAATCTTCCAAAACCTTATGCATTATCTACCTCTTTTTCTTTTTGATGGTTCACTATTATGCCATTTATGAAGGGGATATGCAAGCTTCACCCCCGCGGAAAAATCGCAGGGGTGAAGTCCTCAAAAAGAGGGGGAACAGGTTTGCTGCTATTTTTAAATGATTTTTAAATATCTGTTCCGCTATAAAGATGGTCCGGTTTAAGTCCCTGTTCAACGAGAATTTTTTAGATTATGGTATTTTATTTTGGATATATGAAAAGATTTCATTTTGATTCAGAATAAAAAAATGAAGTACCGCTGTGTTATTTTTGATCTTGACGGCACCCTGGTGGACACCATCGGGGATATCGCCGCCTCAATGAACCGCGCCCTGGCCCTGCACGGCTTTCCTGAGCGGGCCGTGGATGAATATAAAAAGATCCTGGGCTGGGGAATCAAGAAACTGGCATTGGGGGCACTCCCGGCGGAGGTATCCTCCGGCGCAGATGACAGGACCGCGCTTGCCGAAGCAATCGCCGCAGACGCCGCAAAGTTTTACGCTGAAAAGCCCCTGGTCCATTCAAAACCCTATCCGGGCATACCGGAACTGCTTGCGGCGCTGGGTCGGCAAAAGATACCTGCCGCCGTGTTAAGCAACAAGCCCGATCCGGTGGCCGCCCTTGTGGTGGAAGGGCTTTTCCCCGGCCGCTTCGCCTGCATCCGCGGGGATATACCGGGCGCTCCCCGCAAACCCGACCCCACGGCGGCATGGGAAATACTCGTGGAGCTTGGCTGCACCCCCGGAGAAACCATCCTTATGGGGGATTCTGAAATCGATATGGAAAGCGCCCTTAACATCGGCTGCTTTCCCCTGGGGGTAAGCTGGGGCTACCGCCCCCATGAAACCCTGGAAGCAGCAGGGGCCGCCCTGATCATCGACAGCCCGGAAGAGCTTTTGGATTTAATCCGGGATATCAAAATGTGAAAAAAGTGCTATGCTCTATATATGAAACTTGACGACCCCCGGGTAGCTGAAAACTTAAGTGAACTTGCCCGGACCCTTGCGAAAACCAGGGACAGCGCCCTTATCGAATCTTTTTTACAATGCCTGCTGACCCCTGCGGAAACCGCGGACATCGCCGCCCGCTGGGCCCTGGTCAAATCCCTGGACCAAAAGGTTCCCCAGCGGGAAATAGCAAAAAATCTGGGGATTTCCCTCTGCAAAATCACCCGGGGCTCACGGGAACTCAAGAAGCCGGACTCGGCGTTCCAGCGGATGCTGGCGGTATATAGGGATGGGAAATGATTGTGCAATTTTGAAGAATTTATTATATTACTATGTAAAGGAGCATCATAATGAAAAAAATGATGGTTTTGGCCGGGTTATTGATAGGCCTTAATTCCATGCTGTTTTCTTTGGAAGAATCATGGCTTTCGGTGGGGCCTGATTTCGGCGTCTATGCGTATCACGGCTCTGATTTGGAAGATTTCTATACCGCTTCTCCCGGAATTAACTTTACAGGGTATGGTTTTGTAGACAGAAAGAATGTCGGCTTCTTTTTTAACTATGGATTTCTCTTTCCCGTATTGGATAACCATAGCGGCAATTTAAAACCGATACTCCAATATGATTTTATTATTGGAGTCGGGTTTCGGTATGATATCAATGAACGGTTAAAACTGCATTTTGGTATCGGCCCGGAATTCAATTTACTTTATTTGCTTGACAGTGAAGACAAAAATGTGAAAACAACCGATTACATAATCAGTTTCGGCCTTGGGGAAGATATCGGGATAAAATTTGATATTACCGATATTGTTTATCTGGATGTGGGGACTACCGTGACGTATAATTTTGCGGCGTTCCGGGAAGTTGAATCCACAACTGATAACTGGAAAAACACGGCGCAGGAATACTCCGGCTGGGTTAATAATTTCTCGATGCCGGGAATAAGACCGTACATTACCGTCGGCTTCAATATCTATCAGGAAAGGGCGCGCTGGGGTAAACCGGAACCCGTTTCCGACTCAGAAGATGACCTTTAGGCCGCAGGCATCGTCAACTTAAGAAAAAAGAAAATAATCTTCATGTTGTTCCCTATGCCGATACCAAATGTTCTACTACGATGCGGGAAACGTAGTCGCTGACCGATTGCGCGTTTTTATCGGCGTTATAGCGGAGGGTGTTTTCAACGGCTTTGGGCAGGTGCAATGTTTCCAATAACAGTTCACCCCGCGCCGCATCAACCACGTGTTGCACCTTTTCCGGCATCGGCCCGTCGCCTTTTTTCCAAATCACTCTTCCCTCGGACAATGGTCCGCCATCACTCATGGTAAAACCTCCTCTAGTAGTTTCTCATTCTTTTTCGTTATCAAATCGGCGTGTATAATAAACACCTGACCACTGGGGCCGGTATCGGTTATCACTTCCAGAGCACGCGCTTTGGCATCAAACCCCAGGAACAACAGTTTTTCCGGCGCTTCCCGTAGTTCGATAACCACATAGGGGTTTGCGATGACCGCCCGCATGTCATGTTCCGCTATGCCATGTTTCTGTGCGGAATCAAGAATAATCATGTATCACCGCCTCATCGTCCATATCTCCATTCTATCCCAAACCGCCCCCTTCTGCCAGTAGTAGTTCCCAACATCGTACATAAGAAAGCCGCTCCGGTTTCCCTCTACTTCCAGTTAGCGTGCAGACCGGTAGTAACCGTAGAGGGATCAAGCTATAAAAATAGCTGGTGGAGTCCCCGGCTTAAAATAAGTGCCTGGCACCTTTTGCGTTTACTTAAGAAGAATTTAACCACGAACCACACTAACAGCACGGACAAAAAGGCAAGAAGTCAAAGCAAAAGTCCGTGCTCTCCCCCGCGAAAGCGGGTTCTTGTGTGGTTCGTGGTTTATTATCCTTCGGTTTTCCTTTAAACGCCTATGGTGCCTGGCACCTTTTGCGTTCCCCCCTCTGCATTGACACTAATAAACTAGTTTAAATTGAGCTAAAACCTCGTCAAGATACCCCGATAATATTTCTTTTCTCTTTGCATCAGAAGTTTCACTATCAAAAACCTCATCACAGTGTTCCTTTTTTAGCGGAATCCAGATCTGACTGCATTTTGTTTCAGTTTCTTTCTGTCCATAATAGGTTCCTTCGCCATCAGGGAACAGCTTTATGTCTTTCGTGCCTAAATAAATCTGTATCGTACAACTCTTGTATACATGCAGATTTATTCCTATCCAAATGGATAACGGTGTAGCCGTATTTTGGTAAGAGCCATTGTACCCTATGTCAATATGTGAGCCATTATGCTCTATAGTTGGCAATTGAGTCACCGGGGAAAAATCCAGCGTATTCTGTTTTTTGATTACGCCATACAGTACCCTGAGAATGTCACATCCTTTAGTTGTTTGTGCATACAAAACAGCGTTTTCATTGTTCATCTTCTTTCTCCTCTATTTCCACTTGGCCCAGGGGGACATCCCGCCAACGGCGGTTTTCTTGTCCCCTCTTGTGCCGATATTCCAAAACAGTGCCGGTCGCCTTTGCGCCCACCTTCCCCCTACTTCCAGTTGGCGTGCAGGCCGGCAGTAACCGAAGCGGGACAACCCCTAAAGGTATTTAAATCAGTTGATGGCGTCGGCGGCGGTGTAGTCGTGTTGCCATAGAACCCCATCGAAAGGGCGTTTGAAGCAGAGCCGGTTAAACTTGAACAATCTTCAAATGCATTACCCATGAAGGCAAAATTTAGCTGTTGCCCCGGACTAAATATGTTCGGGCCTATCAGGTTCTCTATGTTTGTGTTTAAGGCAGAACAATCACTGAACATTTGGAAAAAGATGTGGCTGGTCCCGTTGGGAACGGCGGGGAGTTGGAAGGCGGCGGGCAGCGCGCTAAGACTGCTACAGCCAAGGAACATGTAGGAAAAGATACTGCTGGTCCCGTTGGGAACGGCGGGGAGTTGGAAGGCGGCGGGCAGCGAACTAAGACTTTCACAGTAAGAGAACATGTGGGCAAAGATTTCGCTGGTCCCGTTGGGTACGGCGGGGAGTTGGAAGGCGGCGGGCAGCGAGCTAAGACTGTAACAGCTAGAGAACATGGCGTAAAAGATATTGTTGGTCCCGTTGGGAACGGCGGGGAGTTGGAAGGCGGCGGGCAGCGAGCTAAGATTGTAACAGCTAGAGAACATGGAGGAAAAGATACCGCTGGTCCCGTTGGGTACAGCGGGGAGTTGGAACCCGGCGGGCAAGGAGCTAAAATTACAGCCTGTGAACATATTGGCAAAGATATCGATGGTTCCGTTGGGAACGGCGGGGAGTTGGAACCCGGTGGGCAGCGAGTTAAGCCTGGTAGTACTGAACATTTGGGAAAAGATTTGGCTGGTCCCGTTGGGAACAGCGGGGAGTTGGAACCCGGCAGGCAGCGAGTTAAGAAGTTGACAGCGCCAGAACATGTTGGCAAAGATAGAGCTGGTCCCGTTGGGAACAGCGGGAAGTTGGAAGGCGGCGGGCAGCGCGCTAAGACTGCGACAGTCCATGAACATGCCCTCGAAGATACCGCTGGTTCCGTTGGGAACAGCGGGGAGTTGGAACCCGGCGGGTAACGAGCTAAGACTGGTACACATCCAGAACATGCGCCGAAAGATATAGCTGGTCCCATTGGGAATAGCGGGGAGCTGGAACCCGGCGGGTAACGAGCTAAGACTGGTACACTGATAGAACATTTGCTCAAAGATATTGCTGGTCCCGTTGGGAATAGCGGGGAGTAAATCAGGAGATACTTCATTAAGATTGGTGCAATTGTAAAAACAGTATCTCCAGGCATTGGGAAAGACGGCAACACTGGTATTTTCTTTAATATGCCCCAGGGCTTTTAACAGTTTCTGTTTGTTGGCCGCTGCATTAGCGCCGCTTGTTGTATCGCTATACCCAAAGGCCGCATGGCCGGTACTGCTGTTGGCGGTGATACCAATAGTATATTGCGGGTTCGCGGCGTAGGTATGGCTAATCCCCGTATTGCTTGCCCCGGTTCCGGTTTTGGTCTCGACGATGCCATCGCCCCAATCAATGGTCCAGTCGTAGGCCCAGGTGTTATTTGTGGGAATGGTGAAAGTACCGGAACTCCCGTTGATTACCAGTATGAGCGGGGTGTCAATCCACTGGGCGTATACGGTGATGCTCGCTGTTACGGTAGTCGTCGCAGTAAATGCGGTTTCGCTGCCGTCAGCCGCCGTGTTCCAGCCAACAAAGGTGTAGCCGGTTCTGGTGGGTTGTGTTGGCAGTGGGTTTACCGTCCCGCCGTCTGCAACAACTGCAGTCTGCGGGTTTGCTTCCGTACTGCCTGAGTCGGTGTTGTTTTTGTTAAAAGTTACCGTGTAGGTATTCGCCGTCCACTTGGCATACAGGTTTACCGTTGCGCCATTAACGGCACTCAAATTGATAACACTTTCGTTGTTACTATAACGCACTGCGCCGGATGCACTTTCTGCCCAGCCTGCGAATGTGTAACCTGTGCGAGTAAAGCCATTGACGGTGAGCGCCTGGGCAACATTGTATGTGTGCGTACTGTTTGCGGTCGTGCCGGTTCCGCCATTGGCGTTGTAAACCACCGTGTGGGTATTCGCCGTCCACTGTGCATACACGGTAATGGCCGCCGCCACCGTAGTGGTTGCGTCAAACACAGTTCCACCACCGTTAGCCGCCCTGTTCCAGCCAACAAAGGTGTAGCCGGTTCTGGCGGGTTGTGTTGGCAGCGGGTTTACCGTGTTACCTGCCGCTACTCCTGCGGTGTTCGGGTCTGCCTCGGTATCGCCGCCATTTTTGTCAAATGTTACCGTATAGTAGTTAGGTGGCGGGTTCCACCTGGCATATACGGTGATATTTTGTGTCACCGGCGTTGATGCAGTAAATTCTGTGCCCCAATCGCCGCCGTCACCGTTTTTCGTCCACCAGTCCTCGAAGGTGTGGCTTGCCCATGTGGGGTCCGTAGTGGGCAACGCGTCTATCGTGGTTGCCGGAACGGTCACGGTCTTGGCCGCGGGGCTTGCGTCAGTATCGCCGCCATTTTTGTCGAAGGTCACCGTGTAGGCGTTTGCCGTCCACTGCGCATATACGGTGATGTCCGCCATCACCGGCGTTGAGTTGCCAAACACGGTTCCGCTTCCATTTGCCGCCCTGTTCCAGCCGGTAAAGGTGTAGCCGGGTCTGGTGGGCGCAGCAGGCAGCGGGTTTATGGTGCCGCCCTGCACGGCGGGCATCCTCTGCGGGTCTGCTTCCGTACTGCCGGAATCGGTGTTGTTTTTATCAAAGGTTACCGTATAGATGACAGGCGGTGGAGCCGTGCCAACGATAACGGTGACCATGTAGGTTTTGCTTATCCCGCCATCGCTTACGGTGTAGCGCACCGGGCCGGAGAAATTCGTCGGCCCGGTCCATGAGGGGCTCAGGGCCGCATTGGCGGGAAGGGTGGTAATGGCCGTGGTCATATTGGTCACATCGGTCCCGTTGGGTACGTTGATGGTGATGGTCAATGCCGCCTGATCTATGACGCCAATGGCCGTTTCAGGACCGGTGGTCTTGAAGGTCAGTATCGCCGGAGGCTGGGGGAGTTCTTCGCCGGGCTCCTCAACTGCCGGAGGCCAGTCTTCCTTCGGGATCAGCTCATTGATAAAATTATTGCACCCGGTCAGGAGAAGAACGGATATGAGCAGCAGGGCAATTCTGGTTTTCATTGAAATATACCCTTTTTCAATACCGTAATCTCCACCCGGCGGTTCCGGCGCCGGCCCACTTCGGTGGCGTTGTCCCCCAGGGGCTTCGTACCTCCCCAGCCCCGAATGTCAAAGCGCTCCCGCGCTATGCCCCGCTGGATAAGGGCCTCCACCATGCGCCGCGCCCGCAGCATGGACAGCTCCATATTACTTACCGGAGAGGGCGAGGGCACATCGGCCACATGGCCCTCCACCAGAAAACGACGGTCCGATGGGACCAGCTTCAGCGCGGCGGCTATCATGTTCAGCCGGGGATATTCCACGGACAGAAACTGATCCGAATCGGAAACGTAATGGATATTCCAGATATTCATCATGACGCCCCGCAGAACCCCGTCGATGGCGATGTCCGCTTCATTTTTCACGTATTCAACCTCATTTTTATTGTTCTGTTTCTTGCTTTTCCGGTCCCTGCCAAGGCACAGACGGTGGAATGGGTGGATCAGCCTTTTTTCATTAAGGTGATGGGGCAGTATTACTTCCATCCATACTCCCCGGAATTTACTGCCCCGATTTTTTTGAAGCCCTGGCCGGGGTTCCGGGCCGCCCTGGGATATGAATGGCGGCGCTTCGATTTTTCCCTGGAATCAGGCATATCTTATTTTGAGGGGGCAAACCCCTACCGGATATATGTTGAGGATCTCACCATGTTTCCCCTGCTCTTTAAGTTTGGTTATACCTTCCCCCTTCCCAAGGGGTTAGGGATACAGCCGGAAGCGGGGTTCGGCGCCGTATTCTACAAAACCATCCACGATTCGGTCATACATCCGGGTCCCCGTAACATGCAGGAATCCTTTACCACAAATATGATGGC